>JAZNFQ010000019.1:0-30092 GCA_045576075.1 Clostridia bacterium
GCCTGCCGGCGCTTTTTATTACTCGACCTCTTTTCTTCGCGCTCGGGAGGGCACAGAGACCCTCCCCTACAGATGTTATCCGCGTTATTTTGCATATCTGTTGCGGTTCGTCGGAAACCGCCGAACCCTACATTTAGTCATCACACAAAATTTCCATATTTGTTTGTAGGGCACAGCGTTTACGATGTGCCGTTCTATTTCGGGAGGGCGCGGAGACCCTCCCCTACAACCATTCTACCATATATTATTATAAAATAATAGTAGCATAATGACTAAAATATTAAAATTCTTTTCGGCGTACAATTTTATTCATTGCGGGAGGAGCAAGCCCCTCCCCTACAAAATCTAATTAAAATATTTTCAATATCAGCAAGAAAATTTGAAAAAAAGCTTGACAAACCTCTAAATTTATGATATTCTATTGCTTGTCAGTGTTGCTGGTGTAGCTCAATTGGCAGAGCAGCTGATTTGTAATCAGCAGGTTGCGGGTTCGAGTCCCATCACCAGCTCCAATATCCGTCACAAATGTGACGGATATTTTTTATAGCTTATACAAAAATGCAGTTGCCAAAAGGCAACTGCATTTTTAAATTTTAAAACTTATCTCTCTTTACATAATGTGTGTGCAAAAGCTCGTGTGCCTTGTGACTTCCCGGCTCTGTGAGGAATTCTTTATAAAGAAGCTCAATGTCGGGGTTCTTGTGGCTCTTGCGGATAGGAGCATTAGCATCTTCTGTGTAAAGTGCCTTTGCACGCTCCTTCTTGAGGTCAACCTTCATCTGTACCTTAGCGGGAACAATAGGCTGTCCGCCACCTGTTACACAACCACCCGGGCACGCCATAATCTCAATAAAGTGATAATCTGCCTTGCCCGCGCGAATGTTTTCAAGAAGCTTTCTTGCATTGCCAAGACCGTGTGCAATTGCAGCCTTAACTGTCAAATCGCCAATCTTAACCTCTGCCTCTTTGATACCCTCCGTACCTCTTACTGCATTATATTCAATCTGCTCTAAATCCTCGCCTGTTACAACATCTGCAACTGTACGGAGAGCTGCCTCCATAACGCCGCCTGTTGCACCGAAGATAACGCCTGCGCCTGTTGCTTCTTCAAAAGGAGCATCAAACTTCTCGTCAGGGAGTTCAGTAAACTCAATACCTGCAGATTTAATCATACGAGCAAGCTCTCTTGTTGAAATAACAGCATCAACATCACGAAGACCCTTAACTTCCATTTCGTCCCTTGCGCTCTCAAACTTCTTAGCAACACAAGGCATAACAGATACCATAAATATCTTGCTTGGGTCTACATTGTGCTTCTCTGCCCAGTATGTCTTAATGATTGCACCAAACATCTGGTGAGGTGACTTACAGCTTGACAAATTGTCAAGGAAATCAGGGAAATTATGCTCACAGAACTTAATCCAGCCAGGGCTGCATGATGTAATCATCGGGAGCTTGCCGCCGTTCTTAATTCTGTCGAGGAGCTCTGTCCCCTCTTCCATAATGGTAAGGTCAGCACCGGTATCTGTATCAAAGGTATAATCAACGCCGAGTCTTCTGATAGCAGCAGCCATCTTACCTGTAACAGGTGTGCCGATTGCCATACCAAATTCTTCGCCGAGAGCTGCACGAACAGGAGGAGCTGTCTGTACAACAACAACCTTTTCAGGGTCTGCAATTGCTTCCCATACTAAATCTGTGCTGTCCTTTTCGCGAAGTGCGCCTACAGGACAAGCTACGATACACTGACCGCAGTTAACACAGGCAACTTCGCCGAGTGATTTGTTGAAAGCAGAAGAAATGGTTGTAGTAAATCCACGCTCTGTAGCATCAATTACAGAAACTGTCTGGATATTCTTACATGCGCTTACACAACGACGGCAAAGTACGCACTTGTTGTTGTCACGAACAATAGAAGGTGACAGGCTATCTACATCATATTCATTTCTTACGCCATCGTAAGGAATATCTGTAACACCGAGTTCTTCAGAAAGGGTCTGAAGCTCACAGTTACCGTTTCTTGCACATGTAAGACACTTTCTCTCGTGGTTTGAGAGCAAGAGCTCAAGTGTAATCTTTCTTGACTTTCTAACTGCAGGAGTGTTTGTAAATACCTCCATACCCTCAGATACAGGATATACACAAGCTGCCTGAAGACTTCTTGCGCCCTTTACCTCTACAACACACATTCTGCATGAGCCTGTCTGGCTTACATCTTTCAAATAACAGAGTGTGGGGATGTTAATTCCTGCTTCGCGTGCTGCCTGAAGAATGGTATAGTCAGCAGGAACACTCATACTCTGTCCGTTTATTTTAATATTAACATTTTCCATATCAGTCATTCCCCTTTCTTACTTCTTCACTATTGCACCGAACTTACAAGTTTCAACACAAGCACCACACTTGATACACTTGTCCGAGTCGATAACAAACGGATTTTTAATTTCACCGCTGATAGCGCCAACAGGACACTTTCTTGCACATGCGCTACAGCCTTTACATTTATCCTCAATAATAACATAATTGAGAAGATCCTTACATACGCCTGCAGGACAACGCTTTTCAACAACGTGAGCTACATACTCATCTCTGAAGTACTTAAGCGTTGAGAGAACAGGGTTTGGAGCACACTGACCAAGTCCGCAAAGTGAGCTTGACTTAATGTGAAGCGCAAGTTCTTCAAGCTTGTCAAGGTCTTCAAGTGTTCCCTGACCCTTTGTAATCTTATCGAGAATTTCATAAAGTCTCTTTGTACCAACACGGCAAGGTGTACACTTACCACAAGACTCATCAACAGTAAATTCAAGATAGAACTTAGCGATATCCACCATACAGTTATCTTCGTCCATAACGATAAGTCCGCCTGAACCCATCATTGAACCAATTGCTGTAAGTGAGTCATAGTCAATCGGTGTATCCATAAGACTTGCAGGGATACATCCGCCGGAAGGTCCACCTGTTTGTGCAGCCTTGAACTTCTTACCGTTCGGGATGCCGCCACCGATTTCTTCAACAATCTCGCGGAGGGTTGTACCCATAGGTACTTCCACAAGACCTGTATTGTTAATCTTACCACCGAGAGCAAATACCTTTGTACCCTTACTCTTCTCGGTTCCAATTGATGTGAACCAGTCAGCACCGTTTAAGATAATCTGGCAGATATTAGCGTATGTTTCAACGTTGTTAAGAAGTGTGGGTTTCATCCAAAGACCCTTAACTGCAGGGAACGGAGGACGGGGACGCGGCTCACCGCGCATACCCTCGATAGAAGTAAGAAGCGCTGTTTCCTCACCACAAACGAAAGCACCTGCACCAAGACGAAGGTCAAGTTCAAAGCTGAAGTCTGTGCCAAAGATGTTCTTACCGAGGAGTCCGTATTCCTTAGCCTGATCAATAGCGATTCTAAGTCTTTCTACAGCGATAGGATACTCTGCACGGATATAGATGTAACCCTCGTCTGCGCCTACTGCGTACGCAGCAATCGCCATTGCCTCGATTACGCTGTGGGGGTCACCCTCAAGAATACTTCTATCCATAAACGCACCTGGGTCACCCTCGTCGGCGTTACATGCAACATACTTTTTGTCTCCCTGTGCTTTAGCAGTGAAATCCCACTTCATTCCTGTTGTAAATCCACCGCCGCCGCGGCCGCGCAAGCCTGATGCCTTGATAGTTTCAATAACCTGCTCAGGACTCATCTCGGTCAACACCTTGCCGAGAGCCTTGTATCCGTCAAAGGCTATGTACTCGTCAATATTTTCAGGATTGATAACACCACAGTTACGAAGTGCTATTCTCATTTGCTTTTTGTAGAAATCAACTTCATTAAGGCTCTTGATTTCGTCAGTGCCCTCCTGAATTGTTTCATCATAGAGAAGTCTCTTTACGATACGACCTTTCATAAGATGTTCGTCAACTATCTCTGTAACATCATCAACGCTTACATTGCTGTAAAATGCACCCTCGGGGTAAACTATCATAATAGGACCAAGTGCGCAAAGACCGAAACAGCCTGTTCTGACAACCTTAATCTCCTTATCAAGCCCTTTTTCCTTGAGCTGAGTTTCCATTTCCTGTGCTATAAGCTCACTCTTTGATGAAGTACAACCTGTACCTGCACAGATCAGGACATGTGCTCTGGCTATATCCATTTTATACCAATCCTTTCTGTTTTAATCAGTAATATTATTCGTTTGCACCAACGGTGTATTCAGTAACAACACTGCCGTTTACAATGTGCTCTGCAATAACCTTTGCTGCCTTTTCTGCAGTCATCTTAACATATGTCACTTTGTCCTTGCCGGGCTCGATAACCTCAACGATAGGCTCTAAGCGGCACATACCGATGCAACCTGTCTGTGTAATGGTAACGTTTGAAAGATTGCGCTTTGCAACTTCTTCCATAAATGCGTTCATAACAGGGCGAGCGCCTGCTGCAATACCGCAGGTAGCCATACCAACTACTACACGAACACCGTTTTCATCCTCTTTTCTCAGAGTGATGTTGTCAAGCATCTGCTTTCTTATAGCTTCAAGTTCTGCCAAACTTTTCATTTTATATCATTCCTTTCTTAATACTCTTTTAAATCACATATCCTGTGACTGTGCGTAAAGTTCCGCTTCGTTCTCCTTTAAGTACTCGCCAAGCCAGAGTGTAACCTCAGGCGCCTTAAGCGAAACCCCTCCAAGAATTTCACGGATTTGCCGCGTATCAAATACAAACTCTTTTCCGTTTACTGTATGAGTATACAAAAAGTCAATATCCTCATAAGATGTTACCGTGCCGAGAATTGTTTCTGCCATATCTCCAAGTGGCTGGCGGTCAATGTGACTGTAGCCAAATGTTGCGGAAATAATCGTTCCGACCCCTACCTCAGAGGAAAGCTCTATACAGCCGCCTGTATTCTCCGCCGCAAGCTTTAAAAGGGGTATCCCCATACCAACCTTACGGGTAGAGCGACTTGTAGTAAATGGGTCTATGACCGATTTTACCATTTCAGGTGGCATTCCCTTGCCATCATCCTTAATAGTAAACGTCAAAACATCTGCCTCCGTATCTTCTGTCAGGGTAAGCTCAATAAGCTTTGCACCTGCCACAACAGAGTTTTGCATAATATCGAGTATATGAAGCGATAACTCCCTCATAATTTCTCGATTATTAATATTTTGCGAGGATACCCTCGATATCGTCAACTACCAAGCGACCATATACATCGTCGTTAATAGTGATAACGGGAGCAAGTCCGCAAGCACCGATACAACGTGTTGCATCAAGTGAGAACTTACCATCAGGAGTACATTCTCCAACATTAATACCTAAAATTTGTTTTACCTTCTCAAGAATATCACCCGAACCCTTAACATAGCAAGCAGTACCAAGGCATACACCTATCTGATACTTACCCTTGGGATTGAGAGAGAACTGCGCATAGAAAGTAACAATGCCGTAGATTTCAGCGAGAGGAATATCAAGACCCTCTGAAATCATCTCCTGAACCTCTATCGGAAGATATCCGTAGATGTTCTGGGCTTCGTGAAGAACAGGAATAGCCGCGCCCTTCATGCCCTTGTGCTTTTCAATAACAGCCTTAAGGGCAGCTTCTTGTTCCGGTGTTCCGCTAAACGGAATCGTATTTTGACTCATTTTGTCAAACCTCCTTATATTGCTTAATGCGAAAAATCTCCGCAATATTATTTTTCGAATAACTATTGATTGTTAAAAACTTAACACTTTGCATCACAAAGCAATGGATCCCAAATTTGACCCTTTATGATTATAACACATAGTTTTCCTTTCCGCAAGGGCTTTCTTCATAAAATAATAATATTTTTACGCATTTCTGCGAATTTTCGACATAAATACCTCCAGAGTCTTCTCCTCTGCCTCTAAATAGTAGTTTTGCTCGGAAATATCACCAAGATAATGAGCATCAGAGCTTGTCAGTACAACATAATTTTTATATTCGTCAAGCATAACATTGCTGTTTGCCGAGGTAATTTCTACAGCCCCTATACTCAAATCAGGCGGAAAAAATCCGAGGTTAGACAGCACGCTGTAGCTCGCTCTGTCTATGTGTGCCGCAACGGAAACGCCCCCAAGTCTTTGTATATTTTCCACGGCAGCATAAATATCAAGCCTCGTTGCCGTGACAAGAAGCCTTTCCTCCTCGCCGACTATTTCATCGTTTTCGTCCATATAATACTGATTTCCAAAAATTTCAGGGCGGTTTTTTATCGGGGCGGAGAGGTCCTTGATAATACCCTCCATCTCTTCCGCCGACTCTATACACGGGAAGAGTCCAAGAATATGAACCTCCTCAGAGGTTTCTATTTCCATTCCTGGAATAACCAGAAGCCTTCCCTCTGCAGCCTTCTGGACCGCACGCACATTACCGCAGGAATTATGGTCTGTCACAGCTATAACGTCGAGCCCCTTAAGAAGTGACATATTAACTATATTATTCGGCGTCATATCATTATCGCCGCAAGGTGACAAGGCAGAGTGTATATGTAAATCGTAATACAGTTTCATATCCCAAGCTCCGCCAGACCCTTGGCAATTTCATAGACTGATCTTTCCGAGGTCAAAATCGGTATGTTTACCTCGTTGGCTTTTTCTATGGTATTTTCATCAGGGGCAAATCCGTCTGCTATTACTATGCAGGCTGCCTCGGCAAGTGACGCCACAGCCACTATGTTAATGTTTGTCTGTATCGTCACCCATACCGTCCCCTGCTCTACCCTTGCCATAGCAAGACTTAAAAGGTCCCCGATATAACAGCCTTCTATCTCATTAGAAATTCCTTCTGCTCCCGCAGAAACCGTAAGTGAAAGCTTATCTTTAAGTTCTGATACTTTCATAATAATCTCCATTCCGCCGCTCTGCGTCGGCACAAATAAGTAATAAATTTCCTCTTATCCGCAGAGCAAGGAATGATAAGAGATTATTTCGTCCATGTGCATTTCCGAGCATTTATGCGAGGAAAATTTTGCACGGACAATAAATTCCGCCGGAGGCTTAACGGGAAAGGAACTTTCACGTTACACTTCCTTTTCTTTATCGACTTTAAGCTTCTCTACAAGCTCACGCAGTCTGAATATGCAATCCGTTTCACTCGCATATCCTCTGACTATGTCCTCTGCAAACGCATGGCAGCTTGGTGCCCCGCACGACCCGCAATCAAGCCCCGGCAGACTTTTTTCAAGCTCATCAATATCCATCGCCATTTGCATAGCAACCTGTATATCCTCATCAAGCTTCATAATGGGTCTGTATACAGGCGGTCTGCCCCACATTCTGTCAATACTATCGTCTATCTTGCCCACCTCGTATGGCATATCACGGCAAATTCGCTCAAGCCGTGCCCTCGCAACAAAGCTGTTCTCCGCAGTAAGCGGGCCTCCGACGCAACCACCGGGGCACGCAAGTGCCTCAACATACTCTATATCTGCAAGCTTATCTTCCTCTATATCATCAAAAAGTTCAATAACATTATGTATTCCGTCTACCGCAACACAGCGCGGAGCTCCCGTCGCTTTTGCTTCTCCGCCGCTCTTTGCCCAGAGTATTCCCTTACTTCCCACACGGGAAAGGTTTTCTATATCCTTGATTTTGCCAATTTTTTGTGCAAGCCTTAAATATGTATCCTTTATGGATATAACTCCGTCAACATTTGAATTATTGACAAGCATCTCATCCTTTACAGCCGTCGCCTTTGCAGCACAAGGGCTTATAAAGAATACGCCGATTTGCGACTTATCATACCCTGTCTTCTCCATTGCTTCTTTCCTTGCCGCCTCGGCTGAAAGCTCCATAGGCGACCTAAGAGGAATGATGTTTTGAATGAGGTTTGGAAATCTAACCTCTATCAATCTGCATACAGCAGGACATGCCGAGGAAATGACAGGTTTTTCAAGCCCGCCCTCTCTCAGCAGCTCCTTTGTTTTATCGCTTATCTCCTGTGCACCTCTTGCCACCTCATACACATCGTCAAAACCTATAAGTTTGAGCGAGGACAATATAAGGTTGCAATCCTCTGTCCTTGAAAACTGTCCGCAAAATGCGGGGGCAACCAGAGCAATGTTATATTTGAATTTGCCAAGTGCATCAAGCCCGTCAGTAACCGCCTTCTTAGCATGATGTGGGCATACACGTATACATTCCCCGCAATCGATACAGCGTTCTTTAAGTATTTTCGCTTTCCCCTTTTGCACGCGTATCGCTTGGGTGGGGCAATGCTTCAGGCAGTTGGTACAGCCTGTGCATTTTTCTCTGTCAAGTGTTACTGAGTGCCAATATGTTTCGCTCATACCAAAGACGCCCTCCATTCATTCTGAAATTTCGAGTTCTACTTGATATTTATTACCAAATCAATGGTCGTGCCTTCCCCTATAATTGTATCTATTCTCATTTCGTCTGAATATGTCTTCATATTCGGAAGCCCCATACCCGCTCCAAATCCAAGCTCCCGTATTTCGCTTGTAGCGGTGGAATACCCCTCTTTCATAGCCTTGTTTATATCAGGGATTCCGGGACCATGGTCCGCGAAGACAATATGAATTCTCTCGGGAGAAATCTCAACATCTATCGTCCCCCCGTCCGCATGGATTACCATATTGATTTCCGCCTCGTACATAGCAATCGCAGTGCGCCTTATTACATCAGGCGGAAGTCCAAGTTGGCGCAAGCGTTTTTTAAGTGCCGCAGACGCAGCCCCCGCAAGTGTAAAATCCTCGCCGTCTACATCATAATGCAGCTTCATGGCAGTATTAGCCAAGCTTTACCGCCTCCTTCCTGCCACGAAGTCCGTGGGAGTACAGCACCCCGCACGAAACAAACATAGGCAGGTCGGTGGTCATAATAACCATCCCCCGCGAATTTGCAAAATCTATAACATCCTGTGTCGGAACCTTCCCTCGCACAAAAAGCACCGCCTCAATATCCATCATCTCAGCAGTCCTCAAAACCTGAAGATTCTGAAGCCCCGTAAGAAGCAACGCCTTCTCCTTAACAAAGGCGAGCACATCGCTCATAAGGTCGCTTCCGCACGCCTGCAAGACCTCATCTTCAAGCCTGTCTTCTCCCGCATAGACACGGGCGCCAAGCAAATCCCTAACTTCCGAAAGTTTCATCGAATTATCATCCTCTCCGACGTATTATAAAATATTATTTACATCGCTTTTGTTAATAATATATCTGTTTTTAGAATAACATATTTCTCTCAAGTTTGCAACAAAAATATTACATTTTGGGTTCTGGTGAGGCACCGTCTTGACAAAACATTTCGCAAAGGGTAGAATTACTTTGAAACACTTATAAAATCAAAACAGAAAGGAAATATCTGCTATGCGCGTTTTAATGACAACAATGAAGCTCGATATCGGCGGCGCCGAAACACACATAATTGAGCTTTCCAAGGCTCTCGTCCGCCGCGGAATAGATGTCACCGTTGCATCAAACGGCGGTGCATATGAAAAAGAGCTTAAGGACTCAGGGATAAATCACGTCAAAATTCCATTCCACAGCAAGAGCCCCGTTTGTATGTATAGAGCGTACAAGCAGTTAAAGGCGCTGATTTTTAAAGAGCGTTTTGACGTAGTTCACGCCCACGCAAGAATTCCCGCCTTTCTATGCGCCCTTCTTCACAGGCGCTATCACTTCCGCTTTGTCACGACTGCACATTGGGTTTTCTCCACCCGTTTTCCTTATAATCTCTTGACAAGATGGGGCGACCGCTCACTAGCCGTCAGCGATGATATTAAGAAATATTTGATTGACAGCTACGGGATAAACGCCGACAATATCCGCGTAACAATTAACGGAATTGACCTTGACAAGTTTTCAAAAGATACGGATTTCTCCCAGATTGCGGAGGAATTTTCACTCAGCAATGACAAAACACGAATTGTATATGTCAGTCGAATGGACGAGGACAGAAGCCTTGCCGCACATAAACTGATAGAGGCAGCGCAAGACCTTTACTCTCAAATCCCCAACCTCGAAATCATCATTGTTGGCGGCGGGGATGATTATGACAATGTCAAGGCGGAGGCTGATGCAGTAAATTCTGCCCTTGGCAAGCGCCTGATAATCACAACGGGCAGCCGTACGGACATAAACCGCTTTACCGCAGCGGGTGACATATTTATAGGCGTCAGCCGTGCCGCACTTGAGGCAATGGCTTGTGAAAAGCCGTCTATCATTGCAGGCAACGAGGGTTATATCGGAATTTTTGACGAGGATAAGCTCAAGGTATCAATTGACACCAATTTCTGTTGCCGCGGCTCTGAAATGACAGAAACAGAAAAACTTAAGGAGGATATCCTCACCCTTTTGAATTCCACAGCGGACGAGAGAGAGCGTCTTGGGAGATATGCACGGGAAACAGTCGGTAAATATTACTCAATAGACACAATGGCAGACGACGCCGTTAAAATGTATGTATCAATAATTAAAAACAGCCGCATTAACGAGGTTTCAACGGATGAATTCCAAAATATAGGAAAATACCTTATCTCAAATCCGCTCCGAAATCGCGATATTTCATCGGACATTATGATATCGGGATACTACGGATTCGGCAACAGCGGGGACGACTCTATTCTCTATGCAATCGTGCGCGAGCTTAAGGCTCTCTGCCCTGACATAAAGATAGTCACCCTGTCAAACACCCCGAGGGAAACCGCAAGACTATACGGCGTTGAGTCGATTCACCGCTTTAACCTCTTCAGCATTGTTCGCAGAATAAGGCATACAAAGCTCCTAATCAGCGGTGGTGGAAGTCTTATTCAGGACGTGACCTCGACTAAATCATTGTCATACTATTTACTTATTATCCGCCTCGCAACGATGCTCGGCAAAAAGACGATGCTATATGCAAACGGAATAGGCCCCGTCAGCAGCAGCTCTAACTTTGGTAAAATACGCAAGGTTTTAAGCGACACAGACCTCATCACCCTGCGCGAGCCGTCCTCAGCAGAAGAGCTTATACGCTTCGGCGTTGACGGCCCGAAGGTAATGGTTACAGCCGACCCTGCATTCAACCTTTTCCCCGCAGACGATATCGAAACAGCGGAGTTTTTAAGCCGTAGCGGGCTATCTCCCGAGGCTAAATTCTGTGCAGTCGCTATTCGTCCCTTTAAAACAACGGGCAAGGATTTTTGTAATCAGATTGCAGAGGCTGCAAATTATGCCAAATCAAAATATAATCTTGAAACGGTATTCCTTCTCATGCAGCCGGAGCGAGATTCTAAGATAACACAGTCGGCAGCCGATATGACAGAGTGTGCTCATATTATAGGCGGAAATCCAACGCCTGCACAGATTTTGGGCATAATAAGCAAGGCAGAATTCGTTTTGGGTATGCGTCTGCATACCTTGATATACGCGGCAAAATGCCAAACCCCCGCAATTGGCATTGTCTATGATCCGAAGATAGAGGCAATGATGGAATATATGGGACAGCTCAAGCGCGTACCTGCAGAAAATCCAAACCCTCTCACTCTTTGCAGATATATAGACGAAATAATACAAAACCGTGACAGCATACGCGAAAATCTTGCCGCGGTTTCCGAAAATTCCGCAAAAATGGCGTTAACAAATGCGAAACTCGCACTTGAGCTTATCGGGAAAATTGAGGATAATTAAATTATTTTACGGGCGGATGAGGGCATCTGCCCGTAAAATTTTTGTATTGCCACGCTTTTGCATAAAAACATATCTACCTAAATATATTAATTAATATATAATCATCAGCGTCCCGACTCTTTTAGCGGGGCGCTGATGAAATTCTTTGCAAAAATTTGTCGGACGCTATTGCTTTTTTTCATATTCTGTGAGATAATAAAGGAAATTGTATCGGTATATCGAAAACAATTTTGAGTATTTTAATGGGAGTGTTGTTTGCGTGAAAGCCTCAAAAAAATTTTTTAAAATTTTCTTTTCCGTACTTATCGCCGCGGTGATTATTTTTGCCGCTTTCTCAGTTTATGTAAACAGCTATGACGGGGCGCTTCCGGGCACATATATTGAGGATACAGACATCAGCAAAATGTCAAAGGGAGAGGTTATGGAGCTTTTGTCTGCGACATATTCTTCAGATAAATTAAGAGGTGCGGTTATCCCCCTCACTTGCAAGAC
This sequence comes from Clostridia bacterium, assembly GCA_045576075.1. Taxonomy (GTDB): domain Bacteria; phylum Bacillota; class Clostridia; order Monoglobales; family Monoglobaceae; genus UMGS1820. Next base: position 12,140 of record JAZNFQ010000019.1, read on the forward strand.
AAACAGCTATGACCTGAGCCTTGATGAGCTTGACATTAAATTCGACAACGATGCAACTGCGAAGGAGGCTTTTACATCAGGCAAGGACGGAAATATTATATCGAACACATTTGCACACATCGCAAGATGGTTTAAACCATATAAAATCAAACCGACTCTTGTATATAACAGGGATCTTTTAGCCGCAGCCCTCGATACAGTCACAGACGGCTTTGAAACAGAGCCTGTCGGTCACACCTTTGAAATAGGCTCAAGCTCGGTGACAATCCACGCCCCTGCAAACGGTGTTAAAGTTGACAGAGCTTCTGCCACAGAAATGATAGAGGCAAAAATTATTGACGCAGATTTTGCTACGCTCAACCTTGTGCCTGCTGAAGTTACCCCCGAGGCACTTGATTTTGACGAATTTTATAAATGGCTGACATCCAAGGAAAAGGATGCCTTCTATGAAAAGGTTGACGGCAAGGTAATTGTGCACGAGTCTAAGGCTCGATGCGAGGTTGACCGCAACGCACTGGAAAATGCACTTGCCACTCTCCGTACAGACGGACTGACAAAGATAGAAATCTCCGCTGTTGTTACAGAACCTGAAAACACAACTGCCGAAATGACAGATAGGTTATACAAAGACGTCCTTGGGAGCTACAGCACATACTTCGGTTCAAGCTCAGCATCGCGCGCAAACAATGTGCGTCTTGCCGCATCACGCATTAACGGAACTGAGCTTATGCCGGGCGAGGAATTTTCCTATGATAAGGCAATTCTGCCAAGAACATATTCAAATGGTTACAGAGAGGCGGGCGTATATGTCGGCAATAAGGTAGAGAGCGGTATGGGCGGCGGAATATGTCAGCCATCCTCCACTCTGTACGCAGCAGCACTGTATGCAAATCTTGAGATATTAGAGCGGCATAATCACTCTCTGCCTGTCAGCTATCTGCCCGCAGGACTTGACGCAACAATTGCCGAAGGATACCTTGACCTTAGAATTCGTAACAGCTCCGACTATCCCGTTAAGCTTTCGGCTATAACCGAGGGCGGCGTTATTACCTTTAAAATTTTAGGCTATAACTATGATAATACAAGCGTTGATATAGAGCGAAGCTTCATCGGTGGCGCTTATCACGTGACAAGGGTTGTAAAGAAGAACGGCGAGATTGTAAAAAGAGAGAAAATGACTTCCAGCGTCTATGGTGAACCTGAAAAAGACGAAGAAGAGGAAAAGAAACCCGAGGATGAGGAGAAGAAAGAGGAAGAAACTCCGCAGGAGGGCGATGCGCAAGCTGAAACTCCTCAAACGGATACACCTCAAACTGAGACACCTGAGTCTAATGCACCACAGACAAACACACCGCAGGCAGAGGCACCTCAAACACCTGTGACGCCCGAGGTTCCTACACCCAAACCTGAACCACCCGCTGAGGTTACGCCCGTGCCCGAAGCACCTGCTGTCACACAGTAAAAGAAGATATCATATTCAAGCAAAAATTAAATATAAAAACTCTTTCGGGGACGGTGAAATTCCGTACCGGCGGTGAACCGAAGAAGGTAAGCCCGCGAGCAGATTATCTGCTGATTTGGTGAAATTCCAAAGCCGACAGTTAAAGTCCGGATGGTAGAAGAGTTTAGCACTTTTGTGTTATTTTATTCCCCGAGTTTTTCTCGGGGATTTTTTTATGAAAGGAAAGTGTTACATATGTCAAAGAAAAATGTCAGAGCACTTGTCAAAATCGGTGTATTATCCGCAATTGCGTATCTTCTGCAATTTTTAGGGAGCGTTATCGGCATAAATGTAGGGGGGTTTTTAACGGTCGAAATTTCGGACCTCCCCGCGTTGATTGGTTGCTTTGCGCTCGGTCCCGTCGCAGGCGTTGTAATCGAACTTATAAAAAACATATTACATTGCGCTATTACTTCTACGGGCTTTGTGGGTGAGTTTGCAAACTTTATAATTAATGGTCTTTTCGTCTTGACTGCAGGACTTATATACAAGTATAACCGTACACTGGGTGGCGCAATTTGGGGTATGCTTGTGGGGACTTTAGTAATGACCCTCTCGGCAATGCTGATTAATCTCTTAGTTATGCTGCCGCTGTATATGGGGGGAGCTGATTTTGCAGCAAGACTGCATATTGTACTTTATACAATTACGCCCTTTAACCTCTGCCGAGGTATTGTGTTGTCAGTTATAACCTTTCTTTTATATAAACGATTAAGACCGATATTGTAAATACCAATCCCCCCTTTTACAAAGGGGGGATTTTTTTAGTTGATACATCTACAATCCATTTTTTATTTTGCGCTAATATCTCGGTTAAAATTGTCACATTTTACATATCTTCTGCATAAATTATAATTAACGAAATATCACATTAAAGGAGTGTTTCTTTTGAATTTGGAAGATATGATTAAGAATATGAATCCGCAAATGCTATCTAATGCTCTTTCTAAAATGAGCACGGTTTTATCCCCTGAGCAAATGCGGCAGGTCGAAAATGTGATAAAGACCACCGATAAGGGCAGCCTAAACAATCGGCTCAACAGTCTTGACGCGGATTCGCTGCAAAGGGAGCTTAAAAGCAATCCGCAGCTCGCAAAGAGCCTCTCGCAGAACCCCGAGCTGATGAGAAAAATAAATGAGATTTTTAAGAAATAACCCCCTTGTATTCCCCCAAGGGAGACGGCTATTTGCAAAAGCGTTGCTTTGAATTAATTGCCCACAGCCCATAATCCCGCCCTGCCAAGCCTCGGGCGGCAATGTTACAACGCTTTTGCAATAAAACGGATTAAATTTTTTCATTGCCGTCCGGAAGGGGCATGACGAAACCGAGCACGGCGTAGCCCCCCTTGCCTAAAGGGGGGAAGAAATCCGTCAGGATTTCAGGGGGGGATTCATTCAAAAAAATTCAACTCGTTTTGGGGACGCGGGAGTATCCCCGCAAAAAAAGAAAGGAGGGTGTCTTTATGTCTGATGAAATTGATTTTTCCAACCTTACAGATATGATAGGGGCACTCCTTGAGGATGATGAAGGAAAACGCCAAATTCAAAGTATACTGTCTATGTTTACCTCGGATACCGATGAAAAATCTGTGCCCGGCGTCGCAACCGGTGGTATCAATCCCGATAATCTTGAAATGATGCTGAAAATAGGGCAGATTATGTCTGCCATTGGCGACTGCAAGACAACTAAGCAAACGGCTCTGCTGAATGCCTTGCGCGACTTGCTGCGACCCGAGCGTCGAATTAGAGTTGACAATGCGGTTAAATTTTTGAGTGTAGGCAAGGCAATTGATGCACTGCGAAAAATCGAGGGGGTATAACTATGCACAGACGTTATGAGCCTACGGGGAATAATATGACACCTCATCCGTCGCAGGCGGGAGGGCACGAAAGACCTCATCCCCTACAGGCAAGGGGGCAAGGGAGCGGAAACAATAATCCCTCCACCGCAAGCGGTCAAAACGCGAAACGGAGCGTCGGGGACGCCGGTCCCTACAATCCCTCATCCACCGCAAACCGTCAAAATCTGAAGCGGACCGTCGAGGACGCCGGTCCCTACAGACAAGGGCGGCAATTTGAGGGGGATTTTGACATACATAAAAAATCGGATGCGAAAAATCCGCATCCGGTTACAAAGTTTATACCTCAATCCGTTTACAACCCGCAAACGGGCAAAATCCTCGGTTTTCTGTCGGCTGAGGATTTGCTCCTTTTGGGCTTGATTTTCTTGTTGCTCGATAGCGGGGACGAGTGCGAGGATAACTCTATGCTCATATATGCCCTTTTGTATATTTTACTTTCAGGGCATATGGATTTGCCGTTTTGACAATCCCTCAGTCACTTCGTGACAGCTCCCTTTACACAAGGGAGCCTTTTATTCGCATTCGAATTTTCCGTCTTTAAACGTGATTGTTATTTTATCGCCTGCGGACACCTTTCCGCTGAGCATTCTTTCGGCTATCATATCCTCTATTCCGCTTTGGATTGTACGCCTCAGCGGGCGGGCGCCGTACACGGCATCGAATCCTTTCGCCGCTACCGCGTCTATTGCCTCTTCCGAAAATTCAACCGAGATTTTATTCTCATCAAGCCTTATTTTAAGACCCTCGAGCATCTTTCCTGCTATTTGCTTTATATCATCTTTTTCAAGCTGTCTGAAGACAATCAGCTCGTCGATACGGTTCAAAAATTCGGGTCTGAAGGCTTGCTTAACCTCGCTCATTACGTCCGACTTAATCTGCTCATAATCGCGCTCTGCGCTCTCTCCCCCCGCGGCAAAACCAAGGCTTTTGCGGTCGGTAATTCTACGCGCGCCAAGATTTGAGGTCATAATAATTACTGTGTTTCTGAAATCCACGCGTCTTCCCTGAGAGTCTGTCAGTATTCCGTCCTCTAATATCTGGAGCAGAATATTAAACACATCGGGATGCGCCTTTTCTATCTCGTCAAACAAAACAACTGAATACGGCTTTCTGCGCACCTTTTCGGTCAGCTGTCCACCCTCTTCATAGCCGACATATCCCGGGGGCGAGCCTACAAGTCTTGAAACTGTATGCTTTTCCATATACTCGGACATATCAATCCTTATCATTGAGTCCTCGTCGCCAAACATTGCCTCGGCTAAAGCTTTGGAAAGCTCCGTCTTACCCACGCCCGTCGGGCCGAGGAATATGAATGAGCCAATCGGGCGCTTCGGGTCTTTAAGCCCCACTCTGCCGCGCCTTATTGCCTTTGCAACCGACGTTACGGCTTCTGACTGTCCAACTACTCTCTCGTGCAGAATTTCTTCTAATTTAAGGAGTCGCTCGCCCTCTGTTTCTTCTATTGATTTTACGGGGATGCCCGTCCACATTGCGATAATTTCGGCAATCTCGTTCTCGCTTACAACTGCCTCTTTGGAACTGCTCGACTTTTCCCAATTATCCTTGGTTGAGTTAAGCGTGCTGACAAGCTCCTTTTCCTCATCGCGAAGCCTTGCCGCCTCCTCATAATCCTGAATGGTGATTGCCGCCTCTTTTTCCTTGCGGACCTCGGCGATTTTATCCTCTAAATCCTTGACATCGGGCGGTGCAGTCAGCGTCTTTATCCTGATTCTTGACGCTGCCTCGTCAACAAGATCTATCGCTTTGTCGGGCAAAAATCTGTCCGAAATATACCTGATAGACATATTGACAGCCGCCTCTATCGCCTTGTCCGTTATTTTTACGCGGTGATGTGCCTCGTACTTGTCGCGTATACCCTTGAGAATTTGTATGCTTTCCTCTGCGGTCGGCTCGCTCAACGTTATCGGCTGGAAACGGCGCTCAAGCGCGGCATCCTTCTCGACATATTTTCTGTATTCCTCAAGTGTGGTCGCACCTATTACCTGAATTTCGCCTCTGGCAAGAGCAGGCTTTAAGATGTTTGCGGCATCAATTGCACCCTCTGCCGCACCCGCTCCGATTATTGTGTGGAGCTCGTCTATAAACAATATGATATTGCCCGCCTTGTGAATTTCCTCCATTGCCGACTTGAGCCGCTCTTCAAACTCGCCTCTGTACTTCGCACCTGCAATCATTGAGGACATATCAAGGGTAACGACCTTCTTGTCCTTGAGTATTTCAGGAACAGCGCCCGAAACTATCTTTTGCGCAAGCCCTTCGGCAACCGCGGTCTTACCAACACCCGGCTCGCCTATAAGGCAGGGGTTATTTTTGGTGCGGCGGCTGAGTATCTGCACAACTCTCTCTATCGCCTCGTCCCTGCCGATTACAGGGTCAAGCTTATCCTCGCGCGCCATCTTCGTCAGGTCGCGCCCGAACTTCATCAGGGTCGGCACATTCGATTTGCCCGTACCCTTTTCGCCCCGCGGCTCTGCCTCGGCACCCTGGTTGTCGCCCTCGCTGATTAGCCCCATTATCTCGCTGTAGAGCTTCTGCGGTGAAACGCCAAGCTCTGCAAGAATTTTAACAGCTATGCTCTCGCTCTCACGCAGGGTTGCAATCAGGAGATGCTCTGTCCCAACATAGTTATGCCCAAGACGGCGCGCCTCGATATAGCTGTTTTGCAAGACCCTCTTCGTCCTCGGCGTAGCCTCGGGAGAACCACTCTCTATCGGCTCGCCCAGACCTATCAGGGCATCAATCTTTTCTATTACCACATCATCCGTTATGTTATTTGCCTCTAAAATTTTACCCGCGACGCCCTCGCCCTCGCGGATTAATCCGATTAACAAATGCTCTGTCCCGACATAATTCTGTCCCATTTCAAGCGCAGCCTCTGCCGAATAATTCAGAGCCTCTTTTGCTCTTTCTGTCAATCTATCTTCAAACATAGTTATATCCTCCTCTCAAAATTAAAGTAAAATTTCTTTTATAATCTCCGCCCTCTTTAAATCTCTCTCGGTGGGGTCGGTGAGATTATAGTTCTTCACAATATTTGCAGGAAGCACCGCATAAATTGCAGTATTTAACTTCTGCAGACTCATATCCTTTATTATTCCAAGCTCTGTCGCAAAGCGAACATCCGAAAGTCTTGTCATCGCCTCTGCCGAGGTGAGAATGACCGCGTTTGTCAATATTCCGAACGACCGCATAAGCTTATCCTCTATGTGATATTTATCGGCATTGTAGATAGTTGTGCGCAGCTCGCGCTCTTTACCGATAACCTCTGTTATAATTTGCTCAAACCTCTCGAGGATGTTCTCCTCGCTCTCGCCGAGGGTCGTTTGGTTGGAAATCTGGTATATATCACCCGTCGCCTTGGAGCCTTCGCCAAAGATGCCCCTTACTGTCATTCCAAGCTGGCTGAGTGAGTCTATAACGCTGTTTATACCGCCGCTTATCGTAAGAGCGGGCAAGTGTACCATTACCGATGCGCGCATACCCGTTCCGACATTTGTGGGACAGCAGGTCAAATAACCAAACTGGCTGTCAAAGGCAAAATCCGCCGTTTGCTCAAGGCTATCGTCTATACGGTTTGCCTTCTCAAAACACTTGTCAAGCTCCAACCCCGCCGCCATACATTGAATTCTCAAATGGTCTTCTTCGTTTACAAGAACGCTGACCGAGCTGTCGTCGCTCAAAAGAAGAGCACGCTTTATACTGTTGTCCATCATTTGCGGGCTTATGATATGGCACTCTGCAATTGCTTGCTTCTCATAGTCCTTCATAGCCCCGATATCGATATAATTTAATTTTATATCGCTGTCAAACACAGCATTTTTACATATTTCTATTACCTTATCCTGTTGCTCCTCCGTTGCCCTTTCGGGGAATGGAATACCCTCTATGTTCCTTGCAAGGCGCACTCTGCTGGATAATACAACATCGCTTTCTCTTCCGCACTCTGTATACCACATAAATTACGCCCCCTCACTTTCATTTTGTTTTTTCAGCGCCTTTATCTCATCGCGGAGTTTTGCTGCCTTTTCAAAATCCTGTTTTAAAACAGCCGCGCTCATCTCCTCTTCAAGTGTTGATATCTTCTTGCTTATACGGAGGGCGTCGCCGCCTCTCTTCGGGACCTTTCCGACGTGCTCAAACGTTCCGTGTATCTGCTTGAGAGGTCTGCGTATTCTGTCTGCGAATGCGCTGTAGCAATCTCCGCATCCAAGCTTGCCCTTCTTTAAAAATTCGCTGTAGGGCATATGGCAGGTCGGACAAACGCCCGTATCTTTGTCCGCACCGATGGCGCCTTGCTTTCCACCCGAGAACATACCTGTCAGAAAATCGGTTATCCCATAATTCATTCCCGATTTCATATCCTTATATTCCTGCGACTTTGACGCACACTCGGGGCAAAAATAATGCTCCTCCTTATATCCGTTGACAATCTTTGTTATATGTGTTGTTGCCTCTTTTTTCCCGCACTTTTCACATTTCATATATCATCAGTCCTTTCTTTAAGCATTTCTCTACGCCAGAGTTATCAGCATATTCTTAAGCAACCCCGCCCGCAGGTAGTCCTGCTCGGGCTGTTTTAGCGGTATTGATTTTTCCGTAACTGCGGCTATAATAATCCTTGCCTCTTTTTCGGTAATTAAATCATAATCAAAGCAATTTTGTATTATCGCCGCCGCATCTGTAAATGAAAGATAAGAGCCAATCGCGTTGACAATATGCATCATATGGTTCCCGGGTTTTGGCATAACCCTTGTGATTTTGATGTAGCCGCCGCCTCCGCGTCTGCTCTCAACTATATACCCGCGCTCGGGCGAAAATCTCGTTGATATTACATAGTTTATCTGTGACGGGACACATCCGAACCGACTCGCCAGTTCGTTGCGCCTCAGCTCAATCTCGCCGTTTTCTTCAGATATCATCTCTTTTATAAACTCTTCTATAAGATTACTCAGCTTCAAACTTAAATCACCTCTCTGTCACAGTTTGTCGAATTTGACTTTGACTTTCTTTGACCTTAACTTTATTATAGCACGTTTTTTCTGTTTGTCAATAGTTTTTATGCAAAAAATAACCCTTGCCGTCATTGTGACGGCAAGGGCCAACTTGTTTTATACAGACATTTCCTCTCTGCAAATCTCGCTGAGCGATTTTGATACTGTGTGTGTAATCGGTTTCCACTCTACCTTTTTGAAAAGTGCAACTATTGCAATCGGAACGTAGGTCAGCATAAAAATCGGGAATGTAAACAAGTACAAAACCCTCTTTGCCTTGCTGCAGTGTATCTGTCCCCACTCTGTAATCGTTGTGATGGTTCCAAGAAGAAGGAACATACAATAGAAGTTACCAACCGTCTGCAAAAGTGTCTTTATCAAAGCGGGAAGTTCAGGCGAATGAGTAATAATTCCAACGGGAATTGCCACTATATTAATCGCGATACTCAAAAGCGTAAGCAACATTGCGGGCATTATCGTCATAAGCATATCAAAGCATGCAAAGCTGCCCTTGAAAATCCCTTTAAACAGCTTTGAGCCATAGTTTGCAAAAACCTGATAAAATCCCTTTGCCCATCTGAGCCTTTGGGTATATGACTGACGGAACTGTGTCGGCTGTTCATCATAGAGAACTGCATTTGCACAATATCCGATTTTCTCGCCCTTGATTACACTGTCAATTGTAAACTCGATGTCTTCTGTAAGCAGGTGGTGTATCCAACCGTTATTATCCTTTATAACATCGGCGCTTACCAAAAAGCCCGTGCCCGAGATTGCACAGCTCGTTCCAAGCTGCATCCTCGCATTGTTAAGGTACTTTGCTTCACGCAGGAACCAGAGCGAGTAGCCCGCTGTAATCCAGTTTCCGTCGTAGTTTTTAGAGTTACGGTAGCTTGTGATTATGCGATATCCGTTATCAAAAACTTTGTTCATCTCTGCGATGTAATTCGGGTCAAGTATATTATCAGCATCAAATATAATATATGCCTCGTATGCTTTTTCTGCATAGTCTGTGCGGATTATATTAAACATCCAGTCAAGTGCATAGCCCTTGCCGACTTGCTCTTTATTAAAACGCTCATAAACTATGGCGCCCGCCTCTCTGGCAATCTCGGCTGTGTTATCGGTGCAGTTATCCGCAATAACAAATACATCGACAAGCTCGCTCGGATACTTTTGCTCTCTTATGCTCTTGATAAGATTTCCGATTACGCTGCTCTCGTTTCTTGCAGAAACCACAACCGCAAACCTATGCTGTTTTGCCGCAGTATATTCAGTCGGCTTTTTCAAAAGCCCCACAAAGATGTAGAAAAACTGATAAGCATAGCATAGTGTAAATACAATAGAAATAACGCAGTTCAAAAAAATAATTGCCTTCATAGCAATCTCCTCCGCAATTACAGATTTATCCTCAACACTTATGTGCTGACATCCGTGTTATTATTTTCTACTACCTATACATTCTTTATATAACGAAATTATAAATAATTTATAAATAATTTATAAACATTTTATAAACGCACATTAATTCTATGTAAAATCCAATCTTTTCGCATTTGTCCCATCAGTTTTTGTATAAGATATACATCACATTTTCCGCAAAGTAACATAAATTTAATACGAAATAGTGCAAATATAATTTTTTATAAAATTATATGAAGAAATCCGCCCCTATATTACGGTGTCGTACAAGAAAACATAGTATAATACACATATTTTCTGTTGATTTTAGTAATATTGACGTTTACAATACCTCTTTTTTGTGATATTATATGGTAAGTATATGTGATATTATATTGTAAGTATATTTAAGAGAACGAGGTATTTTGATGAAAAGAGAAGATTTGAGAAACGTAGCAATCATCGCCCATGTTGACCACGGTAAAACCACATTGGTTGACGAGATGCTCAAGCAGGGCGGGATTTACAGAGAAAATCAGGTCGTAGAAGAGAGAGTTATGGATAACGGCGACCTCGAACGCGAGCGCGGTATTACCATACTTGCAAAAAATACATCTGTTTATTACAAAGACATCAAAATGAATATTATTGACACGCCCGGACACGCCGACTTCAGCGGTGAGGTTGAGCGTATCTTGAAAATGGTAAACGGCGTTATTCTTTTGGTTGACGCAGCAGAGGGTCCTATGCCGCAGACAAGATTTGTGTTGCAAAAGGCGCTTGAGATGAACCACCGCGTTATAATTGTTGTAAACAAAATCGACAGGCCCGACGCGCGCCTTGACGAAATTCCCGACGAGATACTTGATTTATTGATTGAGCTTGACGCAAACGATGAACAATTGGAAAGCCCGATAATCTTCTGTTCAGGCAGAGCGGGTACTGCATCTCTTTCACAATACGAAACGGGCGAGGATTTGAGCATTCTCTTTGAAACAATTGCAAACTATATCCCCGCACCCGAGGGCGACGAGAACGCCCCGCTCCAGATGTTAGTATCCTCGATTGACTACAATGATTATGTCGGGCGTATTGCAATCGGCAGGATAGAACGCGGGAGCTTAAACAAAAATCAAGATATTATGGTTTGCGATTATCACTGCAAGCACGAACCTTACAAAGCAAAGATAGTAAATATATATCAAATTGACGGTCTTGGCAGAAACGCCGTTGATTCTGCAAAGGTCGGCGATATTGTTTGTTTCTCGGGCGTTACCGATATAACAATCGGCGATACCATAACCGCACTTGACACCCCTGAGGCTCTTCCCTTTGTAAAAATAAGCGAGCCCACAATCGAGATGACCTTCTCGGTAAATGACAGTCCGTTTGCAGGACGCGAGGGCAAGTTTGTCACCTCAAGGCAAATCCGCGACAGACTTATGCGCGAGATGCTCAAGGACGTATCCCTTAGGGTTGAGGACGGCGAAACTACTGACAGCTTCCGCGTTGCAGGCAGAGGCGAAATGCACATCTCTATACTGATAGAAACAATGCGCCGTGAGGGCTATGAGTTCTCGGTAAGTACACCGAGGGTTCTCTATAAAACTATTGACGGGGCTGTGTGCGAGCCGATAGAGCGTCTTCTGATTGACGTCCCCGAGTCATCTATGGGAGCGGTAATGGAGAAGATGGGCTCAAGAAAGGCGGACCTTGTTCAGATGACCCCGCAGGGAGAGAGAATGAAGCTTGAATATTTAATCCCCGCGAGAGGCTTGCTTGGCTACAGAAACGAATTCCTCACCGACACACGCGGAGAGGGAATTATGAATTCTGTATTTGACAGCTATCAACCCTTCAAGGGCGATATTACGACCCGCCACACAGGCTCGCTTGTAGCCTTTGAAACAGGAGAGGCTGTCGGCTACGGCATATTTAAAATTCAGGACAGAGGCACAATGTTCATCACCCCCGGCACAGCGGTCTATGAGGGTATGATTGTAGGCTGGTCACCCAAGGCAGAAGATATAAATGTAAACGTCTGCAAGAAAAAACAGCTCACCAACACAAGAGCATCAGGAAGTGATGAGGCGCTTCGTCTTATCCCTCCGCAGATAATGAGCCTTGAGGCGTGCCTTGAATTTTTAGCCGAAGACGAGCTTTTAGAGGTTACACCTCAAAGTCTGAGAATGAGAAAACGTATTTTGAATAACCAGCTTCGCGCAAAGGCAAATGCACATAATAAAAACTGATAAAAAAACTCTGCATTAAAATGCAGAGTTTTTTGATGTTCTATGTTATTATAGAATGTATAGCCGCAGTCCGCGGCGGGCGTTGTTTTAAAACGAATTAAAATTTTTTGAACAAATCGCCGTCCCCTGTTCCGCCATGCCTACCGCGGCGGCAATGAAAATTTTAATTCGTTTTAAAAAATAATAAACCACGCCTTTGGTTATCCGTAGTCACCGTTTGCAATCTCGGCACGGCATTGTAGGGACCGGCAAAGCCCTCCTTGCCTAAAGGAGGGGGGACCGCTTTAGCGGTGGGAGGATTCATCAGACGGTCCGTTGCGGGAGGGCACGGTACCCCAGAGCAGCCTCTCTTGCCCTTCGGGCAATTCACCTCCAGCCCCTCCCCTACAATGTGGAAACATCATTCAAATATTTTTCAAGCCCTGCTTTCCCTGTTTCTGTTACGGGCTTTATCCAGCGCATAGACCTAAAGTGCTTTATGCACAAAAACGCCTTAAGATAGTCCTCACAGATATAACTGCAGGCAAAAACAACAGGGAACGGCAGTTTAAACACAACCGATGCAATTAATGTTATAGGAACAGAAACTGCCCAAAGGCTGAGCATTTCATACTTCATACCCTTTTTTGTATCTCCGCCTGAACGGAACACGCCGACGATGGCAACATATGGTACGTTTCGTACAACTATTTCAAGTGCATAAATCAACATAATACTATGGGCTGCCGACAATGTTTTGTCCGATATACTGTTGCCCATATTAAAAATTCCCACCAACTCGCTTCGAAACAGAAGAACAAAGATTCCGATAATAAGTCCCGCAAACGGCACAAGCCACATAAATCTTTTCGAATTTTTTATGCCGCGGCGAATTTGTCCGCTTCCTATATCCTGTCCTACAAAAACACACGCCGCATTTATCAATCCCGCAAAAAAGGCAACTGCAATATTTTCAAATGTCCTAAGTATTGAAACCGCCGCCGTATACTCATAACCCATATTAGAGAAAATCGCATTATATGCAACCGTCCCCAAACCCCAAAGAGTTTCGTTCATAATAACAGGAGTAGCGCGCTGATAAAATTTCTTGACAAAATTCATATCAAAACCAAACAGTTCCTTTATCGGAGCAAAGAAAACGTCATCGCGCAAAATCGCCATAATTATAAATATTATCACAGGGCCTGACCACGCCGATATTACTGTCGCAATCGCAGCACCCCGTACACCAAGCTCGGGAAGCCCAAACGCGCCGAAAATCAAACCGTAATCGAGCAGCGCATTCAAAATTGTTGTAAAAAATGATACAACCATAGGCAGCTTTACCCGCTGTGATGCACGCAAAACCATATTGGCAAGCATATTCATCATAATTGCAGGATAAGAAAAAACCGCTATTTTTAAATACGCTGTCCCTGCCTCGACTACGCCTGCGTTGCGGTTAAAAATGCTGATAACTGTTCTTGGAGCGAAAAATCCCACCGCCATAAAAATCAGGGAAAACAAAATTCCCGAAACCGATGCGACGCTGTATGTGTGAATTACTCCCTTTTTATTATTCTCGCCGTAATATTGAGCAAAAAAGACAGCCGCACCCGAGCAAACCCCGAATATCAGCATATTTAAAAGCCAGCTCCATTGTCCCGCCATACCGACTGCCGCCAGACTTACATCGCCAAGCTGCCCCACCATCAATGTGTCGACAAGCGAGAACGAGCTTGTCAATAAATTCTGAACAGCAATAGGGATAGCAATAGTTATAACAGAGCCCCAAAATTTCTTTTCCGAAAATAAGTCCTTAAATAATCCCTTTAACAAATTTATCCACCTCATATTATCTGCATCTTCACAAGTGTTAAAAAATGTTGCAAATTTAGTCAATTTTTATGGTTTTATTGACCGCTGTTGCTATGAATGATGCAACAGCACATTTAATAATATCACCTATTACAAACGGCGCCGAAACCTGCATAAATGCCAAACCTGCATTAAATCCGTTATGAACGCACATAAACAATACTCCTGCAGAATGGATAATGGTAATACCTGCAAGCACAGTCACCACGGTATATCTGAAAAAGCTTACCCTTTCCCCCTTAAACCTGCTGATTACATAAGCGGCGAATAAAAAACCAATATAAAATCCGCCCGCAGGCCCAAAAAGCCTTGAAATCCCTGCTGTCCCGCCAGAAAAAACCGGAAGCCCTACAGCACCCATAAAAAGATATATTAAAATGGTGTATATGGCATGGCGAGGTTTTAAAACCAATCCAACAAGATTAACCACTATAGTATGCGCACTCAGTACAATCGGGGTAAAGGGCAGAGGAATAACCAAAAATGACGCTGCACAGAGCAACGCTGTGCACAACGCTATCTTTGTCATATCCGCAATATTAAATATTTCTTCCCTCTTAATCATCTTATCCCCTTTTAATCCGCCTGCTCCTCATAAAAAAGCTTTGTACCAAGCGGTTTTATCTCAAATTCAAGACTTCCGCCTGACAGTTGTAGCAACGAACCATCATCTGCTATCAAATCCGATATTGCAAATTCTGATAAATCGACTGTAACCCTCCGCTCCTCAAAGCTTCGGTTGACTGCACACAGAGCAAAGCCCCCCTCTGCATCGGCTCCAAATACATCTTTTTTATCTTCAAAGTACCTTGCATAAACCAGAACATCGTCATCTGCATACATCACTTTGAAAAATCCGTTCTTCAGCACGCCAAGTCGGTTGCGTAAATTGCCGAGATACCTGAACCGCTCCAGCAGCTCCACATCAACGGCGCGCCATGTAAACGGCGCTCTGTTATATGGGTCGCGTCCGCCCTGCATTCCAATTTCGTCACCATAGTACACAGACGGCACACCCGGGTACGTCATCTGGATAAAGGCCGCACACATAAGTCGATAGGTAGAGAGGCTTTCCATCCCAGAGGTCAGCTTTTCGCCCCTGCAATCCTCTCTCATTCCGCCAAAGAGTGATTTTATCCTCATCGTATCGTGGGTGCCGATTAAGTTCATCAGCGAATACGAAACCTCTGCAGGATAATTTTCCATAACCGACATAAAGCTTTTGCAAAGCTCCCTCGCACTTTTTTCGCCCATCAAATATGCTGTTACATTATCCCTGAAAATATAATTCATAACGCTGTCAAGCTCACTGCCGAGCAAATACTCGCGCTGTTTTCCATAAGCGACCTTGTTCGATGCATCCTCCCAGACCTCGCCTATTATAACTGCATCGGGATTTACCTTCTTGACCTCTTGGCGCAGGATTTTTATGAATTCATCAGGCAGTTCATCGGCAACATCAAGGCGCCAGCCCGATGCGCCGAGGCGAATCCATTTTTTTATAACGGAATCCTCATCACGTAGAATATAGTCAAGGTAAGAGTCGTCAAGCTCATTTACATTAGGCAGGTTACTGCAACCCCACCAGCTTTCATAATTCCCGTTTCCGTCAATGCTGTACCAACTTCGATATGGGGATGACACATCATTGTACGCACCGCCATCGCCATAGCTTTTGTATTTATTGAAATATATGCTGTCAGCGCCCGTATGACTGAAAACGCCGTCAAGAATTATGCGTATGCCGAGCTTTTTCGCCTCGTTGCAAAGCAGAGAAAAATCCTCCTCATTTCCAAACATAGGGTCGATTTCTTTATAGTTTGCAGTATCATATTTATGGTTTGAATAAGCATCAAAAATAGGATTTAAATATATAACACCTACCCCAAGAGATTTAATATAGGGTAACTTTTTGATAATTCCCTTTAAATTTCCGCCATAGAAATCATTATATGCGGGCCCGTCCTCGTAGGGATGTCGGTTAAATGACATCTCTTCACCAAGGTCATAATGTATTATATATTCCTCTCTTTTTTTAAAGATTTCGCCATTTTCTCTTTCGCCAAAAAATCTGTCGGGGAAAATCTGATACATTGTCTGCCCGCGAAACCACTTTGGCGTTTCAAAGGCTTTGTCATACACAGTAATCTGAAAGCTTCTCCCATTCTCGCCGCTTGACATTTCACCAATCCCGCCGAGTCTTTCGGGGTTATTCACATACCAAACCCTTTTACCGCCGCATTCCGCAACGAAGCTGTACCAGAACAAACACGGCTCGCTCGGCATCGGTAGCTCTATAATGTAGGAAAACTTATCTCCATTCCTATCCTCTATTGACATAGGATAAAAAATCTCTTCTCCTCTGTGCCATACCCGAAGCTGCACCAAACTCGGCTCTGCCTCTGATACAACGTCAAGGCAAAGTCGCACGCGGGTTTCAGTACAAACTGCACCAAACGGAAAACGATATTTTGTGTCCTGCGAATTATGAAAAAGTATCATTTATGAGATATCCTTTCAATTAAATTATATTCTAAAATCCCCGAAGACTTCTTCGGGGATTTATCCGTCTATATGCGATGTACGGTCGTAAGACCTATTCTGTGGTCGCTTACCTGATTTACAAGTATCTTAAGGTTGTCAATCACAAGTTCAGGACAGCTCCCGTCCTCGGGAATAGACCCAAGCTCTGAAATTATCATACCGCCAAAGGTGGTTGATGTATTTTCCTCGCTCAAGGTCAGCCCAAGTTCTTCTGCAACATCCTTTAGGGATGCACTTCCGTATATCTGCCATGTATCTGCCGTAATGCGCAAAATATCCTTTGGAGCATCGCCATCATCGCCAAGGTCGCCGACAAGCTGTTCAACCAAATCTATAAGGGTAATAATCCCGCAAAGACCGCCATACTCATCAATAACAACAGCGAGTCTTTGATTATCACGGCGCATCCTGTGGAAGAGCACGTCTGCGCCAATCGTTTCAGGAACAAAATACGCGGGCTTTACCGCCTCTGCCATAATCTTATCGTGCGTTTTATTTTCTAACCTGAAATAATCACGTGCATCAAGAACACCTATTACGTCATCCTCACTCTCGCCACACACAAGATATCTTGTAAAACGACGCTCGTGTATTATTTCTTCCCATTTCTCTATTTCATCGTCAATCCACAATATCGCGATTTCTGTTCTGTGGGTTGCAATATCTGCCGCCGTCAAATCATCAAACTCAAATACATTCTGGATAAACTCCTGCTCCTTGGCATCGATAACGCCCTTTTCGCTGCCCGCATCAACGAGCATACGGATTTCTTCCTCCGTTACATTGTCATCCTCGGCATTCGGGTCTATCCCGAAAAGGCGAAGAACTATATTGGTAGAAAAGGTTAAAAACGAAACTATCGGCGCAAATATGTTCGATAAAAACGAAACCGAACCCGATACGCCAAGAGCTATACTCTCGGTCTTCTTCATCGCAACTCTTTTGGGAACAAGCTCGCCAAAGACAAGCGTCACATACGACAAAATCAGGGTTATAAGAATAACCGCGATACTGTCGAGAGTTTTCTCGGGAATTGTCACCCCAAGTGAAATCAGCCATTTGGTAAGTGAGTCTGAGAAGTTGTCCGCGGCAAAAGCACTGCCTAAAAATCCCGAAAGAGTAATCGCCACCTGTATCGTCGCAAGAAATCTTGCAGGCTGCTCTGTCAGTTTGACAAGGCGCTTTGCGCGTCTGTCACCGCCGTCTGCCATTCTCTCAAGCTTTGTATCATTCATCGAAATAACTGCTATCTCCGCAGATGCAAATATCGCATTTAGCACGATAAGTATTATCTGCAAAATTATCGGCAACATAGGCCCATCGTCCAAGGAAAAAACCCCCTAAAAATACTATTTGTATACTCGTGGGTAGTATATCATACATATATCTAAATGTCAACTTTAGCGACATTACAATTACCTTACAAGCATTGTATATTCTGCTACGGGTATAGGTGCGTTGTCTTGTAGGGAACGGATTTATCCGTTCCGTTGCGGAATGCATAAATGCATTCCCTACGAATCC
>JAZNFQ010000020.1:0-1515 GCA_045576075.1 Clostridia bacterium
TCCCGTAACTGGTGCAAAAATCATATCTACACAGCAGAAGTTACATCGGCAGACCGTATTTACAAGCACAAATCCTGTCAGAACCCCGTAATGTATTTTTATTCCTGCAAATACTGCGGTCTTTCTGAGAAAAATCCTAATCACACATTCTCAAAAAATGAGTATAACGAATACGATTATTCAAAATTTGCCCACAGCTACACTATAAAGGATTTGTCGGCAAAAAACTATCTCGGCAAAAACAGCGCAGGCGATGATGTATATCTCTACTCCTGCAACTGGTGCGGAATAAACCGGTATGAATATGACACAATCCATTACTCAAGAGAGGATTTTAACGCAGACTTCGGTGCAAACGCAGAGCTTACCTACGAATACTGGATAAGCAATCTGAAGAAGGGCTGGGAAAAGGACATACCCGAATATCTTGAAAAAACCACGGTAGAAAGCGACTGGCTCTCCGCCTTTGCCGTAAAGGGAAATTCTGCCGTAACTGCAAATTACAGCGGTTGGGCTGAAAATGAAATCAAATGGGCAAACGCAAACGACCTTCTTGATTTATCCCTTCTCGGAAACGACTACACTTCGGGAATCAACCGTCAGCAGTTCTGCTCTGTAGCGGTTAAGCTTGCAGAAAAGCTCACAGGAAAAGAGATTGCATCGGCTCCTGTCGGTACATTTAACGACACGGATAACATATATGTGTTAAAAGCATATTCGGCAGGTATTACATCAGGAACGGGCGAAGGCGCATTCTCGCCATATACTACTCTTACCCGTGAGCAGATGGCGACTTTTATCCACCGTGCCCTTATGTATGTGAAGAACAACTCCAAGATAAGATATACACCATACGAATCGCAGCTTGACAGCTTCTCTGACTGCCGGTCGATTTCATCGTGGGCAAACGAGCCTATGGCGTTTATGAATGCACTCGGGCTTATCAAAGGCAAGAGCGATACAGCCATTGACCCGCAGGGTACCTGCACCATTCAGGAAGCAATTTTAGTTGCGCAAAGAAGTGTAAATGCTGATGAAATCGGATATTATCAGGCGGTACTTCCTGATGAAAAAAATCTTCGCGGCTGGAAGGGCGGTTCAAACGGTAAAAACTTCCTGCCCACTTCGGATAATCAATGGATGATACTTCAGCACTCTTATGCGAATGGCGACAGAATCTGGGTGACAGGGCCGAAAGTCGGTGATACTCTGCCCGTTACAGACAAATATAACGGAGAACAGATTTGGGCGTACTACGAAGATTTCAAGCCCGTAAGAGAGCTTAGCGAGGACGACATCTATGCATATGAGTATTACAATAAAAACAATGTTGACAAATTCAAGGCTTTTGTCGCACCGGCATATAAGGGGAATAAATAAATTAATTTAAATATATGGAGGATTTTTTATGAAAAAACTTTTAGCACTTTTACTTATGGCAGTTATGTCATTTACGCTTTTAACAGGTTGCAGTGATCCTGTCTATGATGATTTGGAAAACTTCTTAAATGTTGA
>JAZNFQ010000021.1:0-3261 GCA_045576075.1 Clostridia bacterium
TGTGGAAGGTTCCACAACAGAAATCAACGGAGGCAAGTTCACGTGCACCAATCAGGTTATATGCATAAATGGCGATACCGACATTAACAATGGAGAGTTTAAATGCATAGGCAATAGTGCGGCCCTCTCGAACTATGCAAAAACGGGGGTGCTTACCATTAACGGAGGAATTTTTGAAAACACCTCAACCGAATTCTCAGGAAACGATTATCGCCGTTGCATTTGGACAGCAGCAGGCACCACAACAGAAATCAACGGAGGCGATTATACTAACGAATCAGCTTCGCAGACCTTATGTTTTAACGGTAACGCGATAATAACGAATGGCGTAATAGAAAATAGAGGCAGCGGCGTAGGTTGTATCTCAAGCGGCAACGTAAGAATTGAGAATTGCATGATATGCGCTGAAAGAATTCTGTATGCATTAAATGGAGCGACATTGAAATGCACCGGCGGCTTATATTCCAAGAATGTAGATGAAGAATTTTTGGAAGAAGGTTACGAGTGCGTCCCGAACAGCGATGCTACCACCTCGAAATATCCATTTAAAGTAATTTCCACAACTGGAATAGACGCGATAGAGGAAAATTTTGTTCAAGATGCCATATATTATGATTTAAACGGTAACAGCCACACTGAAGTTCAGCATGGAATTAACATCATTCGCAAGCCAAATGGAAAGAGTGTAAAGATTTTGCATAGATAAATGATGCATTTGCACCCACACACTCCCTAAATTTTCAAAAAAGTTACCTGCAAGACACAGCAGGTAACTTTTTTCATTTTATAAAAATCCCCGTCTTATTGCGCAGTCACACCGTCGACATTCGCAAGGGTTGTCCTTCCGCTATATACTCATACAAGCAGCTACGAAATATGTACATTATACAAAAAGCTGCCCCGAGGACAGCTTTTTCTAAATCAGTTCAGTACAAATTCCCTATAATCGCCGTTCATCTCTTTCAACAGTTCATTGATTTTGCTCTTGAACCTCTCAAGGCTATTCTTGCCCCAACCTTCCACGTCCATAATGACTTTGCCATTTTCATCACAAAGGAAATAGCGTGGTATACCGTTGATATTTGGGATGGTATTCCAATCCTTGTCCGAAAGGCGATAATGATAACCAGGAATGCTCATTATTGTATTACTCCACTCCTGATAGGGACTACTGCCATTGGTAAGATAAACAAACACCACAGGTTTTCCCTCCATTTCTGTTTTATAATCTTTCATCTGGCGTATTCCTGCTTTGCATGGGCCACACCATGTCGCCCAGCAATCAATAAGCAGAATCTTGCCTTCAAATTGTGATGAGACATAATCAATTACCGAACCTTGATATTTGTCAGGAACACTGCAAACTTTTACTTTATCTTTCATTTCAGCCTGCATACGAGCCTTTTCGTTACGTATAAAACGGTTAAAGCCGCGTACCTTTTCCATAAATTGCGGAGCAACACTATCCCATTGTACGGCACCGTCATCAAATGGCTCTGCACTGATTTGGCGACATATTTTCCGCGAATACTCAAAATCGGACATCCAACGTGCTACAGGGTTATCGGTCAGGCCATTTGCAACAGCATAAGGCAATATCGTGGCATCCCTTATAAGCCATAAGGCTGCGTTTGAGTTTTTGTCAAACAATTCTATATCTACTGAATGTGTATCTTTTAACGTATACTCCTTAATCTTGATATTGTACACAGAATCGACATTGGCAACATGGGCTCTCTGTAAAGAACGTTTAAGCCATTGCGGATATGAGATTATATTCCTTATATACTCTTTTTGTGCGAACAAAGAAGCCAGTTGCCTTTGTCTATTATTATAAACTTCGCTCTGCAGCAGTTTTTTCTTACGGACCTGCATGGTATCCCATTGTATTTTGGCAAACTCCTCAAAAGATGTCTCCAAAACGGATTCATGTCCTATGACCGTCTGCCAATCCATGTGTGTAAGGTCCCATAGGACTTGTGACAAATCCCCTACCGGACCATCAAAAACGACCTCTTTGCCCACTGTTTCATATCCTTCGAGCTTATACTTTTTTGCCATTGCAGAAGGCAAATCAACCGTAACCGTTGTGCGGTAGCCAGGAAAGAACCAGAAGTCGCCACTTATATCTCCCGAAAAGACTGAATATACCGCATGATTATGTAAACCTTGTTTATAAAGAACAAAATCACCATCTATACTGTCTTTCTCTATTTTCACTTCTTCAAGCCCGGTTATAGCATCTTGAGTTACGAAGATATAGGACTGTATTTCATCAGGAACGAACCCTATTATGTTACCTACAACATAAGCGGTATCGCCAACGGCTTCATATTCCGGCAGTGGTTCATCAGCAGGAAAATCATCGCACTTGTCCTGTTTTGTCGATATATATCCTTTACCGTCTGTTCGTATTCCGTACCACCCCTTATCAAAACCAACCAAATCAAATGTAACAGCCGATGCCGGCAATGCCCTGAAGACAAGTTTAACGCTATCCTTATTTTCAGACACAAAAGCATCTATATAAGGAATTCTGTTATTACCCGCAACAAGGTATATCGGAGTCTCCAAATCAGGGAGCTTTTCTGGTTCAGTTGCAGAGAAATAAAGTTCCGTACAGTTCTTGTCAATACTTATTTTCTCAAGATACATACTGTTAGAAGCAGTAAAAGCAAATGCCGGACGTGTATATTCCTTAACCCGGGCATTCTTTTGCGTCTGCGCATTCAATGTTGCTATAGCAACTGAAAACAGAATCAATAGCAATGTCTTTTTCATTGGGTTTTGTTTTATTTGTTGTTTTTAAGTTTTTCATTATGAGATGCTTCACTGCACTCTGCATGACAAGTCCGCGAGTTATATCATCCCCAATATGCAGCGTTCGATACATCATCCCGTCTATAAGACGCGCAAGTACCCTAATTGTAAAAATGAAAGGCAAAAAAAATGATACGCCGAATGCAGGATGTTCCTTAATCAATAATTTTTTCTACGTTTATGCACCTTCGCGGCAGGAGTTACAGAACATTGCATGCGGCGTACCCGGCAGCCGGGAGAACCACCAACCCGGCTGTTTGTTTTATCTTACTCTGAGTTCGATATAAACTAAACCAAAATGCGGAACTGTCATCCCGACAGAGCGAAGCGACGAGGGATCTCAAAATATCGCGAAATAAGAGATCTCTCACATTGACTTTAGCCCCTTCGGGCGTCGACCGTTGGTTCGCTCGAGATGACAAATACGCTAAATTGCAGTAC
>JAZNFQ010000022.1:0-7670 GCA_045576075.1 Clostridia bacterium
ATGAAATAATAATTAAAGATAAGGTTAAAAATATAGGATATGATGAGGCGCCGTATATGATTTTGTATCATATGAATATGGGATATCCTCTTTTATCCGAAAATTCTGTTGTAACTCTTAAGCATAACGGATATGTTCCAAGGGATGAGCGTGCAGCGGAGGGGGTCGAGCGTGCGCTTATAATGGAAAAACCTCAACCGAGCTTTGCGGAACAATGTTATTTTTATGATATGACAGAGGGAATGGCGAGAATATACAACCCTGATATTAAAATAGGATTATCAATAAATTACGATGTGAATGAATTGCCTTACTTTACAGAGTGGAAGATGATGGAAAAAGGCCGTTATGTTTTGGGGCTTGAACCGGCTAATTGCTCTGTGGTCGGAAGGGATATAATTCGAAAAGAAGGGAAATTAGCCTTTTTGAAATCCGGAGAAGAGGCGACACAGACAATAACAATAAAACTTGAGAGGGACTGATTTAGTCCGAGGTGAAATGATTTATGAATATACTTTTTATGGGTACCCCTGATTTTGCAGTACCCTGCCTTGATATCCTTGTTAGAGAAGGACATAATATATGCGGTGTTGTTACCCAGCCTGATAAGCCAAAGGGCAGGGGACATAAGCTTGCCCCACCCCCTGTAAAGGTTTATGCGCAGGAAAAGGGTATTGCTGTTTTTCAGCCCCAAACACTTAAAGATGGTGCTATTCTCCCGATTTTAGAAGAGCTGATGCCAGAGCTTATTGTGGTTGTGGCGTATGGCAAGATATTGCCCGAATATATTTTGAATTTTCCTAAATACAGCTGTATAAATGTGCATGCATCACTCTTGCCGAGATACAGGGGTGCCGCACCAATACGATGGAGCGTTATAAACGGAGAGACTGAGACGGGTGTTACGACTATGTATATGGAAAAGGGCCTAGATACTGGCGATATGATATATAAGTCAAAAGTTTCGCTAAGTGATACCGAAACATATGGGTCACTCCATGACAAGCTCTCGGTAATGGGGGCGGAGCTTCTCTCTAAAACGGTTAATGCCTTGTTAGATGGGACAGCACCACGTGAAAAGCAGGATGACGCTGATTCCTCCTATGCTCCTATGATTTCAAGAGAAACGGGGCACATCAATTGGGAGAAATCCGCCAAAGAGATATTTTGCTTGATAAGAGGAATGGACCCGTTTCCTGGCAGTTTTACTATGTATGGCGATGATATGTTAAAAATTATCAATGCCACATTGGGCGGAGATACTGATGCGAGGTGCGGGAGTATTAAAATTATTGATAAAAAGCTTGAGATTGCATGCGGCGACCATAAAAGTATTATAGTTGATGAAATTCAGTTTAAGGGCGGTAAAAGAATGACGGTTGAAAGCTACTTAAACGGACATACTATAGATGAAAGTATTGTGCTTAGTTAATTGAAAGGATGATTTGTATGTTTCCATTTTTCTATTTTGACCCAACGTGGATAATTCTACTTCCCGCCTTGATTTTGTCAATATGGGCACAAAGCAGAGTTAACTCCACTTTTAAAAAATATTCACAGGTTAGTAACCGATTTGGATACACAGGTGCGGATGTTGCAAGAAGAATTCTTGATATGAATGGGTTGTTCTCGGTCAGGGTTGAACGTGTGCACGGCAACCTTACAGACCATTTTGACCCCAAAAAGAATGTAGTAAGACTGTCTGATACTACGTATGACAGTACATCAGTCGGTGCGATAGGGGTTGCCGCCCACGAGGTAGGACACGCGGTGCAGTATGCAACGGGATATTCTCCGATAAAAATAAGAAATGCCATTGTGCCCGCTGTTAATATTTGCAATGCATTGTCAATGCCGATTTTGCTTTTGGGTTTATTTTTATCATATACCTTGGTGGACCTTGGAATAATCTTGTTTTCTGCAACAGTTATCTTTCAGCTCATCACACTTCCCGTTGAATTTAACGCAAGCAGACGTGCACTCAATACCCTTGAAAGCCAAAATCTGCTTGACAGTACTGAAATACAAGGGGCGACAAAGGTTTTAAACGCAGCGGCTATGACATATGTGGCCGCGGCTGTAAGCTCCATCTTGAGTTTGCTTAGAATTATATTGTTATTCGGGAACAGGAGAGATTAAGTTGGGGATGTGTCCGAGAGAAGCGGCTACAGTTGCTCTGTATAGGATCGAAAAGGATGGCGCTTATTCAACCAAAGCGATTGCAGATGCCGCAAATAGATTTGAAGGGGCGCAGGACAGGGCCTTTGTAAACGAACTTACAATGGGTGTATTGCGTAACAAAACGCGAATTGATTATATCATAGAGGCGTATTCCAAAATCAAATTAAAAAAGATAAGTCCATGGGTGTTGCAGATTTTAAGAACAGGGATTTATCAGCTTGTTATGATGGATAAAATTCCGCCCTCTGCCGCTTGCAACGAGGCGGTCAAGCTTGCGTCAAAGTACGCTCACAAGGCGGCAAGAGGGTATGTAAACGGGCTTTTGAGGAATGTTGCAAGAAATCTTGATAATTTGCCGACGCCAAAGCGGGAAAATGTTACGGAGTTTCTGTCTGTTATGTATTCCTGTCCGAGTTGGCTGACCGAGAAGCTTATAGCACAGTTTGGGGAGAGTGTCTGCGAGGAAATTCTCGCTGACAGTCTTTTGCCTCATCCCACAATGATAAGAGTAAATATTCTTAAGACGACCCCGACTGAACTTATAGATATATTACAAAAAGAGGGAATTTGTGCAGAGCAAAGCTCAGATGTCCAAGAGTGCCTGATTATAAAGGGCGCAATCGATATTAATTCCTCCAAGGCATACAAAGAGGGATATTATACTCTCCAAAATATAAATTCTATGCGCACAGCGATTGCACTTGACCCCAAGTGCAACGAAACTGTAATAGATGTATGTGCTGCGCCTGGTGGAAAGACCACCCATATTGCAGAGCTTATGCAAAATGATGGCAAGGTTTTGGGAATGGATATTCATCCGCATAAAATTCAGCTGATAGAGAGGGCGGCAGAGAGGTTGTCGCTGTCTTGTGTAAGTGCGGTAACACATAATTCGGAGGAGATAAAAGAGGAACTGCGATGCATAGCTGACAGAGTACTTGCAGACGTTCCTTGTTCGGGGATAGGGGTTATACATAAAAAGCCTGATATAAAATGGAACAGAAAGCCGTCTGATATAGATGCCCTGTGTGAAACGCAGCGCAAAATTCTAAATTCCTCTGCCGAGTATCTAAAGGCGGGCGGAATTTTGGTATATTCGACCTGTACGATATTAAGGGAAGAAAATTCGGATATAATTGCAGACTTTTTAAGTTCTCACACTGAATTTGAAAAGGTATCCGAAGAGCTTTACCTTGCCCATAAAACAGGGGGAAGCGGATTTTATATATGTAAGATGAGAAAGGTAAAAAATGCCTGAAATGAAGAATTTAAAGGATTTTACATTAAAAGAGCTTGAGGGAATATTGGCTCGGTTTGGCGAACCTAAATTCCGTGCAGGACAAATATTTAAATGGTTATATGATGACGCGGAAAGCTTTGATGATATGAGCAATATCCCAAAGAAATTAAGGGATAAGCTCAGCGCTGAATACTCAGCAGGCAATTTAAAAATTGAACAAAAATTTGTTTCACATATTGACGAAACACGTAGATATCTGTTACAATTAGACGATGGGAATTTTGTTGAATGTGTGTTGATGAAATATCATCACGGATATACAATATGCGTGTCTACTCAAGTCGGATGTGCAATGGGATGTGCGTTTTGCGCATCTACCCGAGGGGGAAAGGTAAGAAATCTTACTCCGGGCGAGATTATAGGTCAGCTTATGACGGTGCAAAAAGACTTAGGAGAGAGGATTTCTAACATTGTTCTTATGGGAATGGGAGAGCCTCTTGACAACTTTGATAATGTGATGACCTTTTTGGAAAATGTCAATAATCCCCTTGGACTCAACATTGGGCACAGGCACATTTCCCTTTCTACCTGCGGGTTGTGTGAGAGAATAAGAGAGCTTGCAGATAAAAGGCTCCAGATTACACTGTCTGTTTCTCTTCATGCACCTAATGATGAGAAACGCTCTTCGATAATGCCGATAAATAAAAAATATAATATAGCAGAATTGATGAGCGCGTGCAGATATTATATACAAAAAACAAACAGACGTATATCCTTTGAATATACTCTTATACGCGGTGTCAATGATACGCCCGAGGAAGCACGAGAGCTGCTTGGTTTAATATCAGGTATGCTGTGCCACGTAAACCTTATACCCGTTAATAAGGTGGCTGAAACAGGGTTTTCGGCGTCAAACAGGGATGCTGTGGATAAATTCCGCGATATTTTGGAAAAGGGCGGAGTTACCGCTACAATAAGGCGTGAAATGGGTGCGGATATAAGTGCTGCTTGCGGACAGCTCAGAGCGCAAGCGGGAAAAAATAAAGCAGAATAAATAACTAAATGATACAGGAGGTGGTTTGCTTGATAGAAACTTTTGGTGCAAGTGATGTCGGATGCGTCAGAGAACTTAACGAGGATTGCTTTTGCATAAAAGTGTTTGACGATAAGAAAAATCACGGTTTCTTTATATTGGCTGATGGAATGGGCGGTCATAATGCAGGAGAGGTTGCAAGCCAGACAGCTGTCAAGGTTATTGCAGAGCAGCTTAAGGCTCTGGAGGATACTTCGGAGGCTGAAATTCCATCAATACTCCGAGGCGCCATAGCAGATGCTAATGAATGTGTGTATAAAATGTCTATTGAAAATGAGGGCCAAAGCGGAATGGGAACAACGGTTGTTGCTGTTGTGCTTTGGGACAAGACGGCATACATTGCAAATATCGGTGACAGTAGGGCGTATATTACAGACCAAAATGAAATTCGGCAGATTACCAGTGACCATTCTGTGGTAGAAGAACTTATAAAAAGCGGAACAATAACCAAGGAAGAGGCAAGACGGCATCCACAGAAGAATATTATAACCCGCGCGGTTGGTACGGATGCTGAGGTTGATGCAGATTTGTTTGAGTGTGAATTTGGCGGAGACAATTGCATTTTATTGTGCAGTGACGGGCTGAGTTCTATGTTGGATGATGATGAAATTTACCAAATAATAAGAACTGAGAAAAATTGTGAGGATACGGTCTGCAAGCTTATTGATGCTGCCAAGCAAAGAGGCGGGCTTGATAATATTACCGCTGTTTGTATCCGATTTATATAGGAGGGAAAGTTATGGATTTGATAGGAAAAATGATTGCAGGTCGTTATGAAATACTTGAAGAGGTCGGAAAAGGCGGAATGGCTCATGTATATAAGGCAAGATGTCATTTCCTCAATCGCTTTGTTGCAATTAAGGTTTTAAAAGAAGAACTTAAAGACGACAAAGAGTTTGTACATCGCTTTAATACCGAGGCTCAGGCTGCTGCGAGAATTTCCAACCCGCACGTTGTGTCAATATATGATGTAGGTGTTGAAAACGGACTTTATTATATAGTTATGGAATATATAGAGGGCATTACGCTTAAAGAGTACATAGTTGAAAAGCATGTGCTGACATGGCGTCAGGCTGCTGAATTTGCAGCACAGATTTGTGAGGGGCTTGAAGAGGCACACAAAAAATCTGTTATACACAGGGATATTAAGCCGCAAAATATTATTATGACAAGTGACGGTATATTAAAGGTTACCGACTTTGGAATTGCGAGGGCTACATCCCAAGCTACTACAACTATGGCAAATTCTACAATAGGCACAGTTCACTACCTTTCACCCGAGCAGGCGCGCGGCGGATATACCAGCGAAAGCACAGATATTTATTCACTCGGTGTGGTTCTTTATGAGATGCTCACGGGCAGACTTCCGTTTAACGATACATCTCCCGTTACTATTGCAATTAAGCATATACAGGAAAAGCCTGTACTACCGAGAATTTTGAACAATTCTATTCCCAAGGCGATGGAGTATATCGTTATGAAGGCTATGAATAAAGAGCAATCACAGCGTTATGCAACCGCAGGCGATTTCCTGAAGGATTTGAGATTGGTTATAAAAAATCCTCAGGTTGAGCTTGAAGCAAAGCTCCCCGATTTTGTAGATGATGATGAGGATATAGAGGTTACCCGCAAAAGGGCTGCGATAGATGATAAGGCTATTGACGATTATAAAAAGACACATAAACAAGAAGAGCAATATGATGAATATGCAAAGAAAATTGATGAAGAAATGGAGGAGAACAGACTGAGAAGAATTGATAGAAACAGAGCGATAAGAGAACAAAAGAAGAAGGAACGCAGAATTACAATTGCTGCCATTGCCGCGGCTATTCTGGTTATAGCGGGAATGTACCTTGGATTTTCGAAGATGGCGAACGGTGTGTTCGGCAGCGGAGAAAAAGTTGAAATTCCGAGCGTTGTGGATATGAAGCTTGAAGAGGCACAGAGAAAATATAAGGCTGATGGCTTTAGCATAATCAAGCAGGAAGAGCGTGCAAGTGATAAAGAGGCAGGCACAATTCTTGAGCAGGACCGTCCCGCAGGAGATAAGGTTGCAAAGCGCGATGACATTGTAATCAGAGTAGTTGTAAGTAAGGGCAACACAACAAAGGCTGTCGGGAAATATACCGAAATGAAGATAGACGAAGCCAGAAAGCTTGTTATCGAAGACGGCTTTAAAATAAACATTGTTGAAAAAGAAAGCAGTTCAGAGAAGAAGGATATGGTTATCAGTCAGGAGCCATCCGAGGGTACTGAGATTTCCGAGGGCGGACTTGTTACACTCTATGTAAGCAAGGGTGATGGGTCTAAAGACGACGAGGAAGACGAAAATAATGATGACAATAATAATGAGGACTCCAATAACAATCAGGGCAATGCAACAAATACAGGAACTCAAAATCCCGCAAACAATGATACCCCGTCAAATAATGAAGGAAACGGTAATAATAACGATACGGGAAATGAGGGCACAGTTGCGCCGCCTGCGGTGTCAGATGATACACCAACGCCTCCGACTCCCTCTACTCCGACAATAAGTGACTAAAGGAGCGGGATTGATATCTACAGCGAAGGAATAATAACAAAAGGAATCGGCGGTTTCTACTATGTAGATACCGCCGACGGATATTTTGAATGCAGAGCACGCGGGAGCTTCCGAAAGGATGGCATAACTCCGCTTGTGGGGGACAGAGTTCGTATAGCCATTGATGAGGTAACAGGGAGTGGTGCGGTAGAGGAAATACTGCCGAGAAAAAACGTACTCCTTAGACCCCCTGTTGCAAATGTGACACAAATGGCAGTGGTTATTGCAACTGCAAACCCCAAACCTAATTTATATCTTATAGACAAGCTTTTAGCCTCAGCCGAGCTTTTGGAAATCGACATTGTGATTTGCCTGAATAAGATTGATATTGAGTCAGGAGATGAGCTTTGTGATATATATGAAAAGGCTGGTTTCTGCGTGGTGCCTATGTGTGCCAGAGAGCGTGATAATATAGATATGCTAAGCGAAAAATTGCGTGATAATATCACTGTTTTTGCAGGGAATTCAGGTGTCGGAAAGTCAAGTATACTGAATTGTGTGACAGATAGTGATGCTTTTGCAACAGGCGAGGTCAGCGAGCGGGTAGAGCGCGGACGCCATACGACAAGACA
>JAZNFQ010000023.1:0-1599 GCA_045576075.1 Clostridia bacterium
TATCGCTCTCTGTTGTCAAGCAAGCGGTGCGTATTGTAAGCGAAAAATCGGGTCTGCCGAGGTCAGAATTTGCCGCGATTTTGTAATTTTATATATCCAGAACACCCTGGGAAAGATATATAAAATTTTGTCAAAAGCCCAAAATGCCCGAAAAATAAGACCTAAAAAAGTGATTTTAGGTAATACCGCAAACAGGAAAAGTCTGCTATACTATTATCAAACAGTATGGCAGATTTTTCTTTTTGACAAAATGCCG
This sequence comes from Clostridia bacterium, assembly GCA_045576075.1. Classification (GTDB taxonomy): domain Bacteria; phylum Bacillota; class Clostridia; order Monoglobales; family Monoglobaceae; genus UMGS1820. The sequence goes on from JAZNFQ010000023.1 coordinate 257, forward strand.
AAAGGAGTCCGATATGTTAAGCAGTTTATTTCAGAACAATATTCAGCCTACAGAGGTTACCCACAAGGAAGGTGAGCTTTACAAGGTTGTAACTACCTTCGGTAAGACCTTCGAGCTGAGGTACGGTTACTATGAGGAATGCGACCGACAGAGTCCGCTATGCGACCCTGTTGTGATCTATCCCGACTTTACAAAAGAACCTGTTTGCACGGATGAGGGAGCGCCGTTCGTTACGATGATGCAGGATGCTTGTAAGAGCTACAGGGGAGACACAAAACGCACACCCGATACAACCTGCTGTGAATGTAAATACTTTCAGCAAGGTGAAGATTGGATCGGGATATGTACTTGTATAAAAAACAAAAAATGATATTGATCTTGGATGATTTAAAAAAAGAATTAAGGAGGAAATTATGAAAGCTTTTAAACACTTGCTTGCCGTGATACTGACGGTAGCGTTGATGTTGACGTTTGCGAGCTGTTACACGATATCCGGGCAGAAAATGAGAACTGTCAAGGGTACATATCAGCTGACGCATTATACGTACACTCCAAAATACGAGCGAAAAGAAGGCTACACGCCAAGGACGTTTAACTATCTCGAGGACGAGGAGTATCAATACGAGGATTATCTTATTATCACCGGCTCCGGTACGGGTTACTACGTGCATAAGGAAGCAGGCTCTGACGCATACGTTAAGGAGGTCACGCTGTCCTATGAGTATGATGACGAGAATTCATCAAAGGTAGAATATGTTATATTCAACGATGCTCTGACGGTGAACAAGAACACCGAGTTTAACAAAATGGGTGTTACGAAGAATTCACTCAACTATACGAAAAACTCATTTGATTATAATGAATTGTTAACCAAGAGACCTATGCATTCCGAGGCTATCTCGGTGCGTTGGACAAAGGTCAGCCGCCACACCGACCTTAAATACGTCGAGCAGGAGCTGGGTGAATTAAAGAAATACGACTACAATGCCTTTGGCAAAAAAGGTATATACCAGCGTAATGCTCCGTGGGATATTGAGACCGGAGTAGTACAAGAATCCCCCTATCAATACTTCTACTACGTAATAGACACGGCAGAAAATGAGCTTAAGGCTACCGCATATTATGCGCTGAAGGAAACGCCCGGCGAAAAGGTCGTGCGTGAATATCAAATAGAGCGTATATCTGATGACTGGAGTATTCTTGTTATCGATGGGGTGGAATGGACGCTTGAGCAACCCTATAGCACTAATTATTATAACGATACAGACGGTATGAGAACCACACTCAGCCGCGTCAGTAGCGATATATCCGATAAAAGACTCGGTGAACTGATAGATATGTGG
>JAZNFQ010000024.1:0-15063 GCA_045576075.1 Clostridia bacterium
GATTGCGTTATCGGGTCGGGTTCTTATTGTTTTTATTCAGATGTATTCCGTCAATTTTTATCTCTCGGTATTCATCGCTCGAATCAATGCATTTACCGCAATTATCGCATTTTTTAAACGGATTTAAATCACAGTAATCGCATTCTCCGCATTCGTCACAAATTTTTTCTTCATCCAAAATACACTTTTTAGACATCCTTATACCTCCGGCATTTCCCTGACCGCATCGGCAGCCTTCAAAATTCCTATCTTAGCAGCATCATATATTACCCCGCCTTGCATATAAGCTATATACGGCTCGCAGATTGGCGCGTCTGCTGAAAGCTCTATGGATGCGCCTTGAACAAACGCCCCTGCGGCCATAATGACAGGGTTTTCGTATCCCGGCATATCCCAGGGTTCTGGTGTTACATAGCTATCAATAACAGACCCTTTTTGTATCGCCTGACAAAACTTAATAACGTTATCAGGATTTTTCAGCTTGATTGCCTGAATAATATCACTGCGCACGGCATCAGGCTCGGGGCAAACCTCAAACCCAAGTGATTTAAAAATTTCCGCACAAAGCATTGCAGTTTTTATACTCTGCGAAACAACATGAGGAGCCATAAAAAATCCCTGATACATATTTCTGTTAAAGCCAAGACTTGCACCTGTATGCCTGCCAAGCCCGGGGGCTGTGAGTCTGTAGGATATCTTCTCAACCAAATCAGCACGGCCTGCTATGTATCCTCCGCTGAGGGCAAGGCTTCCGCCTGCATTCTTTATAAGCGACCCAACTATTATGTCAGCGCCAACCTCTGTTGGCTCCTTGGTTTCAACAAACTCTCCGTAACAGTTATCAACCATACAAATTGTATCAGGACTTACTTCTTTTATGCAAGCAATAATCTCACCAATTTTTTCTACAGTTAAAGACTCTCTCCAATCATATCCGCGCGAACGCTGAATCAGGGCGAGTCGCACCTTATTCTCAGTTAAGGTTGACATAATTTTGTTATAATCAACTTGGTTTCCGTCTAACAAATCAACCTGCTTATAACTGACACCAAAATCCTTAAGAGAACCGCTATCTTCATCGCCTCTGATACCGATAACTTCTTCAAGAGTATCGTACGGCGCACCAATCACGGAAACCATAGTATCTCCGGGACGTAAAATTCCATACAGACAGCTCGCAATAGCTTGCGTTCCGCTGACTATGTTGTGCCTTACAATCGCATCCTCTGCTCCAAAAACATCGGCATATACCTTATCAAGCGCATCTCGGCCAATATCATCATAGCCATATCCTGATGTTTCACCGAAATGCGTGTACGAAATTCTGTTTTCCTGAAACGCTTTTAATACCTTTAACTGATTATATTCAGCAATTTTATCGACATTTTTAAATTGTTTTTCAAGCTTTTCTTCAGCCTTTTTAAACAATTCAATGGTTTCAGAGCTTATTCCAAAACTATTTTTTATAATATTATTTGCATCCATATTTTTCATTCTCCGTCGTTTATAAAATTTTATTGTGCTATAATTTCTGCTATAAGCCTGACAGCACAGTTCATATCCTCAATTCCTGCAACCTCGCAGGCGCTCTTAAATTTTTCGGTTGGAATACATATTCCCAAAACCTCTGCTCCCTTTCCGATTATCCCGAATATTTCTGGCAAATGGCTTTGTTTCCCTATATAAACTTGGGTTTTAATATCGTTTTTATGTGCCGTTTCCTCGCAAATACTTCTGATATCATCAGGCAGAACTGCGTTTCCGTCCTTATAAACTATTCCGCATCCTTTTCCTCTTTTAAAGGCATCGGTTGCCTCTGCGCAATAGATTGAATAAATATAGTCGGGTTTAATTATGTTTACAACAGTTTTAGCAGAATTTTCAGAAAATGATAGTGTAAAGTATATATCATTTACATCATATTTTTTATCATTGACTAATCTTTCTATTATTTTTAGAGGTATTGTCGAATTTACGCCCAATCCGTAAAGTGTATCACCTTTACAATTAATTTTGTTTTCAACAGTGCAAATATCGCCAATTTTTAATTCCGTATCATCAATTTTTTCTATAAAGTATTTGGGTTCTTTTTCCTTTTCTCTGTTCTCTCTTACTATTCCTATCGTTTCGCCGTTGCAGAAAATCTCTTTATCAGAGAGCGCAGATTTTAATAAATCCCCGCTCAGCTCAAATTCCGCCTTGTTATCATTAATATTGGATATATATATCCTTATTTTAGGTATAATAGCGGACACCATAATCTTTTTGCCATTTCCCGATTTATGAATTATAACATTTTCTGCATTGTCAACGCTCATCTCCATATCGGGATTTTTGCACATACTTTCTATTAGCTTAATTATATCTGCACCGCTGTCTTGCATTACTGATTTATAAATTCTTTCCATTACTTACCTCCGATAAAATGCCAAGAATTATATCATAACACGCCTTTGTATCGGCGTTTTCAACAATTTCTGTCGGCGTATTAATATATTTGATGGGAACACCGATTGCAACAGAGGGAATGTCATTTCTCCGTGCCTTATATATATCTAAATCACTCTTTTTAGAGAAAAATCCGCGTTGTATGGGTATCGCGTCATTTTTAGCAATATCGCAAATAGAGTCGCAAAGTTTTTTTGATTTTTCGGTATCATCAGGTGTGAGTGACAGGACCGCCCCTCTTCCGCTTACCAAATTGCCGTCCAAATTTACTGAAAAACCATCTGCAACTACCAAATAGTCGGCATTATCAATTCCGTTTGAGGTAACTGCTGCGCCTCGGCTCTGCACGTTCTTTTGAACGGTAAAAATGCATATTAAGTTGATGTTGGGATATGAATTATTTTTTAGTATATCCAACAAAATTCCGCAACCAACTCTTGACCCAAGAGCCTTACCTTTCAGGCAATTACTGCCAAATCCAGTTGCTTCGCCTCCAAAGGCACAATAATCGCCTATCTCTGCAACTTCCTCTGCCTCAGCCTTTGACTTTGCCCCTATATCAATAAATAAATCCGATATTTTTACAGGTTTCTCTCTTTCCTCTTTTGTGGTGAGATGTATTGCCTTAAGCGCTATTATTCCCGCAGCATCACCAATTTTGACCATTTTTGAAATCAAATTGCAGGGTTTTATATCACCTATTGTATCAAATTTCAAATATCCGTCATCTGTAATATCCGTTATTATAAAGCCAACCTCATCCATATGGGCGCTCAAAACAACTGTTGGATATTCATTATTCTTTATGCATTTTACAAACAGGTTTCCCATTTTATCAACTGATATGTCAGCCTCAATTTCACGAAGTTCGTTTTTGATAAAGGTTCTTACACTATCTTCAAAACCTGATACTCCAACCATACTTGACAGTTTTTTAATCAATCACTATTCCTCCCTTCATAGCCTCTGCTATAAGGGCAGAAACTGCATCAACATCTGATAAATCCAGAGTTTCAATATTTGTGTGCATATACCGAAGAGGTATAGATATAAGCATAGACGGGATACCCGCCCCATTTATCTGCACAGCCCAAGCATCCGTCCCGCTCGGTCCCGATGCCACCTCTATTCTGTATGGAATACCCTTACTCTTTGCAATTGCAATCAGTTGTTTTGAGTATTGGTAGTCAAAATTCGGTCCCTTGCACACTATCGCCCCGCTCCCAAGCGGGAAAACTCCTATCTCATCCTTTGTATCAGAGGTAGTGCCGTGGGTTACATCAATAACAATTGCGGCATCAGGTGCTACTGAATTTATGCCCGAGTAAACCCCGTGAAGTCCGAGCTCTTCCTGAACCGAAAACAAAATGCAAATGTTATAACACAGTTCCGCGCGGTCAACACGTTCAATAGCCTCAAATACAGCCGCTATACCAGCTCTGTCGTCCATTGCTCCCCCTGACACAATGCTTCCGCAGTGCTGTGTAATTTTAGAAGATACTGTTACCATATCCCCAACTTTTACTTTTTTTTCAATTTCAGCTTTCGAAAATCCTGTGTCAATGCGGAGTTGTTCAATCTTGGGATTGGTTTCTGCATCTTCTTCAGAAACGAATATTACCCCCGAAACTCTTTCCCGCCCCTCTATTATAACGTCTGCAAAAGGCAGCACTCTCTCATCAATCCCGCCAATATTTGTAAACTTAATATATCCGTCCTTATCAATTTCGGATACCATTAAGCCGATTCTGTCCATATGAGCTTCGAGCATAAGTGTTTTTGCAGATTTTTTTTCAGCAAAAATCTCCCCTATAACATTACCGCTCTTATCCACAGTAACCTTATCGCATATTCTTTTGAGCTTATTTTCCAAAAAAAGTGCAACCTCTTTTTCGTTTGAGCTTACACCGCTTAGGGCTGTTAACTCCTGTATGAGCTCTAAAGTGCGCACCTTTGCATTATTAAACATTGATTTTCCCCTTATTTCAATACTTGTTTTTCAGTATATCACAAAAAAATAAAAAATACAATGCGTTGGGTCTTTTTTATTTAATTTTTAATATACATATAAAAAGCAGACTTTTACTGAGGAGATGTCTTGAAATGAACAAAAAATATTCTGATAACATATATTCGTACATAAAAGCAAACCGCATAAAATTCTTTTTAGTAATTCTTTCTCTCTTTTCTGGGATAATCACAGGTGCGATTTTAAGCGCAGTTTCCCTCTCAGAAACTTTTAATGACCAATATCTGAATAACTTTATTTCCGCATATAACCTCCAAGGAGCAATACCTGCTGAAGTTTTTAAAAATGCCACGTTCTCAAATTTGAGGTTAGTGTTCTGCATATGGATAGCGGGCACATTTATATGGCTATCCCCTCTAATCCTCATTGAATGTCTTTTCAAAGGCTTTGGTATAGGATATACAATAGCCTATCTCTCAGCAGTCGGTGGGGTTAAGGGTTTTCTCTTATCTGCAGTTTCTCTTGTGGTGCAGAATATCCTTTTTATTCCTGCAATTATAATGTTTTCTGTTATGCAGATTAACTTTTCCAAAAAAATTCACAGACTTAAAAACCCATCATCGCAGTACAAGCAGAGAAAAAAATTGATTAAACATAATCTCTGGGTATTTGGGGTGATGCTTGCAATAGGAACAATATGCAGTATTCTTGAAGCGTATCTCGTCCCCGTACTGATAAAGCCTATTTGCGGAAATTTTTAAAAAAATTCAAAAATACTCTTGTCAAATCGTGCTATATTATGTAAAATATAATCATTCGATATGATTGGAGTCTTTGAAATGAGTGCTCTTGTAAATGAATATTTGGAATACCTCGAAAAAGTCAAGCGTGCTTCGAATAGCACCCTTGAATCTTACAAGCGTGATATTAATGGTTACGTGAACTATCTCTCGTCTATGGAGATTTCTTCTGTATCAGACGCAAATGCAACGATTATCCTTAACTATCTTTTGGCAATACAACAGCGGGGTAAATCTGCATCTACTGCATCAAGAATACTCTCATCACTGCGTTCTCTGTATAAATTCCTGTATCAAAAGAAACATATCACAGAGGACCCTACAGCAGAGCTTCACGGCTTCAAGCGTGAAAAAAAGCCCCCTATGAGCCTTTCAAATCTTCAGGTTGATCTGCTTTTAAGTATGCCAGTTTGTAAAAATATAAAGGGCTATCGCGACAGAGCTATGCTTGAAATTATGTATGCAACAGGTATGAGGGCATCGAGCCTTATTAATATATGCATCAGCGATGTCAATCTTAAAATCGGCTATATTTTCTGCCGTGATAACGGAAAAGAGCGCATAATTCCGATATACGCATACGCCCGCGATTGTGTTCAGGAATATATAGAGAAAAGAAAACAAATTAAAGATTCGGATAAAACGGATGTGCTTTTCCTTAACCTGAACGGGAAACCGCTTACACGTCAGGGTCTTTGGAAAATCCTGAAATCATACCAGAAACAGTCAGGGCTTCCTATAGAGATTACACCGCATACACTTCGTCACTCTTTTGCAATTCACCTTTTAGAAAACGGTGCAGATTTAAAATCCGTTCAAGAAATGCTTGGCCATAGCGATATATCGTCAACACAGGTTTATGAGCAGGCTGTAAAGAATAAGCTTTCCGAGGTTTATGCAAACTCTCACCCGCGCTCGGGTCACCATAAATGATATAATTTGCTTTTAACGGTATAGTTTTCTACTGTTATAAAATACTAAAGATATACAGCGAAAGGATGTTTTACTATGAAAGTACTTGTAATTGGAAGCGGCGGCAGAGAGCATACGATAGTGTGGAAGCTCAGCCAAAGTAAAAAGGTTTCAAAAATATATTGTGCACCGGGAAACGGTGGCATTTCCGAAATAGCGGAATGTGTTCCGATTAAGGTTATGGATTTTGAAGCCCTTACCGCTTTTGCAAAAGAAAACCAAATAGATATGACTGTTGTCGCACCCGACGACCCCCTCGCAGCAGGCGCGGTTGACGCTTTTGAAGCAGCGGGTCTGCGTGCTTTTGGTCCGAATAAGGCCGCGGCTATCATTGAGGGGAGCAAGGCTTTCTCGAAAAACTTAATGAAGAAATATAATATTCCCACGGCTAATTATGAGGTTTTTGAAAACAGTGCAGATGCTATCGATTATATCAAAGCTCAAAATCAATTCCCTGTTGTTGTAAAGGCAGACGGACTGGCTCTTGGCAAGGGTGTTATTATAGCAGAAAATCTCCTTGAGGCTGAAAAAGCCGTACACGAGATAATGGATGATAAAGTCTTTGGGAAGGCTGGCGGAAAGGTTGTAATTGAAGAATTTATTACGGGGCCTGAAATTTCAGTTCTCGCCTTTACTGATGGTAAAACTCTTAAACCAATGGTATCTGCCCAGGACCATAAGAGAGCTTTTGATAACGACAAGGGCTTAAACACAGGCGGTATGGGCACATTTTCTCCCAGCAGAGTTTATACCCCAGAGCTTGCAGAAGAATGTATGGAAAAGATATTTATTCCAACAATGAATGCAATGAATAAAGAAAACAGAAAATTTAAAGGGGTTCTGTATTTCGGCTTAATGAAAACTGCCGATGGGGTAAAGGTTATTGAATATAACTGCCGATTTGGCGACCCTGAAACACAGGTTGTTCTTCCGCGACTCAAAACTGACTTGTACGAAATTTTTGATGCAATAATCGATGAACGCCTTGATGAGGTTGATATTGAATGGGACAACGGAGCGGCTGTGTGTGTCGTACTTGCATCGGGCGGATATCCGCAAAAATATTCTACAGGTTATGAGATAGACGGTCTACAACAAGCAGAGAGCCTCGGGGCATTGCTCTTCCACGCAGGTACAAAGCTTGAAGACGGTAAAATCCTGACGGCAGGTGGAAGAGTTCTCGGTGTTACAGCAACGGGTGAAAATCTTGATGACGCTATTTCTAAAGCGTATCATTACCTCAAGCCGATATCATTTAAGGATATGCATTATCGTACCGATATTGGTATAAAGAAACAATAAAATTTATGGTTTTAACGATAGCCTCAAATATGTATTTGAGGCTATCGTTTTCTTATACACAAAATTCTAAAAAACACTTGATATTTCTCGCGTTTAATAGTATAATAAGTAGATATGATTATGATTTGGAGTTTTATGCTCTGAATTTGATAAAAAAGCATATAATTTATGACTTTATGGTATAAAGGACTGATTAAGTAATGAAAAAACTTAAATATACATTACCCCTTTTGCCTCTCCGTGGCATTACCGTTTTTCCGGGTATGGTTATTCATTTTGATGTTGGCCGTACACAGTCTATTGCCGCTGTTAAACAGGCTATGAATACGGATAAAATGATTTTTCTGTGCTATCAGACAGATATAAATATAGACGACCCCGAATACGAGGATTTGGCAGATGTTGGAACGATTGCTGAAATTCACCAGATTTTAAATTTACCAGACGGAAATATTCGTATTCTGGTAGAGGGACTTGTCAGAGGCAAAATTTCAAAATATACTCAAACTGACTCGTTTGCAGAGGTTAACGTTTTGCGTTGCGAGGATATTTATGACGAGGATGACACCTCAACTCAGGTGCTGATGCGCAGAGCCATACATCTGGTAGAAGATTTTATGGAGCTTTATGACAGACTCACCCCCGAGGCACTTTCCTCTCTTCTTTCAGTTGATGACCCCGCTGAGCTTTCGGATGTAATAATGGCAAACTTCCCATTAAAACCTCAAGCAAAGCAATCTGTTTTGAATGAGCTTAATGTGAACGCGCGCCTTGAGAAGGTAATATCAATTCTGACCTCAGAAATTGATATTTTGTCACTTGAACGCTCTGTAATGTCAAAGGTTCAAAAGAATATTGATAGGCATCAGCGTGAGTATATGCTTCGCGAGAAATTAAAGGTTGTCCGCGAAGAGCTCGGTGACGATGACGAAGTAACTGCTGATATAAATAAATATAAAGCACAGCTTGAGGGCCGTAATCTTCCCGAAGAGGTATCCGAAAAGCTCAATGAAGAGCTTGAGCGACTCTCGCGCACAAACCCCAATTCTCAGGAATATGGCGTGATACAGAATTATATCGAAACCATCATCGCCATCCCGTGGGATATAAAAACCGATGATTTTCTCGATATAGCCAATGCAAAAACCACTCTTGACCGCGACCATTTCGGACTTACAAAGGTTAAAGAGCGTATACTTGAATACATAGCTGTACGTTCCCTTGGCGGAAATCCCAAAAGTAATATAATTTGTCTTGTAGGCCCTCCGGGAACGGGAAAAACGTCTATTGCAAAATCACTTGCTGACGCTATAGGGCGTAAGTATGTCAGGATAAGCCTTGGCGGTGTAAAAAACGAGGCAGAAATCAGAGGGCATCGCAAGACATATGTGGGCGCTATGCCAGGGCGCATAATCGAAAGCCTGAAAAAATGCGGTGTTTCCAATCCATTAATGCTTTTTGATGAAATAGACAAAATGTCCCACGATATTACGGGCGACCCCGCATCTGCTATGCTTGAAGTCCTTGACCCCGAACAAAACAAGAGCTTTCGTGACCATTTTGTTGAGCTTCCATTTGATTTATCAGGCGTATTATTCGTTACTACGGCAAATACTCTTGACAGCATTCCAAGACCGCTTCTTGACAGAATGGATGTAATCGAGGTTGAGGGATATACTCCGCAAGAGAAGGTTTCAATTGCAAAGAGCTATCTTATGCCAAAACAAAGACGGCTTCACGGACTTACCTCAAAACAGCTTAACTTCACCCCCTCTTCCTACGATGCAATAATCGATGGTTATACACGTGAATCTGGCGTACGTGAGCTTGAAAGAAAAATTGCGGCCCTTTGCAGAAAGACTGCAATGAAAATTTCTGAACATTCAACTGAGTCTGTTTCGATAAGCAAGTCATCGCTTAAAGATTTTCTTGGAAATCCGCCGTATAGCAGGGACAAGGCTGATTTAGAAGATAAAATAGGCGTTGTAAATGGTTTGGCCTGGACAAGCGTTGGCGGCGACACTCTTTGTGTCGAGGTCAATACAATGATGGGCACGGGCAAGCTTGAAATCACAGGAAACCTTGGCGATGTTATGCAGGAATCTGCAAAAGCAGCGTTTAGCTATGTTCGCGCAAACGCATTTAAGCTTGGCATCAAAAATGATTTTTATAAAAACACGGATATCCACATTCACGTTCCTGAAGGGGCGGTGCCGAAGGATGGTCCGTCTGCGGGAATAACCATTGCAACTGCCATTGTTTCTGCCCTCACAGGCAGAGCGGTAAAACACGATGTTGCAATGACAGGCGAGGTAACTTTGCGCGGAAGAGTTCTGCCGATTGGCGGGCTTAAAGAAAAGACCCTTGCTGCATACAGAGCGGGTATAAAGAAGGTAGTTATCCCCGATAAGAACAAAACAGATTTTGACGAATTGCCTGATGTTGTTAAGAAAAATATTAGCTTTGTTTTCGCAAGCGAAATCGACGAAGTTTTCTCGACTGCTCTTGTTGCGGGCCCTGAAAAAAAGAACGTATCTTATTCAATTAAGAACAACTTCATTGACCCTAAAGCCGAGAATTCTAAGCTCAACAATCATTCTGCAAGTATTAACTAAACCGAATACAAGTAACCCGAACCCGCCTGAAATGGCGTAATTTTGGAGATAAATTATGGATTATATTGATGCAAAATTTCTTACCACTGCTGTAAAGCCCGAACAATACCCCGACACATTCGTGCCCGAGATTGCATTTGTCGGGCGTTCCAATGTGGGTAAATCTTCTCTTATAAACTGTATTACCAACCGCAGCAAGCTTGCTCGCACAAGCAGCTCGCCCGGGAAAACAGCGACTATAAATTTTTATGAGATTGCGGGCAAATACCGTTTGGTTGACCTTCCCGGATACGGCTATGCAAAAGTTTCAAAAGCCGAGCAGGAACGATGGGCTAAAATGATTGATACCTATTTGAGCAACAGGTACAATCTGGTTCAAGTCATTCAGCTTGTAGACTCACGCCATAAGCCAACCCGCGATGACATAACAATGATTGACTGGATTAGAAGCTTTGGTTATAAACCTGTAATTATCGCGACAAAGCTTGATAAGCTTAAAAAATCTCAAATAGAGTCTAATCTTACAGAAATTTATAATACACTTTCCCTTGACGATGAGGCTATCCTCTTCCCATTCTCCTCCGAAACACGCGAAGGAAAAGACGAGGTACTTGACTTTATAGAGGATATATGCAGTAAATTTGGAGAAAAATAATTACTTAAAGGAGTTTAATTATGATAAACAAACCACGCGGAACAGAGGATATTCTACCATCCGACAGCCCACTTTGGAGAAAAATCGAACAAGCTGCACATGAGGTGTGTAAAAATTTCGGCTTTAAAGAAATACGCACCCCTGTTTTTGAAGACACCTCTCTCTTTCAGCGAGGTGTGGGTGATACCACAGACGTTGTGCAAAAGGAAATGTATACATTTGAGGATAAGGGTGGCAGAAGCATAACTCTTCGCCCCGAGGGTACAGCCTCCCTTGCACGAAGCTTTATAGAGAATTCGCTTTTTGCAAATCCTCAGCCTACAAAGCTGTACTATATCATTTCCTGTTACCGTTATGAAAAACCGCAGTCGGGCAGACTTCGTGAGTTTCATCAGTTCGGGATTGAGTGCTTTGGCGGTACATCCGATGCAACCGATGCAGAGGTTATAACCCTTGCGCTCACATTTTTCAAAAAGCTCGGTGTTGACAATCTAAAGCTCAACATTAACAGCATCGGTTGTCCCGAATGCAAGAAGGCATATAACGATAAGCTAAAGGCTTACTTTGCAGAATATGAGGATAAGCTCTGTGATACTTGTAAAACACGTCTTGAGAAAAATCCTATGCGTATCATAGACTGCAAATCCGAAATATGCTCTGATATAGCAAAGGATGCTCCGAAAATGATTGATAACCTCTGCGATGATTGTCACGGGCATTTCGAAAAAACAAAAGCATACCTTGACGCAGTCGGGATTGATTATATCATAAATCCTGACATCGTAAGAGGTCTTGACTATTATACAAGAACAGTATTTGAGATAACCTCCGATGCTCTCGGCGCGCAATCAACCGTTTGCGGCGGCGGACGCTACAACGGTCTTGTAGAAGAGCTTGGTGGAAAACCAACTGAAGGGATAGGCTTTGCAGTCGGACTTGAGCGTCTTGTTATGATTTTAAAAGCACAAAACAAGGCCGAGTGTGATGTAATATCACCCGATATATTTGTGGCATCCATAGGGGAAACTGCCGATATTTCAGCGCAAAAGCTGGTATACGACTTACGCCTGATGGGAATTTCTGCAGAGCGGGACTTGTGCGAAAGAAGTGTAAAGGCCCAGATGAAATTTGCAAACAAGCTTGGTGCAAAATACACAATTGTTCTTGGTGATGATGAGATTAAAAACAACTGCGCAGATATAAAAAATATGGAAACGGGCGACTCCTCTTCCATTGCGATTGACGCAAGCGAAATTGCGGAGTTTATCAAATAAATTAGTTTAGGGGGAATTGGTTATGAAATATGAAACAATGGCGGGTTTTAAACGCACGCATATGTGCGGCGAGCTCCGCAAAGAAAATAATGGCGAAAAAGTTACTCTATGCGGTTGGGTTGCAAGAAACAGAAAATTAGGTGGTCTTGACTTCGTGACACTCCGTGACCGCAGCGGCATCATTCAGCTCTCATTTAATGACGAAACCGACTCTGCCGTATTTGAAAAGGCAACAATGCTAAAGAGCGAGTATGTTATCGCAGTTTCGGGTACTGTTGCTCTTCGTACAGAGAAGAACATTAATCCCGATATGGCAACGGGCGAGATAGAGGTTCTGGTAACAGAGCTCCGTGTCTTAAATGGTTCTGAAACTACACCGTTTTATATTGAAGAGGGTATCGATACAAATGACGCTCTTCGCCTTACCTACAGATACCTTGACATAAGACGCCCTGATATGCAGAAAAATCTTATGCTCAGACACAAGGTTGCAAAAATTGCACGCGACTATTTTGATGAGAACGGATTTCTCGAGATAGAAACTCCTATGCTTACAAAAAGCACTCCCGAGGGCGCAAGAGATTATCTTGTCCCCAGCCGAGTTCATCAGGGCAGTTTCTATGCTCTGCCGCAATCACCACAGATATATAAACAGCTCCTTATGCTTGGCGGATACGACAGATACTTCCAGATTGTAAAGTGCTTCCGTGACGAAGACTTAAGAGCTGACAGACAGCCTGAATTTACACAAATGGATATGGAGCTTTCCTTTATAGATATCGATACAATAATCGAAATAAACGAAGGCTTTTTAAAGAGAGTATTTAAAGAGGCTCTTGATATAGATGTTCAGACCCCCTTCCTCCGTCTTCCTTACAGTGAAGCAATGGAGAGATTTGGTTCGGATAAGCCTGATATGAGATTTGGTATGGAGTTTGTAAATATCTCTGATGAAGTAAAGGACTGCGGATTTAAAGTATTCACCGATGCTGTTGCAAACGGCGGAAGTGTACGTTGTATTGTCGCAGAAGGTCTTGGCGAAAAGCTTACACGAAAAACACTTGACTCCCTCGCGGAATACGTTAAGACCTACAGAGCAAAGGGTATGGCGTGGATTGTTGTAGAAGATGGCGGTTTGCGTTCACAGATAACCAAGTTTATGGACGAAGCATCTGTAGATGCAATACTTGAAAAAACAGGCGCAAAAACAGGCGACGGAATTCTTATTATCGCTGATAAAGACAGCGTTGTTTACGACGCTCTCGGCAATTTGCGTCTTGAGGTTGCCAGACGCTTTGATTTGATTGATACAAATAAATTTAACTTCCTCTGGGTTACAGAATTCCCCCTTCTTGAATATTCCGAGGAAGATAACAGATATGTTGCAAAGCACCATCCCTTTACACATCCATTTGATGAGGATATTGATAAGCTTGAAACAGATCCTGGGGCCGTTCGTGCAAAAGCCTATGACATAATTCTCAATGGTACTGAAATCGGCGGCGGAAGCTTGCGTATATTCAACTCCGAGCTACAGGAGAAAATGTTCAAAGCCCTTGGCTTTACCCACGAGGAAGCATGGGACAGATTTGGATTTCTTATGGAAGCCTTTAAGTACGGCACACCCCCTCACGGCGGACTTGCTTACGGACTCGACAGACTTGTTATGATAATGGCAGGCTGCGAAAGCATAAGAGATGTTATTGCCTTCCCGAAGGTTCAAAACGCATCTGAGCTTATGATGCACTCACCTGATAAGGTTGATGACAAACAGCTCGAAGAGCTTGGAATTGCCGTTACCGAAAAAGCTAAAGAAAACGAGTAATTTGAAAGGAACTAATAAAATGGAGAATGTATATGATATTTTAAAAGCAAGAGGCTTGATTGCGCAAACTACCCACGAAGAAGAAATTCGTAAAATCCTTGGCGAAAAGAAGGTTACCTTCTATACAGGCTTTGACCCGACAGCAGACAGTCTGCATATCGGACATTTTATGCAGCTTATTGTTATGAAGCATATGCAAAACGCAGGACATCGCCCGATTATTCTTCTTGGCGGCGGCACAACAATGGTAGGCGACCCGACAGGAAAGACAGATATGCGGCCTATGATAACACAGGATATAATTCAACACAATGCTGATAACTTTAAGGTACAGATGTCAAAATTCATTGACTTCGAAAATGGCCGTGCGCTTATGGTAAATAACGCAGACTGGCTTCTTGACTTAAACTATGTAGATTTTCTACGCGAGGTTGGCGTACATTTTTCTGTTAACAGAATGCTCTCGGCAGAGTGCTTTAAAACTCGTATGGAAAAGGGTCTTACTTTCCTTGAGTTTAACTATATGCTGATGCAGGGCTATGACTTTTACAAACTTAATAAGGACTTTGACTGTCTTATGGAGTTTGGCGGCGATGACCAATGGGCAAATATTTTGGGCGGAATTGAGCTTATAAGACGCAAGGAGGGCAAGCAGGCATACGGTATGACCTTTACCCTTCTTACAACATCTGAGGGCAAAAAAATGGGCAAAACCGAGAAAGGTGCTCTATGGCTTGACCCTGAAAAAGTTTCTCCTTATGAATTCTATCAATATTGGAGAAATGTGGACGACAAAGATGTTATCCGTCTGTTGAAGCTTGTTACCTTCCTCCCTCTTGAGCAGATTGCTGAATATGAAAAGCTTGAGGGTCAAGAATTAAACAAGGTTAAATGCATACTTGCCTATGAGGTTACCAAAATGGTTCATGGCGAAGAAGAGGCAAAGCGTGCCAACGATGCAGCTATGGCAATATTCAGCAATGGCTCTGATACTACAAATATGCCTTCTGCTGAAATATCAGCATCGGTAATCAGTAATGGTATAAACGTTCTTGATTTGCTGACAGAAATTAATCTCGTTCCATCTAAGAGCGAGGCACGCAGATTGGTACAACAAAATGGTCTTGCAATCAATGGTGACAAAATTACCGCGCCTGATACTTTAATAGATAACAGCTTCTTTAATAATAATGAAATGGTTAT
>JAZNFQ010000025.1:0-68444 GCA_045576075.1 Clostridia bacterium
TGTGCCGATTGGTGTATACTCCGGCGGTCCCAATGAACAAGGCTATAGAGATATAAGGAATAACATAAATACCCACAACAGTGGCAATCATATTCCATATTGGGAAGGAATAGATGAAAGCGCTTATGAAACGGGAGTGCACTATAACCACTTCCCAAATGCGTATCAGGGTGGAAATCTTATATATGACATAAATAATTTTATTTATAATGATATTTGGAAGGATTCTTTGGAGAAATCAATGTGGCTTACTCAACCAAAACAATAAAAACAAACTAAAAAGGATGGCGTAATATGAAAAGGATAATATCAATTACACTTGGAGTAGCTTTGATGCTTTCAGCGGTCACAACTGCTGCATTTGCACAGAGCAGGTTTGATGTAAAAGTGATTGAGGCAGACAAAGAAATAGAAGAGATAAGCTATATAAAGGATGATATGCGCCGCTTTGTAACCGCCAACAAAAATTATGGTTTTTTAAACGAATATTTTGATATAGTCATACCTCCGGTCTATGAGTATGCCTATGATTTTGAGCTATATACAACGGGCGTATTTGACGGTTCGGGCTATTGTAGAATTGACAAACAGGGAAATATTACAGACTATATATATACGACAAATTTTGACGAAAACGGCATTGCGGTTGTAAGCGGTATTGGTGAATTTGGACGGAAATATGCGTTTATAAATGAAAAGGGAGAACTGCTGACAGATTTTAAGTATGACGAATTGTCGGGATTTTACAATGGATATGCTATTGCGGTAATCGATAATATTCCGTCGGCAATACTCATTGATGAGAATTATAAAGAAATTATTCTTGAGGAATATACAGAGGTATTGGATATCTTGCAAAACGGCAATATAATTGTGCGCAACAAGGAAGGCTTGGTTGGTATAATAAATCAAAGCTTTGCAGAGGTCACTCCATTTATCTACCGGTCCATCCATTCAGACGATATTGGCGATGGAAGTTGGCTTTCTTCTTTTGGTTCGCCGTATGTTGCTCAACTACAATTGGACGAAATGGAATTTGGCAATGTCGGTTGTATAGACGGAAACGGCGAGGTTGTTGTACCATTTACCTATTATCATATATTCCGGGCATATTCAAACGGATATATAATAGCAAAACCTTATTCTGATAGTGGTGATGTGCTGTTAAATTCTTCGGGGGAGTACATTTGTGATACGGATTTTGGATATCTGATACAGCCTATGCTTGAAGATGGAAAAATCGTAGGATATGCCGATGCCGAAAGAGGAACATATATCGGGAAGTACGATATAGATATTGTAAGTGATTATGCCGACGGAGTTGCTCTTGCGATGAAGAGAGTTCCCGATGCTGACGAGGAAGAGGACGACCTTGATGAGCTGAAGTACGGGCTTGTCGATGTATACGGAAATATTGTACGCGATTTTGATATCCCGATTTACGACGGGGAATTTCCCGATTACAAAGGTAATCCACAATATAAGTCGTTTCTATATGCAATCTCGGACGTTATGGTCGCAGTCAAAGTAGATGAAAAGTGGGGATATATGGATTTGGAAGGAAATATGATAATCCCCCCGCAATATAAGAGTGCAGGCGATTTCATCTGCGGATATGCAAAAGTGCACTATGACGGCGAAGACTTTTATATCGACAAACAGGGTAACAGACACGATAACCTTTCAGTCTATGGGTACACGATTGATGATGAATCAAAGCCTGATGAGGAAGTTTATGTTGGTACGGATTATTCGGTTTACCTTATGTCAAACCCGCAGTTCAAGCGAAAAGATGAGGTTATGCAAAAGGGCGCCTATTATATGATACGGAATAATGGGCAAGATTTCTTGGTGACAGATGGGATAACTGTGCTTGAGAGCAAAGGCAATGATTTGGTAGATGCAGGCGGAAATGTAGTGATAGAGGATTGTTGCGGCGAGTTTGAGAGCGAGTTTAAATTTATAGGAGAAAATGAGCTTTTTGTAAAAACTCCAAATAAAAACTATGTGCTTCAAATTACAAGAGAGGAGCTTCCGCAGGATATTGTACTGAATATAGGTGAAGGCTTGACAGTATCAGACGGACAGACTATGATACCTCTACGATTTGTCATGGAGAGCCTCGGTGCAAGAGTTTGCTATACCGATAAGACAAAGCTGATTGCAGTAACCCTTGGCGATAAAAGCTTTGCACACATACTCGGCACAGACATCGCTATCGTAAACGGCGAAACAATAGCGCTTAAGTGCCCGACTTATACAGAAAATGACAGAACATATATAGACCTTGACTCTTTGGCAGAGGCTCTCGGCTTGAAGCTTGAATGGCTAAAGATAGGCGAGCAAGTGAGGGTTACAATATAATAAAATAAGGGAGGGTGTTATACCCTCCCTTTATTGTGAAAACAACAAGGTTCCGGGGTACCCGAGCGCAATCTTTGATTGCGTTATCGGGTCGGGTTCTTACTTTGTATCATACCAGCTTTTGCCGAAGTTCATATCAACAAGCAACGGGACAGAGAGGGCGTATGCGCTCTCCATCTCTTCTTTGAGGATTTTTCCTGCCAATTCGCGCTCATATTCGGGCGCCTCTACTATAAGCTCATCGTGTACCTGAAGCACAAGTCTGGCAGAGAGCCCCTCTGCCTTTAAGCGTTTATAGACATTTACCATCGCAATCTTAATAATATCCGCGGCACTGCCTTGAATTGGGGCGTTCATAGCCACCCTCTCTCCAAAGGCGCGAAGGAGCTGTGTGCCCGCATTCAGCTCGGGAATATATCTGCGGCGGTTCAGTATGGTTCGGATATATCCGTTTTCCTTGGCGTCTGCTATAGTGCTCTTCATATATTCAGAAACGTTGCTGTAATGGCGAAGATAGTCGTTTATATACTGCTCTGCCTCTTTTCTTGTGGTTCCTATATCCTGAGAGAGAGAAAATGCGCCTATTCCGTAGACGATACCGAAGTTGACAGCCTTTGCGCTAGAGCGCATCTGCGAAGTAACTTCGTCAGGTGCTACGCCAAATACAGTTGCGGCGGTTTGCGTGTGAATATCGTCGCCGCTTGCAAAAGCTGATTTCATTGCCGCATCATCTGCAATGTGCGCGAGCACGCGGAGCTCAATCTGGGAATAGTCTGCATCGATTAAGCACCAGTCGGGGTGCTCTGCAATGAACATTCTGCGAAGCTCACGTCCAAGCTCGGTCCTAACTGGGATATTCTGCATATTAGGCTCTGTACTGCTTATACGGCCCGTGGTTGTTACCATTTGGTTAAAGCGGGAGTGAATTCTGCCCGTTTTGGAGTTGACAACCGCACCAAGACCCACAACATATGTGGATTGGAGTTTAGAGAGCTGTCTGTATTTTAAAACCTTGTCCGCTATCGGATGAATGTCGCGGAGCTTTTCTAGAACATCGACGTTTGTAGAATAGCTCCCTCGTTTATTTTTCTTGCCGTATGGCAGGCTTAATTTTTCAAAGAGTATCACACCAAGTTGCTTTGGTGAGTTTATGTTAAATTCCTCTCCAGAGAGAGAGTAAATTTCATCACTTACCTCATTTATTTGCTTGTCGAGAATTTCGCCGAAATCTGATAAGGCTTTCTTGTCGATATACATTCCGCGGAGCTGAAGGTCGGCAAGAACCTCTAAAAGAGGAAGCTCCACATCATAATATAGCATATGCTGACCGTTTTCCTCTATAGCCTTTGAGGTTTTTGCAAAGAGCTGTTCAAGCGCAAAAACTATGGTTGCGAGCTCGTCTGTGTTATCCTCTTCAGTTTCGCCTGAAATCATATCAAGCATCGAAATCTGCTCACTCTCTTTTGCCTCTGGCTTAGTTCCCAAAGTGGCATTTAAATATTTCTTGCATAAATCGTCAAGTCGGTATTCGGATTGGGTCGGGTCAAGAATATATGCCGCAAGCATAACGTCAAATTTAATGTTCTTTGCGTTTATTTCCTCAAACTCTATTCCGCAGTCGGATGCTGAAATGATGTCCTCTTTTATATTAAAGCCTATTTTTGCGATTTTTTCATTTGCGAGAAAATCTGCAATAACCTTGCCGTGTGCACCGCGGGAGATAAGCGCCTCGTCTATCCCCTTTGGCTTTATGCAAAGGGTGTTATTGCTGATGGTATAGCAAACCTCGCCCGATTTTTCTGCGGTAGAAATAAGCTCTTCTATAGGCAAGAGTCTGCCCTTTGCGTCAATAGTGTGCACCTCTTCAGCGGGGGCATCTCCAAGGTTTAGCTTTTGCATAAAGGAGCGGAAGTTAAGCCTTGAGAAAAGTGCGCCGAGCTTGTCGCTATTATAGTCTTTAATTTCAGCCAGCGAGAAGTCAAACTCAATCGGAACATTTTTGTCGATAGTTGCAAGCTCACGGCTGAGATATGCAGAAGACTTGCCGTCTATAAGCTTTTTGCGGACACTGTCTGTTACCTCTATGCTGTCTATCTCGTCATATATTGCGTCAATACTGCCATAGCTTTGAATAAGCGACATAGCAGTTTTTTCGCCTATGCCCTTTACCCCGGGGATATTATCGGAGGAGTCGCCCATCAATGCTTTTATGTCAATAAATGCGTTTGGCTCCACGCCGTACTTTTCGGTAAAGGCGGCAGAGTCATAGTCGGTAGTTGTTGTCTTTCCCATAGCGGTGACAACAAGCTTTATTATCGTGTTTTTAGAGGCAAGCTGCAAATCGTCCTTGTCCCCTGTGAGAATGCGGCAGTTCACATCGCCCTCGTCACACAATCTTGATATTGTGCCGATAATATCGTCTGCCTCGTAGCCGGGGAGCTCAAGGCAAAGGCAGTTCATTGCAGAGAGAACCTCTTTTATAAGCGGCAGCTGAACAAGAAAGTCCTCGGGTGCGGGCTTTCTTTGTGCCTTATACAGCTCATATTTTTTGTGCCTGAAGGTCTTTTCCTTTACATCAAAGGCGACGCAGAGGTAGTCTGGAGTTTCCTCCTCAAGATATTTAAAAAGTATGTTTAAAAAACCATAGACCGCATTAGTCGGCGTCCCATCGGGAGCCGTCAGCGGTCTTATTCCGTAATATGCTCTGTTTAAAATACTGTTTCCGTCAATTATAAGAAGTTTTTTCATTTGTTTACCACCTATGGCATGTGAATTGTAATACTTACAAACCCATTATTTTCTGCCGAGTAATCGGCATTCAGCTCTGCGCCTGTATTTTCGGCAAAACTTAAAAATTCTTGCCACTTGTCGGCATCAAGCTCAAAATGAATCTCGCCCTCCTCGGCGGTGACGTCGAATTCATTGGAGAATGCCGAAATATCTTCAGTTATAACAATGCAGGATACGGGAATTGCGGTTTGAACCTCGGAACCGCCCGCCGAAGCAACAGCAATTGAACTGTTTGATGCTTGCTCGGTATCACAGGCATCCGCGCCCTGCGAGTCGATAATCCTTTCACGAGCAACTGATGGGGTATCTGCAAGCGAGCTCTCAGTCTGTGCGCTTTCAGAGGCAATCGCGATATGCTCTGAAACGGGAGCGGAATTGTTAAGTGTGCTGTCGCTTTGAGAAGAAGCGGCATTTTTGTCACGTTGCTCTGCCTTTGTTTGCGGTGTTGATTTTTTTGGTGTTGTATTGTCAGGAGCTGTATCTGCTGATGTATCTGCCTGCTCGGTATTAGTTTGAACTGGAGCGGGATTAACGTCGCCTGATGATATTATATTGTCCGATGCTGTAAATTTATCATATAATCCGCCCGAGAAAACTCCGATAGAAAGTGCAATACACGCAGCTGCGGGAAGGGCAATAGAGGCAAAGCGCTTGAATTTATAACGCCTTGGCGCAATGATTTGTTTTTCCGCCCTAAGCTTTTCAAAAACAGATGCCTTTAGTCTGTCGGGAACCTCAACCTGCGGGAGAGATGCACTTGCTGAAATAATGGATTTAAGTATATCAAGTTCGCGTCTGCAGTCGGGGCACGACTCTATATGCGCGAGAAGCTCTGCGGTTTTTGCATCGCTTAACCCATCGGACATATAATTATGAATTTGGTCTTTAAAGAAATTACAGTCTTTATTTTGCATATAAAATCACCCCTTTCGTTTTCTTTTATACAATTTGACGCCTACTCCTTAAAATAAGTTCCGCCAAATTTAAAATCTCTTTCAAGTATTTTTTTAAGCTGCATACGGGCACGGCTTATTCGTGATTTGACCGTGCCTTCAGAGATGTTAAGTATATTTGCTATTTCTTCATAGCTGAACTCCTGAATGTCACGAAGTGTGATGATTGCCCTGTGTTCAGGGTTTAGTGCAGTAATTGCTTTTGCAACCATATCAGAAAGCTCGCCTCGTTCGACCTCTAAATCGGGGGTAGGAGAGGTGTCCTCGACCTCGTACAGAAATTCGCCCTCGCCCGTATCAATTTCGCTGTTGATTGAGTAGGCGCTGTGACGCCTTAGTTTTTTAAGCTCGTCAAGGCAAGTGTTGGTTGCAACGCGGTAAACCCATGTTGAAAATTTAGAGTTTCCGCCGAATGAATTTATGTTGCGGAAGAGCTTAATCATAACCTCCTGAGTCATATCCGAGGCGTCGTCGGGGTTGCCCGCTATACGATATGCGATATTATATATATTTTTAAAATGGGCTTCTATGAGAAGTTCAAAAGCCTTACTGTCACCATTTTGAGCAAGTTTGATAAGACGCTCTTCATCCACCTCGGACACCTCCAATCAACAGAAATATTTTACTATTTAACATTACCATATTTTACTTTTTTTGTCAATCTTACAGGGAATAAGGAGCCTTTTGATGAGGTAAGCCTCTCCACACTTACACAGCTTAAAATACAGGTGAATATATTGCTGGCGGCGACCATTATACAAAAGGCCGTCATTTGCCCCATCGGGACTGTAAAATATATAAGTGTAAACCTCAGGCAGAAGTCCAGAAGAAAGAATACAAGCATCCTTGGCTGCTTCCCCAAACCATTTAAAATTGAGCAGGAGAGTGAGTCGGCAAACATAACGGGGCAAAGCGGAGCAAGATATATAACAAGCCTTGCAGCATCGGTGTTGCCATACACAAGCTTTGTAATCCGCTCTCCAAACAAAAGAAATATTACACCGACAAGAATGCCAAGCGGCAGACCCGTTTTGTAAATCCGCCCTGTCTTTGCGCGCAACCTCTCGCGGCTGCGGATACCCGCCCTTGAAATTTCGGGGACCAGCAAGGAGGTAACAGAACCGATTAGATTAAGAGGCATAACAAGCAGGGGCATTGCCATTCCTTTCAAAATACCCAGAGAGCTCAGTGCCAAAGAGTGGGTCATTCCCCCGCGCTTTAGTGCAGAGATAATCAAGACCTCTTCTTTCATACGCAGAGTGCTGCAACACAGAGATGTCACCATAGACGGGATTGATACTGAAAGAAGTCTGCTAATCGGCTCTAGGGGGCGAACGACCTCGTCGGGTCGGACTGTCTTTTCGATAGACCTTTCTTTCATTAAATAGATAAATGACAGATAAAGACAGGAGGATAATTCGCCTATTGAAATGCCGCTAAAAACCGCTGCGCAACCATATTCAATACCATATGGCAGAGATAAGTCAAGCATGATTTTGATAGCGATAAACTTTACAAGCTGTTCGAGAAATTCAGATGAGGCGGGGATGAGGACACTCCTTGATGCATAGTAAAATCCTTTAAGGCAGTACGATAGCCCCATAAAAAGTACACTTGGAACCAAAGCACACAGACTTACTCTAACCCGAGAATCGCCGAGGACTCTATCCGCAAGTGCCCCCGAGAAAATAAAGGTTAAAGCCATTACGATGAGGCTCAAAGCTGAAACACCGAAAAGAGAGCTGTGCATACACTTGATTACGGATTTTATTTTTCCTTGCTCCATATATTCAGATGCAGTTTTGGAAACCGCAACCCCAAGCCCTGCCGTCGCAAAGGTCAGCATTACTCCGTGGAGAGAAAAGCCGAGTGACAACAGACCCATTCCCTCGGTGCCAAGACGCGTCGAATAGTAAGCACGGAAAATAAAATCAAATGACTTTGCTATTATTCCCGAGATTCCCAAAATAAAGACATTTTTGATAATGGTATTATTAGGAATAATGTGCTTTTTCAATTTATATCGCCTCGATTTTAAGAATTTTTGGTAAAGGTATTTTATTTTTATGCGATATATGGTAAAATAATGAAGTGGATATATAAAATTGTTAATCGAGGGATACGTATGATACATATAGAAGAAGCAATAGTTGTCGAGGGGAAATATGATAAGGAAAGACTGCGCCATATTACAGATGCACCTATTATCTGTACCCACGGGTTTGAGCTTTACCGCTCGAAAAGGATAATAGAGAGCATACGCGGGTTGGCAAAGACGCGCGGAATAATAATCCTGACCGACTCTGACCGCGCAGGCTTTCGGATAAGAAACTATATAAAGCAGTGCCTTGGGGACAGCGCAAATATAAAGCACGCATATATTCCTCATATTGAAGGCAAGGAAAAACGCAAGGAGAGAGCGGGGGCAGAAGGTCTGCTCGGTGTCGAGGGTATCGATGAGGCTCTTTTGGCGGATATTTTAAGCAAAGCGGGCTCTGTTACAGAAGCGAAGACGCTTAATAAGGTCACAAAAGCACAGTTTTATGCAGACGGGTTTTCGGGCAAGAACGACAGCGCGGAGCGGCGCAAAGATTTAGCGCGGCTGATGAAGCTCCCGCCGACGATTTCGGCAAACGCTATGCTGGAGCTTATAAACAAGGCGTACGGAGCGGAGGAGTACGAGGAGCTGAAGAGCAAAGTGATACGCTGAAACCCTCGGTTTGTTTGACAAATCGCATATTTTGTGGTATAATTTCGCGGAAAGGAAGCGGAGATATGATTTTAACAATTGATATCGGAAATACAAATATAGTGCTTGGCGGTTTTGTAGGGGATGAATTGACTTTTATCTCACGCATTTCAACAAATGCGCGAAAGACCGACGCAGAGTATGCTACGAAGATAAGAAGTATACTTGCCCTTTATGAAGTGGATAAGACTCAGGTTTCGGGGGCAATTATATCGTCTGTTGTTCCGCCGCTTACACGAATTATAAAAAATGCTGTAAAAATGGTATATGATGTAGATGCCCTTGTTGTAGGGCCTGGCATAAAAACAGGTATAAATCTGCTTGCAGATAATCCTGTTGAGGTCGGGGCGGACTTAATCTGTGCCTGTGTTGCGGCATATAATCTCTATACCCCGCCTGTACTCATAATAGATATGGGTACGGCGACAAAGCTTATGATAGTAGATGACAAGGCTTGCTTTTCGGGCGTTACGATTATCCCAGGCGTAGAGCTTTCGCTCAAAGCTCTTGCGGGTGGGACGGCACAGCTCCCGCAGATTAGTCTTGAGGCTCCCGCAAAGGTGATGGGCAGAAATACCGAGGATTGTATGCGCTCGGGTGTAATATTCGGGAATGCATCTATGATTGACGGTATGATTGACAGAATAGAAGAGGAGATTGGCTATAGTGCCGATTTGGTTGCGACGGGTGGACTCTCAACGGCTATTATTCCGCATTGCAAGCACGAAATAAAGCTTGACGATGATTTAATTTTGAAAGGTCTTTTAATAATATATAATAAAAATAATACCGATAAAAAATGTAAAAAAAATTAAATATTATATAAATTTAGACGTTGCATTGCCTTGCGGCAAGTGACAGTCAGGAGGAATTTATGAAAAACACAAAAACATTGGTAACATGTGCGTTGCTTACGGCTATTGTAGTGGTGCTTCAGTATCTCGGCTCGTTTATCAGATTTGGACCCTTTTCGGTTTCGCTTGTACTTATCCCTATAGTAGTAGGTGCGGCTCTGTGCGGCAGGGGTGCAGGTGCGTGGCTTGGATTTGCTTTTGGCATCGTCGTTCTGATGACAGACAGCGCCGCATTTATGGCAATCAATCCTGCGGGAACGGTTGCGACTGTGCTTGTAAAGGGTGCGCTTGCGGGACTGTGTGCAGCTCTCGTGTATGTTGCGCTTTATAAAAAGAGCATATATTTTGCAGCTCTTGCGGCGGCGGTTGTGTGCCCGATAGTAAATACGGGAGTATTCCTTATCGGCTGCAGACTTTTCTTTATGGAAACACTAGCGCAGTGGGGCGCGGCTGCAGGCTTTGAGTCCGTCGGGGCATATATAATAGTGGGAATGGTCGGGATAAATTTTGTTGCAGAGCTTTTGATAAATGTTCTGCTTAGCCCGATAATAGTCAGGTTGTTAAAGTTTCGGAATATATAAAATAAGATGAAAAATCGGTGCCGTTTTTACGGCACCGATTTTTTAAATGATTAATAAATATTTTTGCTTAATATAGTAAAAAATATACTAAAGTAATTCCGATATCTGCATATATTTATGCAAGATGCCAGAAAATGTCGGTAATTTAACAGAAAACAGATAAAATTCTTGCAAAAAAGTATGGGATATTGTAAAATTGTATAGGTTAGATATATAGTTGTAAGTGCGTGTGGACGTATATCAAAATGCTTATCCATATCAGAGGCGAGATAGTGCTTCTGTTATGATTAATATAGGAGGAAACAGAAATGGGAGAAATTAAAAGAATTGGTGTAATGACTGCGGGCGGTGACTGCCCGGGCTTGAACGCTGTAATCCGCGCGGTTACAAAGACTGCGATTATGAAATATGGTCTTGAGGTTGTTGGAATTAAGCATGGCTACCGCGGACTCTATCTCGGCGGAGATAACTTTGTAAAGCTTGATCTTTTGGATGTTACAGGTACTATCTCAAAGGGCGGAACAATACTGTACAGCTCTAACAAGGATAATCTTTTTGATTATGATTACATTGATGAAAACGGCAATAAACAACACGGTGATGTATCTGATGTAGGCGTTAAAAACCTTGAAGATGCGGGCATAGATGCGTTGGTTGTAGTCGGTGGCGACGGAACATTGACAAGTGGTCGTGACTTTGCGAGAAAGGGTGTTAAGGTTATAGGAGTCCCCAAGACAATCGATAACGACCTTGCATCTACAGATACAACCTTTGGTTTTGATACTGCGGTTGCAAGTGCGACTGATGCTATTGATAAGCTGAGAACAACAGCGGAATCGCACAGCAGGATAATTGTTATCGAGGCTATGGGCCGTTATGCAGGGTTTATCGGTATTGCATCCGCTATTGCAGGTGGTTGCGACGCCGCTCTTATACCCGAAATTCCATATGATATAAACAAGGTTGCAGACGCAATCAAGGAGAATATAGCACGCGGTAAGAAATTTGCACTTGTTGTTGTATCTGAGGGCGCAAAGCCTGTCGGCGGGGAACTTGTTGTTTCAAAGATTATAGAAAACAGTCCTGACCCAATTCGCCTTGGCGGAATAGGAAATGTTGTTGCAAATCAACTTGAAGAGCTTGTTGGACTTGAGGCACGCGCAACCATTCTCGGACACGTACAAAGAGGTGGCTCGCCTACGGCAACTGACAGAATCCTATCTACACGTTACGGCGCGTATGCAGTAGAGCTTTTAATGCAGGGCAAATTCGGGAATATGGTTACTCTTAACGGTTCAGAGCTTGGCTATGACTCACTTGAAAATGTAATCGGCAAAAATAAGGCAGTTGAAGAGGAAAGCTATTGGATTCAGACTGCGCGTTCAATAAAAATGTGCCTCGGAGATTAAGATATTCCAGATATTCTAAAATAAATTAAAAAAGTACTTGCAATTTGTCTGGATTTATGTTATACTAGTATGCGCTCGTACAAATAGCAATTAGTATTTGTTAAAGATTTAGTATAAATATAAAGAGGTGAAACACATTGAAGCAGGGAATTCATCCTGATTACAAGGAAACAACAATTAAGTGCGCTTGTGGTAATGTTATCGAAACAGGTTCTACAAAGGAAGACATCCGTATAGAAATCTGCTCAGCTTGCCACCCCTTCTACACCGGCAAGCAGAAGCTTGTTGATACAGGCGGCAGAGTTGATAAATTCAGAAAGCGTTACGGAATTTCTGAGAAATAGTAAATCTAAATATTTTCAGGCAAAAACGACACGAATGTGTCGTTTTTTTGTTTACGCCATAAGTACTACAAGAAATCTTGTCCGCATATATTTAAAGAGAATATATGTGAAATGAGGTCTGCAAATGAGAAATTATAAGGGATTGACACAGATAGAGGTACGAGAGTCAGCGGAAAAGAACGGGAAAAACATTCTTACGCCGAGAGAAAGGCGAACCTTCTGGAAGACATATTGGGAGAATTATGATGATCCAATTATAATTGTTCTTCTCATTGCGCTTGGGATAAATGTGGCATTTACCTTCATCGGTAAAGTCGATTGGCACGAGTGTGCAGGGATTTTGTTGTCGGTGATAATCTCTACATTTGTTTCTGCCCTGTCGGAGCACAGTAACGAGAGTACCTTTCAAAAGCTGCAGAGAGAGGCGGAATGGACCACGTGTAAAGTGTGGCGCGAGGGCAATCTCTGTGAGATTGAGATAGGAGAAATCGTTGTGGGTGATATGGTTTTGCTTCAGGCGGGGGATTTAGTTCCCGCGGACGGCAGAATTTTCAGTGGCAGTATCGCCGTTGACCAATCACCGCTCAACGGCGAGAGCAAGGAGGCAGAGAAGACAGCAGGTGATACACTCTCATCTAAATCGGCGTTTAATGATTTTTGGAATAAGTATAATCTGTTCAGAGGCAGTGTTGTCTGCTCGGGCGAGGCTGTAATGCTGGTTGATGTGGTCGGCGATGAAACCGTCTACGGAAGGCTGACGCGTGAGGCACAAGAGGAGATGCGCGAGAGCCCTCTTGCCGTAAAGCTTGGAAAGCTCGCCAAAAGCATAAGCAAATTCGGGTGCATAAGCGCAGTTTTAATAGTTATTATCAGCTTCCTTGATGACGCTTTTCTGGCAAACAGCTTTGACCCTGTTTTGATATCGCAATACTTTAGTGATTTGCCACAGGTAATGTCGGACATAGTCGGCTCTGTTATAATAGGCATAATTGTAATTGTTGTAGCAGTACCTGAGGGCTTGCCGCTGATGATTGCAATTGTGTGCTCGCTAAATATGAAGAAGATGCTCAAGTCAAATGTTTTGGTGCGGCGTCTGATAGGAATAGAAACCGCGGGCGGAATAAACATTCTGTTTACAGATAAGACGGGTACTATAACTCGGGGCAAGCTTCAGGTAGTACGCTTTATTGATGGAGCGGGAGAGGAATATGATACCTTTTCAAAGCTCTCGGAGAAAATGAAAAAACTTCTCGGAATTTCGATTGCCGCAAATTCTACGGCGAGGTTTTCGATGGGCAAGATAATAGGAGGCAACGCGACTGAAAAGGCGCTTCTGGAGTTTGTGGAGAAGGGCTCTCTATCGCCTGAAGGGGTCCAAACGATATGGAGCGCACCATTTTCGTCTGACAAAAAGTATTCTGCGGTATGTGTAAATGCGGGAAGAAAGATAACTCTCGTAAAGGGTGCGCCCGAGATAGTTTTGCCGCGATGCCGTTTTGGATATACAGGCGATGGCGGTAAGACAGCATTAACAGAAGAGGTTATTGAGAAGAAAATAAAAGGTCTTGCCGAGAATGCGATGCGCCTTATAGCCCTTGCGGTTGCCGACGGGGATTGCGGGGCGGAGAGTGTACCCAATAAAATGACATTGGTCGGGATTGCTGCAATAAGAGATGATGTGCGCCCCGAGGCGCGTGCGGCAATCGGTGAGGTCCAAAGGGCAGGAATACAGGTTGTGATGATAACGGGCGACAAAATCGAAACGGCGACTGCGATTGCAAAGGAAGCAGGCCTTATAAGTGGTGGAGATATAATGCTTACCTCGGCAGAGCTTGGCAAAATGTCGGACAATGAGGTTAAGGAGATTTTACCAAGGCTCAGGGTTGTGGCAAGAGCGCTCCCATCTGACAAAAGCAGGCTTGTCAGGATTTCGCAAGCTATGGATATGGTAGTCGGTATGACGGGCGATGGGGTCAATGACGCGCCTGCCCTGAAGCTTGCAGATGTTGGATTTGCTATGGGGGGAGGTGCCGAGGCGGCGGCAGCGGCGTCTGATATCGTTATACTTGATGACAACTTCCGTTCACTCCGAAATGCTGTTTTGTATGGGCGGACTATCTACAAGAGTATAAAAAAGTTTGTTCAGTTTCAGCTTACAATAAATATTGCGGCGGTAACGGTTTCTATGCTTGGACCGATAGTGGGGGTGGAAAAGCCCCTTGATATTTCGCAGATGATATGGACTAATCTGATGATAGACAGTCTTGCGGCAATTGCTTTTGGTGCAGAACCTGCACTCTCGAGATTTATGGCGGAAAAACCACGCAGACGCGACGAGGATATCATAGACAAACGGATGTGGAGCGCGATAATAACCGACGGACTCTACATATGTGCTCTAAGCCTGATATTCTTTACCTCACCCGTAATCCGAGGGGCGTTCCGCAGTGTTGCAGGTGACATATATTTCTACACGGGCTACTTCACATTTTTTATATTTATAAGCGTGTTTAACACATTTAATGCGCGGTGTGACGGAATAGATTTGCTTGAAAATCTTGCCCTTAACAAGCAGTTCTTAACTGTGATGCTTGGGATAGCTCTTGTGCAAATTGTGATGACATATTTTGGCGGAACTATGCTCAGAACAGCGGGTCTTACAATTTCTGAATGGGTTGTGACAATTATTCTCGCCCTTACGATTTTTCCTGTTGATATAATAAGAAAACTGATTATAGCAAAGCATTCAGCATAGAAAACACGATTTTTGCATATAGTATGTGTATATTATGCTTTAAATCGGGGGCGGTAGAGTGGTGCTGGTGCGGCGTGTTACAATGATTGTGATTTTGAGCGTAGTTATACTTGGGATGTTTTTTCAGGAGATTAATGCATTTGCCGAACCTTCGGTTTCGGCACAATCCGCAATACTGATAGAAAAGAATTCGGGCAGGGTATTGTATGCAAAAAATCCCGATAGCAAGCTGCCTATGGCGAGCACAACTAAGATTATCACTGCCATATGCGCAATAGAGAGCGGTAATGTATCTTTAGACCAAACCATTGAAATCTCGGCGAGCGCGGCGGGAGTAGAGGGGTCGAGTATGTATTTGGAGAGCGGAGAGAAAATGACTCTCCGCGAGCTTTTATATGGGCTTATGCTGTCCTCGGGAAATGATGCGGCTGTTGCCATTGCCGAATGTATATCAGGCGACAAGGAAAAGTTCGCCGAATTGATGAATGAAAAAGCGGAAGAAGTAGGGGCAATAAATACACATTTTACAAATCCGAACGGATTACCTGATGAAAATCACTATTCAACCGCGCATGATATGGCAAAGCTTACGGCTTATGCCATGCAAAACCCAAGCTTTGCCGAGATTGTGTCGACAAAGAGCTTTAAAATATCGGGCGAGGGCAAGGCTTATCCGCGGGTCTTATCAAATCACAACAAATTGCTCAATATGTATGATGGGTGTATAGGGGTAAAAACGGGATTTACAAAGGCGGCGGGGCGATGTCTTGTCAGTGCGGCTGAGAGAGATGGAATGACCCTGATTTGTGTTACACTAAGTGCACCAAATGACTGGGATGACCACATAAAGATGTTTGACTATGGCTTCGAGAACTACACATATGCAAGGCTTGCATCGGAAGACACGACTGTATGTACGGCAGAGGTGGATGGCGCAGATGCGGGGGCAATCCCTGTATACCCAAAAGAGGATGTATATTTTCCTCTTGCTGAGGGGGAAAAATATGTAAGCGAAATAGAGATGTATCCCGAACTTTGCGCACCGATTGCACAAGGGGAGACTGTCGGCAGAATTTCGTTCACTATTGACGGAAAAAGAAGCGGGAGCGCATCTCTTGTTGCGGGAGAAGATGCGGAACTTGTCGTGAAATATGATGTAGAGAAGGCTTCAGTAATTAAAAATTTGGGTGCCGAGCTGGCTGAAAGCCTTAAAATTTTCTTTGGAGAGTGGCTTGGAATTTTTTCCAAATAAGGACATTGTTAAAATATACACGAAGAATTATTGCGTAATGAAAAATTTGGCTAGTTTGCCTATCTGCAAGCTGCAAAAATAGGTTGCAATAAATTATAAGTTGGGTTATAATAGTATCGTATGGGCAAATTTTCATACGATACTATTTTTTAGTGTGACAAGAGATATAAAAACTATTGCTACGGAGAGGATTTGATAAGCGGTGCTAAGATTGCAAAAATATCTTGCCGACTGCGGAATTGCTTCAAGGCGTGGCGCAGAGGAGCTTATAAAGGCGGGGCGCGTCAGGGTCAATGGCGAGATTATTCGCGAGATGGGCGTGCAGGTTGACGAGGATAATGATATCGTTGAGTTTGACGGTGTCCGCGTGAAACCGCAGAAAAAAATGATATATATTATGCTGAATAAGCCGGAGGGCTTTGTAACCACTGTTTCAGACGACAAAGGGCGTGATACAGTAATGAGTCTTGTTGCAGATATTCCGGCGAGAATATATCCTGTCGGACGTCTTGACTATGATACCGAGGGGCTACTGCTTATGACCAATGACGGTGACCTCACCTATAAGATAACGCATCCTAAAAATAATATAGAAAAAACGTATATCGCAGAGGTTACAGGAAATATAGGTATGAATACAATTGTCGCCCTGCGGAGCGGTGTGATGCTCGACGGAGTGCGGACAAGCCCCGCAAAGGTTGAGGTTATAGGTGCGACAAGGCTTGGTACAAAGATACAAATTACAATTCACGAGGGCAGAAACCGTCAGGTAAGACGTATGTTTGAGGCGGTAGGCTGTATTGTAAAAAAACTCAAGCGTACAGAAGAAGCGGGGCTTAAACTTGGACATATCCCGCTTGGCAGATGGAGAAAGCTTACCGAGTCCGAGGTGAATATGCTGAAAAAAATCGGTACGGGCAAGAAAACCTCCGCTGAGGCAAGCAAGAGGATTTTGCATAACCGAAAGAATTCAGGAAGAAATAGTAAATAATTAGACGATTGCATATACAATCAGCAAATATATAATTAGGAGGTAACTTAAACAATGGGTAAGTTAAGCGATTTACAAGAAAAGCGTTTTGCCATTGAACAGTGCGGCGGTGCTGATAAGATAAGCGCACAACATAATGAAGGCAAAAAGACTGCAAGAGAAAGAATTGCAATGCTTTTTGATGAAGGCAGCTTTATTGAGATTGATGCGTTTGTAACACGCAGAAGTGCGGAGTTTAATCTTGCAGACGAGGCAGCACCCGCAGAGGGCGTTGTTACGGGATATGGTACAGTTGACGGAAGACTTGTCTATGCGTACTCTCAGGATTTCACCGTAATCGGCGGTTCGGTAGGCGAGATGCACGCAGCAAAAATATGCAAGATTATGGACATGGCGCTCAAAATGGGTGCGCCGATTATTGGAATTTGTGACTCGGGCGGTGCCAGAATTCAAGAGGGTGTTGATGCCTTAAAGGGCTTTGGCGAGATGCTTGCAAAGAGCGCGCTTTTGTCAGGTGTTGTTCCACAGATTTCTGTTGTGCTCGGCCCTTGCGCAGGTGGTGCGGTATACGGCCCCGCAATGAGTGATTTTGTTTTTATGGCAGATAAGACAAGCCATATGTTTATAGCGGGTCCGTCCGTTACGGGCGACGATATCAGTATGGACGAACTTGGAGGTGCGGATATACATTCTAAAAAGAGTGGTGTTGCAAGCGTCCGTTGCAAGACAGAGGAGGAATGCTTCGCGGGAGTAAAACACTTGCTCTCACTTCTCCCCTCAAATAATCTTGAGGGCGCACCCGTATATGATTGCGCAGATGATATTAACAGAGTGTCACAGCCTCTTTGCAATATCGTGCCTGATGACGCAGATACACCATATGATGTCAGAACTATCATTGCAGAGATTGTAGACGGTGGTGCATATACCGAAATATTTGCAGAGTATGCAGCAAACATTGTTACCTGCTTCGCACGGATGAACGGCTCAACAGTTGGTATTATTGCAAATCAGTCAGGTGTGAACGGTGGAAAGCTTGACTGTGACGCATCAATTAAGGGTGCGAGATTTGTGCGTTTCTGCGACAGCTTTAATATCCCTCTTATTACATTTACTGATACCCCGGGATATATTTCGGGAATAGAGCAGGAGGAGGGCGGAATTATCCGTCATGGTGCAAAGCTTATTTATGCATTTGCAGAGGCTACTGTTCCTAAGGTTAATGTGATTGTAAGAAAGGCTTACGGCAGTGCGTATATCGCTATGAACAGCAAACATCTCGGAGCGGATATGGTTCTTGCATGGCCTACAACAGAGATAGCTGTTATGGATACTGATGCTGCGGCTAACATAATTTTCAAGGATGATATTGCAAATTCGGATGACCCGATTACAGCTCGTGCCGAGATGAAGGAAAGGTACGCTGAAAAGTTTGCAAATCCTTATCTTGCGGCGGCACGCGGCTATATTGATGACGTGATTGAGCCTGACTCAACCCGTCCGAGAATTATCAGCGCCCTTGAGATGCTGATGAGCAAGCGTGAAAACAGACCTGCTAAAAAGCACGGAAATATTCCGCTTTAAGAGAGGGGAGTTTATATATGAATTTATCAGAGGCTTTAGCTACGGGCGGGATGGTAACGGTTACAGGACTTGTAATTGTGTTCATGGTGCTTATCATCTTAATGCTCGTTATGATGGCAATGAAAAAGATTTTTTATAAAGAGCCTGCAAAAAATCAGGCTCGCAGTGTTGCTAAACAGACGGAGCTGGTGAAAGAGGCTCCTGCAGTTTCGACACCCGCAGAGGATTTAACCCTTATTGCAGTTTTGACTGCTGCTGTTGCGGCAAGTATGGATGCACCTGCAAGCAAAATCAGGATTAAGTCATTCAGACGTGTAGGCGGTAGCGCCCCTGCCTGGAACAGAGCGGGCTTGCGCGATGTAATTGATTCAAGATTTTAATATCAGAAAGGAATAAAGTTATGAGAAAGTTTATAATAAATGTAAATGGAAGTTCATACGAGGTTGAAGTTGAAGAAGTAGGCGGCGCACCTGCGGCTGCTCCTGTAGTTGTTCCCGCACCTGCGGTTGCACCCGTGGCAGCTCCCGCT
The DNA here is from genome assembly GCA_045576075.1 of Clostridia bacterium. Lineage (GTDB taxonomy): Bacteria > Bacillota > Clostridia > Monoglobales > Monoglobaceae > UMGS1820. The sequence goes on from JAZNFQ010000025.1 coordinate 19,156, forward strand.
CCTGCGGCAGCTCCTGCACCCGCGGCAGCTCCTGCACCCGCACCCGCTCCTGCGACTGCTCCTGCCGGGGCTACAAATGTTACGGCTCCTATGCCCGGAAATATCGTTAAAATTCCTGTTACTGTTGGACAGAGTGTTGAGGCAGGCGAAGTGCTTTGCATCCTTGAGGCAATGAAGATGGAAAACGAGATTATGGCTCCGTCTGCGGGCAAGGTTGTTGCAATCGGCACAAGCGTTGGAGCAACAGTAAACACAGGCGACATACTTGTTTCTCTGGGTTAATCCCCTTGAAAATTAATTTGAAGGGGTGATTTTGTGTTAGAAAGCTTTATGGACTTTTTGAACAGTACGGGCGTTATGGCTCTTGTAGAGTCGATGAAGAGCGGAGGAAGTCTTCTTGAAGTTATAGGTACTCCTCTTATGCTAATCATAGCTTGTGTACTGCTTTATATGGCTATTGTAAAGAAATTTGAGCCGCTTTTGCTTTTGCCTATTGCCTTTGGTATGCTGCTCTCAAACCTGCCGATGTTTGCAAATTCGGGTGCGATTATGATGCATCCCGAGTTCTTTACAGACCCGCAGTATATGGTAGATGGGCATATTGATATGAATTTAATATTCTCAAAAGGCGGTCTTCTTGATTTACTTTATCTTGGGGTTAAGCTTGGAATTTATCCTCCGCTTATCTTCCTTGGCATCGGTTGTATGACAGACTTTGGTCCGCTTATTGCAAACCCGAAGAGTATTATCCTCGGCGCAGCGGCACAGCTTGGCGTGTTCCTTACATTTTTGGGCGCGTTGGCTCTTGGCGCGCTTGTGCCCGAAATTAACTTTGGCGTAGAAGAGGCGGCGTCTATCGGTATTATCGGTGGTGCGGATGGACCTACTGCGATTTATGTTACAAAGACGCTTGCGCCTGCGCTGCTGCCTGCAATTGCTATCGCGGCGTATTCGTATATGGCGCTTATCCCTGTTATTCAGCCTCCTATTATGAAGGCACTTACAACTAAGGAAGAGCGTATGATTGTTATGGAACAGTTGCGTCCTGTAAGTAAGACGGAGAAGTTAATTTTCCCCGTTGTAGTTACAATTGTTGTTGCTCTTATTGTTCCTGATGCAGTTTCTTTGGTTGGTATGCTGATGCTTGGTAACCTTATGAAAGAAACGGGAGTGGTCGACAGACTTTCAAAGACTGCACAGAACGGTCTTATGAACGTTATTACAATCTTCCTGGGGTTAACTGTCGGCGCGACGGCTAAGGCGGAAACCTTCCTTACTGCAGAAACGCTCGGTATTGTGGCACTGGGTCTTATTGCGTTCTGCTTCAGTACTGCGGGTGGATTGATACTTGGTAAGATTATGTGCAAGCTGACAGGCGGAAAGATAAATCCGCTTATTGGTTCAGCGGGAGTATCTGCGGTTCCTATGGCGGCACGCGTTTCACAGATGGTTGGGCAGAAGGAAAATCCGTCAAACTTTTTGCTTATGCACGCTATGGGACCAAACGTTGCAGGCGTAATCGGTTCTGCTGTTGCAGCAGGCGTATTCCTTTCAATGTTTGCGAAATAGCAGCGTGACCGAGGGATTGTAAATAATACTTAAAGAAAACTAAAGGAGGTAATATATATGGCTAAAGTTGGAATTACAGAAACTGTGTGCCGTGATGCACACCAGTCGCTTATTGCTACAAGAATGACAACTGATGAAATTCTTCCCGCGCTTCCGCTTATGGATAAGGTGGGCTATCACTCTATGGAAGTATGGGGCGGCGCAACCTTTGATGCGTGTCTGCGCTTTTTGAACGAGGACCCGTGGGAGAGATTACGCAAAATAAGGGCAGCAGCACCGAATACAAAGCTGCAAATGCTCTTCCGTGGTCAGAATGTCCTCGGCTATCGCCATTATGCAGACGATGTGGTTGAATATTTTGTTCAAAAATCCATTGCAAACGGAATTGACATAATCAGAATTTTTGATGCGCTCAATGATGTTCGCAATCTGCAAACTGCAATAAATGCAACAAAAAAGGAGAAGGGACACGTTCAGGCAGCGATTTCTTATACAATCAGCCCTGTTCATAATAACGAGTTCTTTGTAAAGCTTGCAAAGGAATATGAGAACTGCGGTGCAGACTCAATCTGTATCAAGGATATGGCGGGACTCCTTACACCTTATACTGCGTTTGATTTAGTTACACAGCTAAAAAAAGCTGTAAAGGTTCCCATTCAGCTCCACACTCACTACACAAGTGGCGTTGGTTCTATGACATATCTTAAGGCAATCGAGGCAGGCGTTGACGTTGTTGACTGTGCTCTCTCTCCTCTTGCTCTTGGTACTTCTCAGCCTCCTACAGAGCCGCTCGTTGCAACTCTTGAGGGGACAGAGTATGATACAGGTATAAAACTTGAAGCATTAACAGAGATTGCGGATTACTTTAAGCCTATGCGCGAGAAGTATTTAGAGAGCGGTCTCCTCAGTACAAAGGTTATGGGTGTTGATATCAATACCCTTAAGTATCAGGTTCCGGGCGGAATGCTCTCAAACCTTGTGTCACAGCTCAAACAGCAAGGCAAGGAAGATAAGTTTGAAGAGGTTCTCAAGGAAATCCCGAGGGTGCGTGAGGACCTTGGTTATCCGCCGCTTGTTACACCTACAAGTCAGATTGTTGGTACTCAAGCCGTTCTTAATGTAATTATGGGCGAGCGCTACAAGATGGTTTCAAAGGAAACAAAGGGAATTTGTAAGGGCGAGTACGGCAGAACTCCCGTTCCGATAGATGAAGAGTTCAGAAAAATGATTATCGGTGACGAGAAGGCGATTACCTGCCGTCCTGCCGACCTTATAGAGCCCGAGCTTGATAAGCTTAGGAAAGAGGCGGCAGAGTGGATAGAGCAGGACGAGGATGTATTATCCTATGCCCTCTTTGACCAGGTTGCAGTTAAGTTCTTTGAGGCGCGCCGCGCAAAGCTCCACGGAGTTGACAAGGATTTAGTTGATATGGAAGAAAAGACACACTATATTTAAAGTTATAAAAATATCCACCCGTCGCTATGCGGGTGGATATTTATTGTAGGGACCGGCGTCCTCGACGGTCCGCAGAATATACTGACAGATTACGGAGAAATTGCAAATAGTTCAATAATGAAATCGTGCAAAGCACGATGAAATCCTCATTTTATTCGGATTTAGTTGAAAAGACCGCCAATTTCAATGCGAAATTAGCGGTCTTTTCGTGGCGTGCCGCAGAAGATTCGAACTCCCGACCTTCTGATCCGTAGTCAGACGCTCTATCCAGCTGAGCTAGCGGCACATTTTTGCGAACCAGTATATTATAACACCTTTTTTGAAAAAAAGCAAGTCTTTTTTCTATATTTTTTAAAATTTATTATAAAGAAAGGGACGCAACATATTTTTTTATCATAAGAGTTGGCTTGTAGGACTCCTTTGCTTTTCTGAGCCCCGGAATCCCCATATCCTCCTCACGATTTACATAGGTATAATCTTGCCATTCGTGCTCTAAAAATTGTTGGTTAATCATAGCGAAAGAGCCATCGTATTCCGTATTGGCATGCTCTAAATGAATGACAACGGTATCATTAGACAACGCCTCGCCCAGAGAGAAGGCAACCATTTTGCCGTCTACTCGAAGGCACCCGCCAATAACTCCAAGCGTGCCCCAATTGTTGAGAAGCTCGCATATTGCCTCGCGCTCTTCATTGTAGCTATCTTGTCCATATTCCTTGTTGCTCAGCCAACTGTCAAACAAGGAGAGGCACTCGTCTGCAAAATCAGGGGTCATTTTGCAGTATTCAAAATTCGGATAAAGCTTTTTAAACTTGTTTATGTGGTTCTTTTTTGAATGAAATTTTTTGCCCGAGAGAGAAGTCAATTCATCCACTTTATAGACATAATCAAAGCTGTTGCGGTCCTCTGTTATTATGAATTTATCCGGAAAGGCGCTTTTCAACACATTAACTGTCCTGCTGTCATAAAGACGAATAAGGGGCGGCTCGCCGATGCTATCAAAAAATGACATAAGCTCATTTATGACGGGCTTTATATCCCGAGCGGTGCCGTCCTCGCCGATAAATCCAATCGGAAAGGTTGCGCTTCTTGGTCCGCCTGTGTGCTTGGGTAATATGCAAAGCATATCATCAATGATGGCATAGCGCATATCATAGCTCTTTCGCCACATAAAAAGGTTAGTAAACGAAAATTCCGAGTTTATGCTTAACCTTCTTTTAAGGTATCGGTCAAACAACTCTTTTTTGTCTATAGTTATCTCTTTTAATTCAAACATAAAATCCCCTACTGATTATTTTGATTTCTATGTCTATTCAATATATTCGCGCACTCTGAAAGAAACCCCGCACTCGTCAGCGATTTTTCTGCAGGCATCTATTTCGTCCTTCGGCATTATATCAACAACGGTGAAAATTACCTCGGGAACAAACTCCTTTGCGCGCCTTGCAAAATCCAAAAGCCCGTCAAATGCCGCCTCGCCGAATTCACTGTTGCATACAGCCTGATATTTTTGTGCGTTTTCAGCATTTAGGCTTATCGAGATACAATCTATTATCCCGCAAAGCTCGGGAGTTATATCCCTCTTATATATAAGATTTGCATGACCGTTTGTATTTATTCTTATTGGGAGTTCGGGCATTTTTGCCTTGAGCCATTTTGCAATTTCAATTAGGGCGTCCGCTCTCTCCATAGGCTCACCATAGCCACAGAAAACAACGGCATTGTACTTTTCGAGATTACGTGTTTCAAAATCTGCCTTAATTTCATCAATTGTCGGCTCACGGTCAAGCCACAAGTTGTCCTTGCCGTTAACACCATCGTGCTCAAGCCGTACGCAAAAATTGCAGGCATTGCTGCAACGATTAGTTATGTTTACATATAGTGAATTACCAAGTTCATAAGTTATAGTCATATCTTTCCACCTCAATATATTATTGTAACACATATTTACTTTAATGTCAAAAGAATGGATATAAAACTATTTTGAAATGCCATATTTAAGTTTTATTCTGTCAAGCTTTTCAAGCATAGGCGAGGCGCCAAGGTACAAAAATATGGCTGTCCCTACCGCGTGCAGCAGGTCAAACGGAATCCCCGCAAGGTATGCTGCTGCAAAAATCTCTGCTGTGGGATGTGTATGATATATTATGACAGATGCTGTGTTCATTATGCCTCCGTAGACTGCAAATGCAAGAATTGCGCCAAAGGCGGAAACCAAAAGGCGATTGCGTCCAAATGATTTTTTGTTAAAAATAATTCCGCATATAAAGCCTATAATGCCAAATGCAAACATCTGCCAGGGGGTCCAGGGTCCCTGACCGAAGAAAAAGTTTGATACAAACCCCGATATTGCTCCAACCAAAAAACCTGCTTCCCCCCCAAACGCTATGCCTGAAATTATTATCAGGGCAAGCGTCGGTTTAATGCTTGGGAGCATATAAAATGCAGCACGTCCCGCCACGGTTATTGCGCAGAGAACGCTTATTATAACTATTTCTCTCGCCCCTGGGCGTTTGCGTTCAAAAGATGCTATGAACGGAATGGTGGCTTCAAGCAAAACAAGAAAGCTTGTCAAGTAGTATTTTCTGTTGCCGAAAAACCGAGGCCCCATAAATATCGTAAGGGGTATTGCCAGCAAAAGCATAAGAAAAGCAAAAGTCGTCCGCTTGTCAATCTTTTGGGATTTAGGCGCGGGCATTTCAGCGGGCGGTGAGTTTTTTATCGTCGGCTCGTTGAATTCAGGCGCGGGTGGAGCAGGCGGCTCCGCTCCGCAGGCATATATTATGTCTGTATCAAGGATAGCATTATCTATAATCCCTCGTGACATTTTATTTGCGGCGGTCGTGTAAAAGCTTTTTTCAGCAAAAAAGGCACGGGGTTCACTTTCGCTTATAATGTTTCCGTCGAAAAACATTGCAGAGCGTGTTGCGTGTTCTGCGCAAAACTCTATATCGTGTGACACTAAAATAATCGCAACGCCCTGCTCTTTTAGTTTATGCAAAATCTGGGCAAGAGTTATCTTGAAATGTGCGTCAAGACTCTTTGTAGGTTCGTCAAGGAGCAGAATTTGGGGATTTGCCAGCAAAATTTTTGCAAGTGCGACGCGTTGCTGTTCTCCGCCCGATAAATCGTACGGATGGCGGTCTAAAAATGGAGTGAGCAAACAAAGCTCTGAAATTTGGGCAACCTTTATATCCCTCTCTTCTTGGGTAAGGTCCGAAAATTCGAGCGCATCATACAAGTCGCCCCTAACAGTCCCTTTTACAAATATGGCTTGCGGATTTTGAGGTAGGTGCCCAATGCGGACAGAGGCACCGTGTATTATAATTTTGCCCCGAGTCTGCTTTAAAATCCCCGAAATCAAGGATAGCATTGTAGTCTTCCCGCTGCCGTTTCCGCCCATTATTGCGAATATTTCGCCGCCATATATTTTAGCGGAAAGTCCTTTTATAGTATAAGGGAGATTTTTTTCGTATCTGAACCATATATCCGAAAGCTCTACAGCAGGAGTTTCGCTTGTGCGCACCCCACATTCTTTAGTCGGGACATCCGATATACCGTTGCGCTCTGCGAAGTCTGAGAGCCACGCTCTGCCCTCACGCACTGTAAGGGGGAGTTCAGCCTCCGTTTCAACTGCGGAGCATATGCGCATTGGCGAGGGAAGAGCAAAAAACATATCGTTATTCGTATTTCTCAATATTGCACCAACTGTTTTAGGGGCAGAATTTGCTATAATTTTCCCGTTTTCCAGGACTATAACGCGGTCTGACATAGCAAATGCCTCTTCAAGCCTGTGCTCAGAGAGAATTATGGTTATACCGAGTTCTCGGTTGAGTCGATGTACGGCCCCTAAAAATTCCCGGGCAGAGATTGGGTCGAGCAGACTTGTGGGCTCGTCAAGGATTAAAAGCTTTGGCTGCATAACCATAACAGAGGCAAGGTTAAGGAGTTGCTTTTGGCCTCCTGACAGCTCGTCCACATCCTTATGGAACCATTCCTGTATTCCGAAAAAGGATGCGGTTTCGGCTACCCTTTCTCTGATTTCAGAGGTTTTGAGTCCGAGACTTTCAAGCCCGAAGGCAAGCTCGTGCCATACCTTGTCGGTGACTGCTTGAGAGTCGGGATCTTGCAGCACAAACCCGATTTTTTCGCATTGCTCCCTTTGAGAGAGCGTGTTTATATCTTTGCCATCAAAATATATAATTCCTTGTCTTTGTCCATATGGAGCCAAAACAGGCTTCAGGCTCCTCAAAAGAGTGGATTTGCCGCAGCCTGATTTTCCGCACAGAGTCACAAACTCTCCGCGGTATATATCAAGCGTTATATCAGAGAGCGCAAGTGTATCACTCTTTGGATAGGCAAAAGAGAAGGAGTTTATATTGATAAGTTCGTTTTTTTGAGATCCGTTGTCCGTATAAAGCATTTTGCCACCTGTATCCTTTGAAATAAATAAAGGGGTGTCCGGGCAAGCGTCAATCTATGAAACGCTTGACAGGACACCCTTTAAAGTTTTTATCTCTGAACTCTTGCGCCTTTGCCGCCGATGATATTTTCGACTTCTTTAAGGCTTGCCATAGATGTGTCACCGGGAGTTGTCATAGCGAGAGCGCCATGCGCGATGCCGTAGTTGAGAGCTTCGCTTGCTTCCTTGCCTGACAAAAGTCCGTATATAAGACCCGATGCAAAGCTATCGCCGCCGCCGACGCGGTCAAGGATTTCAAGACCCGGAAGATCTATTCCCTTATGAATTTGTCCGTCTGCCCAGCAGATTGCACTCCAGTCATTTATAGTAGCTGTCTTAACGGTTCGAAGGGTGGTTGCGATAACCTTGAAGTTCGGATAAACCTTGGTTGCGGTTTCAATCATCTTGTAGTATCCGTCAATGTTAAGCTCCTTGAGGTCGCCGTCATTTCCCTCTACTTCAAGACCAAGGCACGCGGTGAAGTCCTCTTCGTTACCAATCATAACGTCAATATACTTTGCAATTTCCTTGTTTACCTTCTGTGCCATTTCCTGTCCGCCAATTCCGTTCCAAAGACTCGGACGGTAATTGAGGTCGTACGATACAATAGTACCATATTTTTTAGCGGCCTTTACAGCTTCAATAACAACCTGTGCTGTAGTTTCGCTGAGAGCTGCAAAAATTCCGCCTGTATGGAGCCAGCGAACGCCGAGTGTACCGAATATGTAATCCCAGTCGATGTCGCCCGGTTTTAACTGTGATACAGCGGTGTTGCCTCTGTCAGATACGCCGACAGCGCCTCTTATGCCATATCCGCGCTCGGTAAAGTTGATGCCGTTGCGAACAGTTCTGCCGATACCGTCATACTTCATCCATTTGATAAGAGAAGTGTCAACGCCACCCTGAAGGATAAAGTCCTCTATCAGTCTGCCGACCTCGTTGTCTGCAAAGGCAGTTACAACAGCAGTTTTAAATCCAAAACAACGGCGGAGTCCGCGGGCAACGTTATATTCGCCGCCGCCCTCCCAAGCCTTGAAGGAGCGGGTAGTCTTAATTCTGCCCTCACCGGGGTCAAGGCGGAGCATAATCTCGCCGAGAGAAATTTCGTCAAACATACATTCTTCTTTAGGTCTTAAATTCAAATTCATAATAATCTCCATTCTGCCGCTCTGCGTCGGCATAAATAATGATGAAAGTTCTCTTATCCGCAGAGCAAGGAATGATAAGAGATTATTACGCCCATGTGCGTTTCGCCATCAGGCGAAAATTTCGCACGGGCAATAAAATCCGCCGGAGGCTTAACGGGAAAGGAACTTTCACGTTAATTACCCCCTGATTTCGTTTAAAAGCTTTACAGCTTCTGCTGTGAGAGCTTCTATTTCGTCAAACCTGCCCTCTGTAACCAATGATGACGGAACCATCCAGCTTCCACCGCAGGCAAATACTGCGCTGCAACCGAGATAGTCGGCAACATTTTTAACATTTACGCCACCGGTTGGCATAAACTTTATTTTGGTATAGGGTGCAGCCATCGCCTTAATCATTTTGACGCCACCTGCCGCTTCTGCAGGGAAGAATTTAAGATAAGAAAGACCAAGGCTCATAGCAGATTCAACCTCGGTGGGTGTGCATACACCGGGAATTATCGGATAGCCCTTGTCGATACAGTGTTTAACTACGATTGGGTTAAGACCGGGACTTACAATAAATGATGCGCCTGCTGCCATTGCAGCGTCAGCCTGCTTGGGCGTAAGAACGGTACCGGCTGCGATAAACATATCGGGGAACTCGGCTGCGATACGCTTGATTGATTCTTCTGCCGCGTCTGTGCGGAAGGTAACCTCTGCACAGTTAATGCCGCCGTTTCGAAGTGCACGCGCAAGCGGAACAGCATCGTTTGCATCATTGAGAACTACAACCGGTACGATTCCGGTTTCGGTGATTTTTTTAATTAAAGCTTCCATATTTAATCTCCTGTTTTATAATTTTAATAATGTGAATTTTATACTCCCGAATACGCAGAAAATCCGCCGTCAACAGGGATTGTGACGCCTGTCACAAAGCCCGATTTTGTTTCGTCAAGCAACCACTCAACAGTTCCGAGCAGCTCGTCTGCTTCGCCGAAACGTCCCATAGGTGTAGCGTTTAGGATTTTGTGCGTTCTTGCAGTCGGGGTACCGTCTTCGTTAAAGAGCAAACCGCGGTTCTGATTTGTTACAAAAAATCCGGGAGCAATTGCGTTTACCCTGATGTTCTGTTTTGCAAAGTGTACGGCAAGCCATTGCGTAAAGTTGCCGACAGCTGATTTTGCCGCAGAGTAAGCGGGAATTTTAGTCAGCGGACGATATGCGTTCATAGACGAAATATTTAAAACGCAGCAGCCACTTCTGCCAATCATATCAGGCATAAACACCTGACTCGGAAGAAGTACGCCCTTGAGGTTTAAGTCAAAAACAAAATCAAATCCGCCCTCGTCAATGTTAAAGAAGGTCAGAAAATCGTTTGCAAGCTCGTCGCCTGCTTCATACTCTTCGTGCAAAGTGGTGCATTTGGGGCTGTTGCCGCCTGCACCGTTTATGAGGATGTCGCACTTGCCGAAATCCTTCAAAATCATCTCGTGAACGGAGGTGATGTTTGCCTTGTCGAGTACATTGCATTTGTATGCCTTAGCAATTCCGCCGTTTGCAGTAATTTTATCTGCTACGGCTGATGCGGCTTGTTCGTTTAAATCAAGCAGGGCTACCTTGTTACCTGCGCTTGCGAGAAACTCAGCAAATGAGGAGCAAAGAATACCGCCTGCACCTGTTACTACAATGTTTTTCATAGGTTGAAATTCCTTTCATTGTGATTATAGAGCTATATGGTTCTATTTGAGTTTTTCTATTGCTTCAAAAAGACCTGAGAGATATGTCGCGCCCAGCGCTCTGTCATAAAGTCCGTATCCGTAGCGACCCTTTTCTCCCCAAATCATTCTGCCGTGGTCGGGACGCACATATCCGTCAAAGCCATTGTCTACAAGGGCTTTTGCAATGCCGAACATATCAATCGAACCACAGTCTGTGGGATGTCCGACCTCTTCGAATTTTCTATCGCCCGTGTATTTAATGTTACGAAGGTGGACAAAGTGAATTCTGTCTGCAAACTCAGTTGCCATATCTATAAGGTCATTGTCAGGATTTGCCCCGAGAGAGCCTGTGCACAAGGTCAGACCGTTGCAGGTTTCAGGAACAATATTGAAAAATCTTTTTAAGTTTTCTTTGTTCGTGATTATTCTCGGCAGACCGAATATTCCCCAGGGCGGGTCATCGGGATGTATGGCCATATTAACGCCGCATTCCTTTGCAACGGGAATAACAGCCTTTAAAAATGTTTCGACATTGCGCCACAAACCTTCCTCGCCAAGTTCTTCATATTTTTTAAGAAGAGTTTTCAGCTCATCATTATCATAGCTTGCATCCCATCCTGGAAGAGATAGGTCCCCCTTGAGAGGATTCATCGAGAGAACAGTTTGCTCATCATAAGCCAGGGCGTTTGCACCGTCGGGCTGCTGATGCTCAAGCTCGCTGCGGAGCCAGTCGAAAACGGGCATAAAATTATAGCATATACATTTTACACCTGCCCTCGAGAGTCTGCGAACATTTTCGCAATAATTTTCTATAAGCTGAGGAGCCTTTTCATTGCCAAGCTTTATGTCCTCTGAAACAGGGACACTTTCCACAACCTCAAAGGCGAGATTGTGTGCCGCGGCGTCTGTGCGGATTTTATTGATGCTCTCCTCGCTCCAGATGCCGCCGGGCTTAACGTCATAAACAGCAGAAACAATACCGCTCATATTCGGGATTTGAGAGATTTTCTCAAGGGTTACGGGGTCATCGGAACCATACCAGCGGAACGTCATTTTCATATATGTGTACCTTCCTTTCTCAAAAACTGCAATTAAATTATTTTACATAATTATACCATAAAATAATAATAATTTATATTGCAAATATTATCATTTTATAGTAAAATAGAAAGGTAAATGATGAGGAGGGGGAGTATATGGATTTTTCGAACAAGTATATATCTTTTCACCATACGATTGACCCAAATCCCAATTCTGCGGGATTTAAGATGCATACCCACGAGGATTGTGAGCTATATTGCTTTCTGTCGGGGAAAGGGACGTTTTATGTTGAGGGTAACGGTTATCCTCTGACCGAGGGCGATGTTTTGATTATGAACACAAACGAGTCGCATTACATAGAGATTGATGAAAATTGCAAGTACGAAAGATGTGCCGTTCATTTTAAAAAGGAATTCATCAAGCTGATCGATGAGGAAGGCGTACTTTTAAAGCCGTTTGAGAAAAGAAAAGCGGGGAGGCGAAACCTTTATAGAAAGGAAGATTTCGGCAGCGAAGAATATATGACCTTTATAAAGAATATGATTAAAACTTCTCCTAATCAGGCAATGCAGATTGAAACGAATTTACTGCCTTTTTTAAATGAAATATCAAACGCATTTGTAAGGACAGGCTATGACATAGGGGAAGAGGATGCGGCAGCAATAAGGCGTATTATCGAATATATTGCAGGGAACCTAAACACGCCTCTCTCGCTTGATGTTCTATGTGATAAATTCTACATCAGCAAATCGCAGCTTTGCAGAATTTTCAAGAAAACCACAGGGGGCACGGTCTGGAATTATATTACAACCAAGCGTCTTATGATGGCGAAGAGCATAATTGATAACGGGGGCGCGCCGACGGAAATATATACAAAATGTGGTTTTTCGGATTACTCTGTTTTCTTCAGGGCGTTTAAAAAGTATTTTGGATGCAGTCCTTGCGGAAAATAAAGAGAGATTAAATTTGCAATATTGACTTTAGACGGCATAATTTATATAATATTATTATGTGACAAAATCAGACAGGAGGATGAACGCATTGGAAAGGTATGTTACATACAGTGAAGAGGAAACAAGGAATCTTGGCGCAGCGCTTGCAAAGAGGCTAGCGCCCGGTTCGGTTGTGGCTCTCTCGGGTGACTTGGGTTGCGGAAAGACTGCGTTTACAAAAGGGGTTACTTCGTATTTTGGAGATGCCGATGATGTGACAAGCCCTACCTTTACTCTTGTAAATGAATATGACGGAAACGTTGTGATATACCATTTTGACGTATATCGTCTTGAAAACCCGAGTCTTGAAGAATGCGACTGGATGGACGATTATTTGTTTGGGGACGGAATATGCCTGATAGAATGGGCAGACAATATTAAAAACATTTTGCCAAGAAATACGATATGGGTTAGATTTGCAAAATCCTTGGATGACGAGAATTGCAGGGAAATAATATGGGACTTTGATTTATTGGGAGAATAGTTATGAATATATTTGGAATAGATACTTGCTGTATGGCGGCAACGGCGGCGGTCTTATCCGATGACCGACTTGTTGCACAAATCGTGCAAAATAACAAACGCACTCATTCACAGAAGATAATGCCGATGATTGAGTTTATGCTTAAAGAGGCGGAAATCGAGCTTTCTGATATTGATTGCTTTGCGGCGGCGGTGGGACCCGGCTCTTTTACGGGTGTGAGGATTGGTGTCGCAACGGTGAAGGCTTTGTCACATATGACAGATAAGCCTTGTGTTGCTGTTTCAACACTGCACGCATTGGCAAACAATGTTGCACACTTTGACGGGATTATATGCCCCATACTCGACGCAAGAAGAGGTCAGGTTTATAACGCATTGTTCAGGGGCAGGGATTTGAGCCGTATCACAGAGGACCGCGCGTGCTCTGTGGAGGAGCTGTGCAAGGAGCTTGCAGGCGCAGGTGAGCGAGTTATGTTCTTAGGTGACGGAGTTTCTGTGTTTGCCGAGCAGATAAGAGATGCGCTTGGTGACAGGGCAGTATTTGCACAGCGAATGCAGAGGATGAATCTTGCGGCATCGGTTGCGGAAATCGGTTACGAGAAATTTGCTTTGGGCGAAACAATTTCATATTCGGCACTTGTGCCCGAGTATTTGAGATTATCCCAGGCGGAGAGAGAAAGACTTGAAAAGGAGAACAAAGAATGAGCATTTTTTCTATGATACAAAGCAATATGGCAAAAAGAATATTATCTCCGCTTGTGGCGTTTTTGATATGCTTTTCTTTTGCAGGCACTGCCTTTGCAGTAAATGATTTGTCTGCGGTGGATGAGGTGACAGAGAGTGTCGAAGAGAGCAAAAAAGAGGAAAATCCCGTACGAAAGGGCAATAGCGAGCCAATACTCGGAGCGGGCGAAACGGGGATTTTGGTTGACTCTGTAAGCGGGAGAGTGCTGTTTGAGAAGAATAGCAAAGAGCGGATGTATCCCGCCAGTACCACAAAGATAATGACTGCTCTTCTTGCGATAGAGGCGGTGGAGCGTGGCGAGTTGTCAATGGACACTCAAATCGAGATTACTGCCCAAATGCTTGAGAATTTAGATATTGACGGGACAAGCATTGCTCTTTTAGAGGGCGAAATATTGACCCTTGAAAATCTTTTGCGGGGGCTTATGATTGCCTCGGGAAATGATGCGGCAAGTGCGATTGCTACATATGTCGGTGGTAGCGCCTCATCATTTGTCGATATGATGAACACCCGCGCCGCCGAGCTTGGCGCGGAGGATACACATTTTGTAAATCCCCACGGACTTCACGATGATGACCATTACACAACGGCGGCTGATATGGCAAAAATTGCGTGCGAGGCAATGAAGCATTTTGAGTTCAGAAATATAGTTGATATTGCTCACGTTAAAATCCCGCCGACAAATAAGACTGAGAAAGAGAGATATTACATAAACACTAACGGCCTTTTGTCAACGATGAGATATACTGACCTGTTTTACAAGGGCTCTATCGGAATAAAGACAGGATACACGAGCGATGCTGGAAATTGCCTTGTTTCTGCAGCGGCAAGGTCGGGCGTAGAGCTGATTGGTGTAGTTTTTGGAGGAAAAACCTCGACAGATTCGCACAGGGACAGCGCGGAGATGCTCGACTGGGGATTTGAGAGGAATATTTCCATAGTTGCATTAAATAAAAATGCTATGCCTTGTGAAATCAGGGTTAAGCAGGGAAGAGGAACGGATACGCTTACGCTGGCTGTAACCGAGGCGGTGAATGTTACTGTCCCAAAGGACACCAAGGCAGAGAACCTTGAAATACGTCCCAATATTCCTGAAAATATATATGCCCCCATATCTCAAGGTGACAAAATAGGAACGGTTTCAGTCCTGCTCGATGGAGTGGTTCTCGGTACGGGAGAGCTTGTGGCAACACAGGATATAGAGCGGACTATTTTCTGGCCAGTACTGTCACTTGGAGAATGGCTTTGGAGCAAGACTCTCATAAGGGTTATATGCTATTCGGCTATAGTATTCGCTGCGGGCTTTGTGCTGTTGTTTGTAATTGGTATTTACAGAAACATTAAAAGGGCGAAGAGGCGCAGAAGAAGGCGCAGATAAGAAGGGGGACGGTGCTGTCAGCGCCAGCTGGAGAATATGGAATTTAAGTTAAAAGAATTTACAAATGCCATCTCTGTCACAAAGATGGCAAACATCCATTACTTTGAGTTTATAAAAGAATATCATACGTTTAAGGACAAACACCCCTTTAGAGAGCTTGTTTATGTTGACAGCGGTGCAATTAAGGTGGATGCGGAGGGGTATTCGGGCACACTTTGCAGCAGGCAGCTGATTATTCATAAAAGTGATGAGATACATTCACTCTCCTGTTTTGAAAATGATGCGCCCAATGTTATCATAATCGGGTTTGAGTGTGAGTCAGAGCGACTTGATGAATTTTCTCAAAATGCATACACTCTCTCAAACGAACTCATTCGAATATTGACGGAGGTTATAAAGGAAGGGCGTTCGGTCTTTCTGCCGCCATATGATATTCCAAACTTAAGGGATATGAAAAAGAGGGGCGATTTTCCGTTTGGCGCAGACCAGATGCTGAGACTGAAATTTGAGATGTTTTTAATCGAACTGATACGAAGTGTTGAGCCTGCATCGAGCGAACAGAGGGTGGTGCACACAGATTCTAAAATTGAGGAAATCTTTACATATGTAAATAATAATTATAAGGAAAGGATAACGCTTGACGATTTATGCTTTTTGTTTGGAACAAACAAGACTACCATTTGCAAAAGCTTTAAAGAGGCATACGGCGATACGCTTATAAATTATATAAATAAGTTGAGGATAAAAAATGCAAAAAAACTGATGCGTCAAGGCGAATTGAATTTGACGCAGCTCTCCTCAAGAGTTGGCTTTTCTTCAATACATTATTTCAGTAAGCTGTTTAAAAGCTACGAGAATATGTCGCCGTCTGAATATTTAGATACAATTAAATCAAGACTTGAAGAGTAGAAAAAGCCTCGGGGAGTGCCCCCGAGGCTTTAATTCGTTTTGTAGGGGAGGGCCTCTGCGCCCTCCCGCAACGGAACGACACACAGGTCGTTCCCTACGGGATAATGCAATATTTGTAGGGGAGGGCCTCTGTGCCCTCCCGCAACGGAACGACACATAGGTCGTTCCCTACGGATAACATAAATTGTAGGGGAGGGCCTCTGCGCCCTCCCGCAAATAAATCTTATCAGAAATTAAAGTATGCCTTGGCATTTTCGTAAGAGATGCCCTTTACGATTTTCTCAAGACTGTCAAAGTCCTTCGGATACTCGCCGTCTTCAACCCATGTGCCTAAAAGATTGCAGAGTATACGTCTGAAATATTCGTGACGAGGATATGAAACAAAGCTGCGCGAATCTGTGAGCATTCCGACAAATTTGCCGAGCACTCCAAGATTTGCAAGCGCTGTCAGCTGTGCGGTCATACCGTCGCGGTTGTCGTTGAACCACCAGCCCGAGCCAAATTGGATTTTGCTCTGTACGGGTCCTCTCTGGAAGTTGCCGAGCATTGTTCCAAGAACATAATTGTCTTTAGGATTAAGAGTATAAAGTATGGTTTTTGGCAGAGCGTCTGCCTTATCCAAATTATCCATAAATGCCGACAGCTTTTCGGCAATACACAAGTCATTGATGCTGTCAAAGCCCGTATCTGCACCGAGTTTATTAAACATCTTGGTGTTGTTGTTACGAAGGGCACCGATGTGGACCTGCATTGTCCATCCAAGGCGTGAATATTCAACTCCACACTCGCTGATAACGGCAGTCTTAAAGATGTCAATTTCCTCTGTTGTAAGTGATTTGCCGTTCATTTTCTTTTCAAACACAGCAGCAGCATCGCCGAGTGCAAACGGTACATAGTCAAGGGCGTGATCAGACAGACGACAACCATTTTCGTGAAAATAAGCTATCTTTTCCTTAATCCATTTTATAAGGTCATCGTAGCTGCCAATTCCGTTATCGTTGATATAATCCGAGAACCAATCCTTCTCGATGTTTACAGCTTTATCGGGGCGGAAGGTAGGAAGAACCTTTGTTTCAAAGCCGTCTGCCTTTAGCTGTTTGTGATATTCAAGGCTGTCTGCGGGGTCATCAGTTGTGCAGATAATTTCCACGTTGGATTTTTTAATCAGCGCCTTTGCTGAAAAATCGTCACTCGCCAGCTTTTCATTACAGATATCCCATATTTTACGTGCCGTGCTTTCTGTCAAAGGCTCGTCAATATCAAAATATCTCTTAAGCTCAAGCGCGGTCCAATGATATATGGGGTTGCCGATTAAATATGGCATAACCCTTGCAAAGCCGAGCCATTTCTCAAAGCGGTCACCATTGCCCGTAATCATTTCCTCGTCAATACCGAAACTGCGCATCTGGCGCCATTTATAGTGGTCGCCGCCTAAGAATAAATCATAGGTGTCCTTAAACTTATAATCGCTTGCAATCATCTCGGGGACCAGATGGCAATGATAGTCTATTATCGGCAAATCCTTTGCATAGTCAAAAAAAAGTTTTTTCCCCGTTTCATTTGTGAACATAAAATTATCGTTAATAATTCCCATAAACTTTGCCTCCTAAAGAACGCTGCCGTTCTTGAAATATGTCTTATAAAATAACTTTTAAAATTATATATCAAATCAACAGTTTTGTCAAACAGATTGCGGGTGGGATATCTTTGTTTTTTGTGTGTTACGGGAATATTATGTATTGATTTTTGGAAAATTTTAATATATAATAGTATGCGGGTAATCAAAATTTAAATAAAATAATATTTCTATCTAATATAAGGAGGAATAAAGATGAATTTAAAAGGAACAAAAACAGAGAAAAATCTAATGGAGGCATTTGCAGGCGAAAGTCAGGCAAGAAATAAGTATACATACTTTGCTTCTGTTGCCAAAAAAGAGGGCTATCAGCAGATTGCTGAAATTTTTGAAAAGACTGCAAACAACGAAAAGGAGCACGCTAAACTTTGGTTTAAGGCGCTCGGCGAGCTTTCGGATACTGCGACAAATCTTCTCCACGCGGCAGAGGGTGAGAATTACGAGTGGACCGATATGTATGACGGCTTTGCAAAGGACGCTGAGGAAGAAGGCTTTACCGCTCTTGCGGCACAGTTCAGAATGGTAGCGGCTATCGAAAAATCTCATGAGGAGAGATATCGCGCACTTTTAAACAATGTTGAGATGAAAGCGGTGTTTGAAAAGAGCGAGGAAGTTATGTGGGAATGCCGTAATTGCGGACACCTTGTTATAGGTAAGAAATCACCTGAAGTTTGTCCTGTTTGCAATCATCCGCAAAGCTATTTTGAGGTAAGAAAAGAGAATTACTAATAAGTGTTCTGATGGGGTCTGCATCAAAACTGATGCAGACCTATTACTATTTATTACATATTTTGGAGATAATGTAAGTAAAAGCTTTTAAAAGGGTGAGAAAAGATGCAGAGTAAATTTCAAAAAGTAATTTCGCTTTTTTGGACTTTTTTTAAGATAGGCGCATTTACATTTGGCGGCGGATATGCAATGATACCGCTTATAACAAAAGAGGTCGTTGATAATAAGAAGTGGATTACAAACGAAGATATTTTAGACGTGATTGCTATAGCAGAGTCTACTCCGGGGCCGATCGCGGTAAATTCGGCTACCTTTATTGGCTGTAAAATAGCAGGTTTTTGGGGCGCGGCATTTGCAACCTTTGGTGTTGTGCTTCCGTCATTTGTTATAATCAGCATAATATCAATGGTGCTTGATAAGTTTCAGGATATTCAGGCAGTTAAGTTTGCTTTTGAGGGAATTCGTGCAGGGGTGCTTGCTCTTATCATAAAGGCACTTGTTTCTATGTATAAGCAGTGCCCGAAAAATCTTGTTTCGTATATAATTGCGGCTTTTGCGTTTATAGCGGTTGCTGTATTTGATATAAATATTTTGCTTGTTCTTATAGCTTGTGCCATTATAGGCCTTAACCATTCAACCCTCGCAGTAAGGAGGGATAAAAAATGATATTCTTAAAATTATTTTTCACCTTCTTTAAAATAGGGGCCTTTACAGTCGGCGGAGGTTATGCTATGCTGCCGCTTATTCAGGCAGAGGTTTTGAATAATAATTGGCTGTCTGAAGAATTGCTTGTTAATTTTATTGCAGTCAGCGAGTCAACGCCAGGACCATTTGCAGTAAATATTGCAACATATGTCGGGGGGCATGTAGCGGGAGAGGGACTGCTTATCAGCCTTTTAGGCTCCGCAATTGCAACGCTTGGTGTTGTTTTGCCGTCATTTATCATAATAATGATTGTGGCAAAATGCTTCGAGAAATTTAAAGACAGCAACATAGTGAGCGGAATTATGTCAGGGCTCAAGCCCGCAGTAATAGGATTAATTGCAGCAGCAGTTATTTCCATTGGACAAACGGCGCTCTTTGCAAACGGCTTGGTTTTTGATTATAGATTTATCTGCTCGCTTGCAATTTTTATTGTTTCGGGTCTGTTAATTTTCAAAAAGAAAATGCATCCGATTGCGGTAATACTGATATCTGCTGTGCTCGGTATTGCAGCGGGATACGGCGGAATGCTATTGTAGGGATAAAGACTTATATTATAAAAAGGACACCTCTTAAGAGGCGTCTTTTTTTGTTGTATTTTGTTGGAGAATATTTTTAAGTGGACTTACTCTTTATGACAGAAAATTTATTTTTAGGCGAGTATAATGAAAGAAGAGTTTTAGCTCAAGGGCAGGTGATAGTATTGGTGATATATGCAGACAGCTTGTTTTTAGTAAATTTTTTTATGGATACAGCAATAATTTTTGCGGTTTTTGTCTTGAAACACCGTAGAGGTTCAACAATGAGAATTTTTTTGGCATCAGCCTTATCGGCTCTTTACGGAACGCTTATGTTTTTTAAAGAGCTTGCGTTTATGTATGGCGTCATAGGCAAGCTTACTGTTTCGGTGCTGACTATACTTGTTGCGTTCAGGATAAAAAAATTGCGGATTTTTTTGGGATTGTGGGCGACCTTCTGGCTGGTATCGGTTGCGCTTGGCGGAGCAGTTCTTGCCTTGTCGGTATTTACTGATTTTGGAACTGCGGTGCAAACGGCAATATCAAATTGTGTAGTCTATGTAAATCTCAATCCAATTCTGCTTTTATCTGCCTGTGTGCTCCTCTATATATTACTTGAAAGCTACAGGCGTATGTGTATAAGGAATTTTTCAAAAGAAAAAATAATATTGCCCCTTACCATCTGGTATCTTGGGGAGGAGTATAAGCTTATAACTTTAATAGATACGGGCTGTGAACTGAAAGAACCTCTGTCGGGAGAACCGATGCTTGTTGCAGAGAAAAGCATTTTCAAAGATGTTTCTTTGGCGGGGCATATGGTATATATAAATACTGCATCTGGAAAAGCGGAATTACCAATGATTTTCCCCGAGAGTATTGATTGCGAAAAAAGAGGATATGAAATAGAGAAAATTGTCCCGATAGCACTGACAAACGAACCTTTTTGTGATGACGGTCTATACAACTCAATCGTCAATCCTGATGCTATCAGGGGGATTCCTGTAATAGAAAATGAGTATAAAATATTACATAAATTGAGGTGTACGCAATGAAGGAAAGAGGTAACTTTAAGATGATTAAAATAATACGTGATGGATTAATAAGAATTTTTAACCGTTTGCGTGCTCTTGCGCGTGGGGGAGTGCACTATGTGGGCGGAAGCGAAACTTTGCCATCCCCGCTCGGCAGAGAGGAAGAGCAGAAGTGGTTAATGCTACTTTCTGAACCATCCGAGCGGGAGCGGGCGAAAAAGGTTTTGATTGAGCACAATTTAAGGCTTGTTGTGTATATAGCCCGAAAATTTGAAAATACGGGGATAGGGGTAGAGGATTTGGTTTCAATTGGAAGTATAGGACTTATAAAGGCAATAAATACTTTTGACCCTGAAAAAAAGATTAAGCTTGCGACATATGCGTCAAGATGTATTGAAAATGAGATATTGATGTACTTGCGCAAGAACAGTAACACAAGGTCGGAGATATCGATTGACGAGCCGCTGAATGTGGATTGGGACGGAAACGAGCTTTTGCTCTCGGATGTGCTCGGCACGGAGGAGGATATAATTCAGCGCAGGATGGAGGATGAGGTCGACAAACAACTGCTCTCAATTGCTATGGGAAGGCTGTCGGATAGGGAACGCAGTATAATGGAGCTTCGCTTCGGCATAGGACGCAGCGGAAATGAAAAGACGCAGAAAGAGGTTGCGGATATGCTTGGAATATCGCAGTCATACATATCAAGGCTTGAGAAACGTATTATGCAGAGATTGCGCACGGATATAACAAGGATGATAAACGAATAGGGTAATTTCCAATGAAGCAATTTTAAAACGATGTAATTATGAATAAAAGTTGAGATAGCGCGGGGCAAAGATGGACAAAAATTTCACAAAATCCACCTTAATTTACAAAAAGTTGTTGACCTTTACTGTAATTAGGTATATAATGAAAAAATGCAAATACTTTAATATTTTAGAAGGTATCAGCCATCTTGGCGCTTGATGTCTTTGCAACTATAATAATTATGGAGGAATTTAAAATGAGTAGAGTGTACAATTTTTCTGCAGGTCCCTCAATGCTTCCGCTTGAGGTTTTAGAACGTGCTCAAAAGGAGATGCTTGACTGCAACGGCAGCGGACAGTCTGTTATGGAGATGAGCCATCGTTCAAAGGACTATCAGGCAATCATTGATTCGGCAGAGGCTCTTTTCCGTGAGATAATGAATATTCCTGATAACTATAAGGTTTTGTTCCTTCAGGGCGGTGCGTCAACACAATTCTCAATGGTTCCGCTCAACCTTGGTAACAAGAACAAGAAGGCGGACTATGTTATTACGGGTCAGTGGGCAAAGAAGGCATATCAGGAAGGGCAGCGCTATCTTGAGGCAAATGCCATTGCATCAAGTGCTGATAAGACATTTTCTTATCTCCCTAAAGTTGATAAGAGTATGTTGACTCCCGATGCTGATTTTGTGCATATAACATACAATAATACCATTTATGGTACACACTATAATACAATGCCTGATTTTGGTGACGCAACCGTTGTTACAGATATGTCATCCTGTATCTTGTCAGAAGAGGTTGATATTTCAAAGTTTGGTCTTATCTATGCAGGCGCACAGAAAAATATGGGCCCTGCAGGCGTTACTGTTGTTATAGTAAGAGAAGACTTAATCGGAAACGCAATGGATATCACCCCTGTTATGCTTAAATATGATATTCATTCCGAGAATGGTTCTATGTATAATACGCCTCCTACATACGGCATCTATATTTGTAAGCTTGTTTACGAATGGATAAAGAATTTAGGCGGTGTTGGTGTTATGAACGAAATCAACGTTAAGAAGGCAAAAATTCTTTACGATTTCCTTGATGAATCTAAGATGTTCAAGGGTACAGTTGTTCCCGAGGACCGCTCACTGATGAATGTTCCGTTTGTGACTGATTCTGACGAGCTTAACGCTAAATTCATTGCTGAGGCAAGCAAGCTTGGCTTCATTAACCTCAAAGGCCACAGAAGTGTTGGCGGTATGCGTGCAAGTATTTATAACGCAATGCCGATAGAGGGCGTTGAAAAGCTCGTTGCCTTTATGAAGGACTTTGAAATGAATAATTAGTTTTGTCAATATAATGACAAATTGAAAGGAAGCTGTAATATGTATAATATACAAACACTAAACAAGATTTCAAAAAAAGGATTGGCTGTTCTTGATACAAACTATACCTGTGCAGACGAGATTGAAAATCCCGATGGCATAATACTCAGAAGCTTTAAAATGCACGATATGGAGCTTCCCGCAAGTTTGAGGGCAGTTGCACGTGCAGGTGCGGGTGTTAACAATATTCCGATAGACAAGTGCACAGAGCAGGGCGTTGTAGTATTCAATACTCCGGGCGCAAATGCAAACGCTGTAAAGGAGCTTGTAATCGCAGGTCTTTTCCTCGCTTCAAGAGGTATTGTTCAGGGTATCGAGTGGGCAAAAACCTTGATTGGCGAGGGCGATGCAGTATCTTCCCTCGTTGAGAAGGGTAAGTCTAACTTTGTAGGTCCCGAGATTGAGGGCAAAACCCTCGGCGTTGTAGGACTTGGCGCTATAGGCGTCCGCGTTGCCAATGCAGCTCATCATCTTGGTATGGATGTTGTTGGTTTTGACCCGTATCTTTCAGTTGACGCTGCATGGAATTTGACAAGATTTGCGCACAAGGCAAACAGCCTTGATGAGCTTCTCGAGAAGGCAGATTATATAACAATTCACGTTCCTGCAACCGCAAACACAAAGGGTATGTTCAACTCCGAGGCGTTCGCGAAGATGAAGAAGGGTGCGCGTCTGCTTAACTTCTCAAGAGGAGAATTGGTAGACGAGGCAGATGTTCAGGTTGCACTTGAAAATGGTGATGTTGCTTGCTATGTAACTGATTTTGCATCAGAGGCTCTTCTTAAGAATGAGAAGGTTATTTGTATGCCCCACCTTGGTGCATCTACACCTGAGAGTGAAGAAAATTGTGCAGTTATGGCGGCAAAGGAAATAAAAGATTTTCTTGAGAATGGAAATATTACAAATAGTGTGAATTTCCCCAATTGCGATATGGGTAAGGCGCATAGTGCACGTGTTACAGTTCTTCACAAGAATGTTCCGAGTATGATTAAAAACATAACGGATGTTTTTGCAAGCAAGGGCGTAAATATCGAGAATATGCTCAACAAGAGCAAGGGCGATAACGCGTATACTATGATAGATATTGCAGGCAGATGCGAGCAGTCGTTGGCTGATGAAATTGCCGCAATGACTGATGTTATAAAGGTAACCCTTTTGTAGAAATTTCAATATGCAGTAAACAAGATGGTTGCGCATACAGAAAGTGATTTCGTATGTGAGGAAAGTCCGGGCTCCACAGGGCAGGGTGCAAGCTAACGGCTTGCGGAGGCGACTTTAGGGAAAGTGCAACAGAAAGATCCCGCCTGCATCTGCAGGTAAGGGTGAAAAGGCGAGGTAAGAGCTCACCCACCCCCTTGGTGACAAGGGGGTGCTGTAAACCCCACCCGGAGCAACACCTGACAAGGAGGCTAAGTTTGCCCGACATCTCCTGAGAAGGTGGCTTGAGATATGCGGTGACGCATATTCCAGATAGATGACCATCCACGACAGAACCCGGCTTACTGTTTACTGCATAAATTTTGAAATATTTTTTCAAAAAAGGTTAAAAAACCCTTGACAAAGCTGAAATATGCTGATATAATACTAAGGTCGCATTGATATGAGCGGGTGTAGTTCAATGGTAGAATCTCAGCCTTCCAAGCTGATTGCGTGGGTTCGATTCCCATCACCCGCTCCATTTATTTTTTTTGCAAAACGGTAGTGACACTGCCGCACATACGCGGCTGTAGCTCAGCTGGATAGAGCAACTGCCTTCTAAGCAGTGGGCCAGGGGTTCAAGTCCCTTCAGGCGCGCCAGAAATATGGTGGGTATAGCTCAGTTGGCTAGAGCGCCAGATTGTGGCTCTGGAGGTCAAGGGTTCAATTCCCTTTATCCACCCCATTTTAAATTATGGGCTGTCGTCAAGCGGTAAGACACAGCACTTTGACTGCTGCATTCGTAGGTTCGAATCCTGCCAGCCCAGCCACTTTTTTTACCGTAATTTTGAATTTAATATGACCCATTAGCTCAGTTGGCAGAGCACTTGACTTTTAATCAAGGTGTCCGGAGTTCGAATCTCCGATGGGTCACCAAACGAAAAACCGTCTAATTTCAGCAAAAACGCTGGTTAGACGGTTTTCTTATTGCAGAATTTTTATAAATAAAAACAAATAAAATTAAATAAAACGGAACATAAAAAGTAGTCAAAAAGTAGTCAAAGAATTACCCAGGGTTTTGTTCATAAAAGAGTTTATATATTCGGCAGCTTCCATATTCTTTTCTTTTGAAAATTGTGTATAGATATTCATTGTTGTCGAAAAGTCTGCGTGGCCTAATAAGTATTGCATTGTTTTCGGGTCGATGCCTGCTCGATATAAAATAAGAGCGTATGCGTGCCTTAGTTGGTATTGTGTAAATTGGTGGCCGACTTCTTCGCAATATTTTTTCCATCTCTTTCTAAGCTGAGTTTTGGAAAAAGGTTTTGTGCCGCCAAAAATGTACTCGTTTTTTGCTATTGCTGAGCAATGTTTATAAAGTGGTTCGTAGAGTAAATCTAAAATCGGGACAAGGCGAAAACCGTTTTCTGTCTTAGGAGCAGGCTTTACGCGAGGTTGATTTTCAATAAATTCCACAGAGTGTGTAATTTGGATCGTCCCTTTTGAAAAATCTATATCAGATAGAGTAAGTGCGTTTACCTCTCCGGGTCTTAACCCCGTACATAATAAAGTGAGTGCCCAAAGTCCAAAATCAGCACTGCTTGCGTTTCGTGTAATTGTTTCGATTACAACATCATCAGGCGCTAAAATCTTTTCTGTGCTTGTTTTTGGAACTCTCAGGCAGGTTGAGAAATTGCTTGTGTTACATCCAAGTAATATAGCGTGTTTAAAAATAAGCCCTATTGTGGTCTTGAATTTAGACATTGCAGATTTACTGTATTTTTGTCTGCCCATTTCGTTTAAAATGTTTTGGACAAGCATGGGGGTGACATCCTCTATGTCTAAAGAAAAAAGTGAGCTCATATGCTCGATAGAATATTTATAGCTCTGGAAGGTTGCGTATGAAACTATTTTTGCTTGATTTTCTAACATTTCATCGGCTATAACTTTGAAATTATGTGCGCATCTTTTTTTGATGTTTAAAGAAACATTATATTCTAAAATTTGTTTTTCTATATCTTTTTTTGCTTTGCCTTCAGTATCGGCCGTTGAGTAGAAAAATTTTACGCTTCCGTTTGGGAGCGTTATTTTCTTTTGCCATCTGCCATCAGGACGCTGTTTCATGGTATCACCTCTTTTGTTGGGGATTTTTTATTGTGAGTTGTTGCCTTTGTTTTCTATTTCTTTTTCAAGCAACATAATGATGTTTTTATTACCTTCTATTATATCTTCAAGATTTCTTACTTCGCGTTTAAGGTCTGCAATTTCAAAGTCTTTGCGTTGTATGCCGTCCGTTGTTGAATAATGCCACAATGAAAAAGCAAGGAGCAAATAAATAGTTGAAGCCTCTACCCAAAAGTTATGATTTTCTATTGAGGTTAATATAATACCAATTGCACCAATAATAGAAAAGAAAAACAAAATAGGTACATAATCCTTAATTGGATAGCCAAAAAGCCAAAGTTCCTTTTTCTTTTTGCGGACATTAACTTTGTAGAACCTCTTAACCAATTCCTTGTACATTCTTTCGTTTATTCGCCTGAAATAAACAAATTTGTATAAATTTCTTTTGGCATGTTTTTTGCCGTTTTTCAAATCTTCAACGGCATCGGAAATATCTTTATTCAACAATAAATATTCAACCTCATCATATTTAAGCGACATAATCTCATTCCTTTCTGCTATATCTTATGTCTGTATTTTTTATTCATCCGGGTTGCATTGGTCGCAGGGGAGAAAGTGTTCCTCTGCATCAGAGCGGCGAACCAGAAAAGAATTTCTGTAATCTTTGCCGTATTGGCAGTTCTCTGCGTGGTAACTGTGGCCGCTGGGTGTGATATACACATAATCCTCGGAGAGAGGCAATTGACTTTGCTCTTCCGGATTGGCACAGATTGTACCGAGGGAGAAACAAGCAACCCCTATTATAATGGCTAACACTATTTTGCGGATGCGGGAATATCTCTCTTCCGAATCCAGAAGATATCCTGCGAAGACATGGGCTTGCCATTCTTTGTATATGGGAGTGTCAGAAGAGTTAAGACGGCGGTGCAGGTGGTCATAGTGCAGGTGGCCGAGCTCATGAGCCAAAAGCAATGCAATATCCTTGTCGCTTAAGGTATCGTTATAGAATACATACCGTTTTCCATTCTTGGAATAGGAAAACGCGGGTCGATCCAGAGATATTTCATAGGTTTTTGTTTCGTGAAGCTTTTCTTCATCTCTATGATACCTGTATGCAGTAAAGCCGTAATTTCTGTGGATGATATCCATTAGCTCGTTGATATTGGGTGCATCGCTGATACGATTTTCCTGCTTGAACTTCCTGACTTCCTTTTTAATTGTTTTCATTTGTAATTCCTCCTATAAATGTAAGATTTAACTTACATTATATAGGAGTTTTTTAATTTTGTCACATTTTGTCGAAGTATTATGTTGTTAAAGGTTCGTCGTCGTTTTCCTCGACACCGCCGAAAGCGGCGATGCGTTCGGTGTTATCTTCAAAATCTGCAGTGGTAAAAACGCGAGCCTTGGATGAAGTAGAGGATGGCTCTGTTTCTTTTTGGAATTTCTTATATTGGATGAAGGTAAGAATTTCCTGTTTGTCTTTATCAGAAAGTCCTTTGGCTTCGGCAGAAATCATAATATCGATTTTGGATAATTCCTTGTCCTCTGTCTGATCGGGAGACGAGTTCTCTTGGGTGCCGGTAATCAAATAATCAATAGAGACGTCAAAGTAATCGGCAATTTTTGATATTGTATCAAAGTTTGGCTCCCTTATGCCGCTTTCCCAATTTCCTATGGTGCCTTGCGAAACCCCCAATTTTTTTGCTAATTGGCTTTGTGATAACCCCTGTTCTTCCCTAATCATTTTTAATTGTATTCTAAACAAATAATCACCTCCAGTGTTTGTTTATATTATCACGAAAAGTGATAATAAGCAAGAGATAATTAAAATTTTTTAAAAAATATCACATTTAGTGTTGACAAAATAAAAAACATTTGATATACTAAACACAGTTAGTGATAATTATGCAAAAGGAAGGTGATACAATGCGAGAGTGGCTTAAGGATTTGAGGAATGAAAAAGGATTGTCGCAAAGTGAGATTGCGATGGAGCTTGGAATGGGACAAAGTTATTATGCGATGATTGAAAATGGCGAACGACAGAAAGATATGTCAGTGTCTATGGCAGAAAAGCTTGCCGGGGTTCTTGATGTACCGTTGACGGTTATTCTTGATAATGAGAAAAGAGATTAGATAGTAAAAACATTGCTGGATATTGTAGAACAGAAATGCTCGAAAAAAATGAGAGCGAATGAAAGCCACTACTTTCATCCACTCTCGCGCAGTTGCCTCTACCATACATCGGGGATGTTGGTGTACACTTCCCTTCAGCTTAAAGGGTTGCCGACTAGACGGACAACATATCGCCGTTAGTGGTCGGGGTCCCGTATGGCTCTCCTGCTTTGCTGTGTCTCCGTGCCATCACGGAGCTGTCAGGAGAATTGCTTATCACGCACAGGGCGGGGGGTCAATATAGCTTTTAACAGCTTTTTCATTGAGCATCCCTCCTTTCGGCTCGCTCTGAACGCGTTCTGAAATCGAGCATTTCTATTCTACAATATTAGGCAATATTTGTCAATGAAGGGAAAATGTTATAAAGAAAGGAGAAAAGAAAATTTGGAGTTAAATATTATAAAGAATGATGATACCCACACGATTAGAATCAATAAAATGGATATTCCAAATGTAAAAACATACAAAATTGCAACCTCTTCTTCCGGAGAAACAGAAATTGAACTAAAACTGAAATTAGATGTTAATGCAAGCTTTATAGATATGTACACGTCTACCTGAAAGTAAGCAGGGTATTCAAGGCAATAAAAATCTAAACAAAAATATGAAAGGCGGTGAAATTATGGCAAGAGAAAAAGAAGGCTACAGGGAAATGCTTGTATTTGTAAGCGAACGATATGGAATGACGCTGCAAAAGAAGGAAGCTTGCGAAGCTTTGAGCGTTTCGTTGCCTCATCTGAACAAGATGATTGGCAAAGGAATAATAAAATGCTCGTGCGGCAAAATCCCGATAGGGTCAGTTGTTAGTTTTTTGTGCGGATAGAAATGGAGGAGGAAAAATTATGAAATACATACTTATGATGCTTCCGATAGGGGCGATATGGCTCCTGTCGGCGAATGAACAAGGATTGGTAGGAAGC
Organism: Clostridia bacterium; assembly: GCA_045576075.1. Classification (GTDB taxonomy): domain Bacteria; phylum Bacillota; class Clostridia; order Monoglobales; family Monoglobaceae; genus UMGS1820. Next base: position 48,132 of record JAZNFQ010000025.1, read on the forward strand.
TGGGCTATATGGACAAGCCTGGCGATATTGGTTGGTATTGGTGTGTGCCAGTATATAGCGGGGCGAAGGTACAGTTATAAAAAATGTCCCGTCCGTGAGGAGACACGAAACGGGACAAAAACAAATGAAAAATTATTCAATATTTATTATAGCGGAATGAAATAAATATGTCAAGTGAAAAGGAGATTTTAAGATGATACTTACGTTACAATTAGCGCTTATGATAGTATATGGCGCATTTTGTATTATAGTTTTAAAGAAGGCAGAGCATAACGAGATTGCGCTGAAAACAAAGAATTCGCATCTGCTGAAAACCAATGAGAGATTGACGGAAGAGCGGGATAAGGCAATGTATGAAAAGAAATGTATTGCCGAGGAAATAAAGACCAAAGATGCGCAGATTGAAGCTCTTACACGTGAGCTTGTAATCAGCGAGGATATAAGGCAGATGTATGCCAAAGTCGCAGACAGTCTTAAAGAAGAAAACGCAGCGCTGACACGCGATATCGAGGAAGAAGGTGCGAACGTTGGGTAGAAAAACATGGAATGCGGATGAAGAGGAATATTTGGAAAAGAATTATCAGAAACTCCCGAATGATGTTATTGCAGGCGTGCTGAAAAAGAGCCGAAGCTCTATAACCATGAAGGCGTATAGCATGGGCTTACAAAAGGACGCAGAGGCAGTTGAGGCTAATCAACCTCAAAGACAGGTGAAATATCGCGAGGAAACCCCGCTGCTTGCAGATATAATATGCTTCTACCACAGGCGGAATATGAAGGTGGGGGATATAGCCAAGGATGTGCATTGCCCGCCCAGGCAGGTGAGGGAAATTTTAGAGCGCTGTATGGATAATGGTATGTACGAGAGATACGCGAAGGCTGAAAATAGTGCCATTCAATTTAGACCAAGTAATTCCTTGAACATTATAGGGTTCGGCGTTATTGGCGGTCCACACAGGACAAGCAAGAAGGGAGCGACGAGGGACTATGAATAAATGTTTTACGCATCCTGATATTTTGAAAGTTGAGCGGGATGGATATTTGCGAGGCAATGGTGAGGGGGAAAATGAACTCCTCGGCTATTGTGAGGAGTGTGGCGACAGCGTTTACTATGAATATTCGGGCGATGCGTATAAAACAGATGATGGCAAGCTTTTCTGTACTATGGAGTGTTGTCACGAGAACTTAGGCGTAAGGAGAGTTGATGTGTGAAAAGAGAAATTTTATTTAGAGGTAAGGGGTGCAACGGCAAAACTTGGGTTGAGGGTTTGCCGCATATAGCGCGATATACAAACAATTTACAAATACAGACACTCAATAAAAACTATTATGAGGTAGTTCCCGAAACAGTAGGACAATACACAGGCTTGACCGACAAGAACGGCAAGAAGATATTTGAGGGCGACATACTTGAAAGCCATTATGATGAATTATACCCTGATGATTTTTCTTATGAGGTTGTTCTGTGGAGTGACAATAGCTGGTGCATAAAAGAAGAGAACAGTGCCCCTGACCGTCTTGATGAAGATGGCGTGCTCGAATATAGTGCGGTTGCCGGGAACATACACGATGATCCTGAGTTATTGAAATAAGATAAGGAGAAAGATTATGAAGAATACTTTAGCGGATTTAAACAATTATTTATTTGAAAGCATAGAGAGACTGAATGATGACAGTTTATCAGAGGAAGAGTTGGGGAAGGAAATTAAACGCAGCGAGGCTGTGCAGAAAGTAGCAAAGACCATTATTGACAATGGCGCACTTGCATTGCAGGCCAAGAAGCATTTTGATGAATACGGCATCGATAACAATGTGGAGATTCCTCTGCTTGGTATTACGGATAAATGACTAGCCCAAGAAAACGCAGATTTGCGGGAAACCGTAAAAAATCTACGGGAAAGGATAAAGAAATTTGAACAATGGTAGGACACAAATATACCGAAGAGGAGCATAAATTTCTGCAATCGTTTATACCTGGACACACATACAAAGAGATAGTTGCCGAATACAACAAAACTTTCAGCGAGCCAATAACCGAATCAAGAGTAAAAGGGTATATGAGCAACCATAAAATTAACAACGGATTGACGGGCAGATTTAAGAAAGGCAATGCTCCGTTTAATAAAGGAAAAAAAGGTGTTTGCGCAAAAGGTTGCGAAAAGACTTGGTTTACAGAGGGACACCTACCACACAATACAAAGCCCGTCGGATATGAGCGCATCACAAGAGACGGATATATTGAGGTCAAAATCAAAATGAGACCGAGCCGTCCGAGTTGTAATGACAATTTTAAGCTCAAACACCGTCTTGTATGGGAAGAAGTTCGCGGACCTATCCCTAAAGGGTGCAATATAATATTTTTGGACGGAAATAGACAAAATTGCGACCTTGAAAACCTTGCCGTTGTAACCAAAGCAGAACATCAGCAGATGACAAGGCGCGGCTTACGGAGTGAAGTTCCGCAAATAACAGAAACAGGAATAATTATTGCGAAAGCCGGTGTTGCTTCGCAAAAGGCCAAAAAGAAGAGGTGCTTAAATGACAGATAACGAGATTATAAAGGCTTTGGAGTGTTGCTTAATCAATGCAGAGTGTGATGGGTGTCCAATGTATGATGGAAAATCACATCTTGAAAATTGCGAGACAAGGCTTTTAAGGCTTTGTGCCGACCTATCTATCAAGAGAAGGAGTAAAACGATGTTTAGTAGACAAGATGTAATAATAAATACAAAAATTAAAGACAACGAAGAACTTATAAAACTTATGCAACCAATTTGTGATTTTGCTACAAAGCACGATGTAAGTTTTGATTCAGGTTTTGATGATAAGGGTAATTTAATAGCAACTTATGAGGCAGAAGGAAAAACATCAGCTTATTGTAAAGGAATGGTTTTAGAAATTAAACAAATGCTAAAAGATGCTTTTAATTGTAAGATTGATGTATTGCTTTATGCTTATTGAATTTAAGGAGTGAATATATGGGTGGAATAGGTGGATATTATGACCCTGATAGAGAGTCTTACTGTAGAGACATAAGAAGGGAACAAATTAAAAATATTAAACGCAAAGATGTGTGTATGAGATGTGAACACGGCAAAGGGTATTTTGTTGGCGAAAGCATCATTTTCATTGGGAAAGACGGAAGTGTTTCCATTGATGCAGATGGCGAAATAATAGATTTTCCTGCAAAAACAATAAAGTTTTGCCCGTGGTGTGGGAAGAAATTAAGCCGATGAAATCGCAATTCAAACGATAAAAGAACGATTTTAACAGGAGGTGAAAGTAGTGGAAGGTGACTTTGCAAAGGCAGATGCGGGAAAGCCGAGGCTGACACTTGTGCCCTGCGAGATAATTCGCTCTATTGCGAGGGTGCGGGAGTTCGGGACAGAGAAGTACAAGGACCCTGACAATTGGAAAACAGTTGCCAAGGAGCGCTATCGTGACGCAGCGTTTCGGCATATGCTCTCATACATTGAGGATCCCGATGGCGTTGATGAGGAAAGCGGTCTGCCGCATTTGTGGCATTTAGCTTGCAATATAGCATTTTTATGTGAGATGGAGAAAGGAGAAAGGTAAATGATAACTCGAGGTATTTTGAAGGTAGCTCAAAAGGTATTGATATACGGCGTTGAGGGGATTGGCAAGACATCGCTTGCGGCGCAGTTCCCTGACCCTGTATTTATAGACACAGAAGGCAGTACAAACGGGATGGATGTAAAGAGGTTGCCGAAGCCGACAAGCTGGGCGATGCTTCAGGAGAATGTAAAGTATGTTCTGAACAATCCTAATTGCTGCGGTACATTAATAATTGATACAATGGATTGGGCGGAGGCGCTTTGCAACAGACAGATTTGCGATGCGGCAAATGTAAACAGCATAGAAGCTTTTGGGTATGGAAAAGGCTATACATATTCAACAGAAGAGATGCAGAAGTTCCTGTATCTGCTCGATGAGGTTATCGCAAAGGGTATACACGTTGTGCTTACTGCACACGCACAGATACGAAAGTTTGAACAGCCTGACGAGATGGGCGCTTATGACAGGTATGAGCTAAAGCTTGGGCAAAAGACAAGCTCCAGAACGGCGGCGCTTTTGCGTGAATGGGCGGATATGGTATTGTTTGCAAATTATGAGACCTATGTCATTAACGCGGACGAAAAGGGAAATAAAAAGAAAGCTCAGGGTAGCAGGCGCGTGATGTATACAACCCACCACGCTTGTTGGGATGCAAAGAACAGGCACGGTCTTGATGAGAAGCTGCCCCTTGATTACAAAGAGATTGCGCATATATTTGAGGGGACTGTATCGCAAAAAAATGTGGAAAATTCCACAAGCGGACCGTCGGGGACGCCGGTCCCTACGAATACAAGAGAGCCTGAAATTGACGATATGATTGATGAGGCTGCGTATGGTGAGGTTCAAGAGGCAACTCCTGTCAGCGATAAAATCCCGAAGGCTCTTGTGGATTTAATGAATTCGGCAGGGGTAACAAAGGCAGAGATTGAAGCAGTCGTTGAGGAAAAGGGAGTCTTCCCGAAGGGGATGCCCCTTGAGGATTATGATATAGCATATATAAATGGTGTGCTGATTGGTGCGTGGCCGCAGGTGCTTGATGCGATTATGCAAAAAAGGACGCAAAACGGTGAGGCAGATATGCCATGGGAAGTAATTAAATAATTAAATCAAATATATTCAGGAGGATACTAAAAATGAACGAGAAAGAATTTGAAAAGGCACAGATTGAGAGAGATTTAAGAGAGCTTGGTTGGGATGATGTAATTGAAAATGACAGTCCTGACTTTGTATTATTGCCCGAGGGTGATTATGATTTTGAGGTAACCAAGTTTGAGCGCGGCAGACACAATGGCAGCGAGAAGCTTCCGCCCTGCAACAAGGCGATTATTACCCTTAGGGTTGAGGGCAAGGAAGGCATAGCTATTGTAACCCATAATTTATTTTTGCATAGTAAATGCGAGGGTATGCTTTGCGCCTTCTTTACGGCAATCGGTCAGCGCAAGCACGGAGAAGCGCTGAAGATGAACTGGAACAATGTTATGGGTGCAAAGGGAAGATTGAAGCTTGGTATACGCAAGTGGACGGGCAATGACGGAACAGAATATTCGAGCAATGATGTAAAGAAGTTTTATGAGCCAAAAGAGGATGCAACGCCCGCACCCGCATCTGCTTGGCAGGCAGGGCAGTTCTGATGGAGCTTCGTCCATATCAAACAGATGCGCAGGCTGCAGTTTTTGAGCAATGGGATAATGGTATACATAACACATTAATGGTGTTGCCAACCGGGTGCGGAAAAACAGTTGTTTTTGCCAAGATTGCAGAGAATTGCGTGAGGCGTGGTGAGCGGGTTTTAATACTCGCTCACCGTGCAGAATTGCTTGAGCAGGCAAGCGATAAGATATATAAGGTAACGGGGCTTAAGACGGCAGTTGAAAAAGCAGAAGAGAGCTGTATCGGTAGTTGGTTTCGCATTGTTGTAGGGTCGGTTCAGTCGCTTACCAGAGAGAAGAGATTGAAACAATTTAAACGAGATTTTTTTGACACGATTATAATTGACGAGGCGCACCACGCAGTATCGGATAGCTACAGAAATGTTTTGAATTATTTTGTCGATGCAAAGGTCCTCGGTGTAACTGCAACACCCGACAGGGGAGATATGCGAAACCTCGGACAAGTCTTTGAAAACCTTGCATATGAGTACACTTTGCCAAGGGCAATCAAGGACGGATACTTGTCGCCGATAAAGGCTTTGACACTTCCTCTTGAGGTTGACATAACAAATGTAGGGGTGCAGGCAGGAGATTACAAGGCAAGCGAGTTATCGAGTGCTCTTGACCCGTACCTTCATAAAATAGCAGACGAGATGAAGAAGGTATGTATGAACAGAAAAACTGTTGTGTTTTTGCCGCTTGTGGCAACCTCGCAAAAGTTCAGGGATATTTTAAATGAAAAGGGCTTTAAGGCGGTTGAGGTAAACGGAAACAGTATAGACAGGGCGGATGCATTGCGGCGTTTTAATGACGGCGAATACAATGTAATGTGTAATTCGATGCTGCTTACCGAAGGATGGGATTGCCCATCGGTTGATTGTATTGTTGTTCTTCGGCCGACAAAGAGCCGCTCGTTATACTGTCAAATGGTTGGTCGCGGGACTCGTCTTTGTGAGGGAAAGGACCACCTTTTGTTGCTCGATTTTCTGTGGCATACAGAGAGGCACGAGCTTTGCAGGCCTGCGCATTTGATTTGCTCGAGCGATGATGTTGCAAGGAAAATGACAAAGAATATGGAAGAGGCAAGCGGCGCACCTATTGACATTGAAGAGGCAGAGAGCTGCGCTGTATCTGATGTTCAGGAAGAGCGTGAGGAAGCATTTGCAAAGCAGCTTGAAGAAATGCGGAAGCGTAAGAAGAAGCTTGTTGATCCTCTGCAATACGAGATGTCGATACAGGCAGAGGATTTGAGCGGATATGTGCCTGCGTTTGGTTATGAAATGGCACCGCCATCGGACAAGCAGAAGCAGGCGCTTGAAAAGCTTGGTATTCTTCCGGATGCCATTGAGAACGCAGGAAAGGCAAACCTTCTGCTTGACAGGCTTGAAAAAAGACGAAATGAGGGGCTTACTACTCCGAAGCAGATACGATTTTTGGAGCAGAAGGGATTCCTTCATGTGGGCACCTGGCAATTTGATGATGCGAAACGCCTTATAGACAGAATAGCGGCAAGTGGATGGAGAATTCCCCGCGGGATAGAACCGAGGGAGTATATGCCGGATAGATAGATAATCCCTCCACCACCTACGGTGGTCCCCCTCCCTTTAGGCAAGGGAGGCGAGGGAGAAAGGAAATAAGATATGGAAGAAACAAATATAGTTGAGGTGCTTGAAAGCATTGACCCGAGCCTACTTGATTATCAGGAATGGCTGAATGTAGGCTTCGCACTTAAGCAAGAAGGACATTCGTGCGAAGTATGGGACAAGTGGAGTATGAGGGATTTTGCGAGGTACCACAAGGGAGAGTGTGAACGCAAGTGGAAAGGCTTTCGAGGTTCGGGGACGCCTGTTACTGCAGGGACAATCGTACAGTATGCCAAAAATCAGGGATGGAAGCCTGAGCGAAATAGCTATGAGCTTGATTGGGACAGCGAAATCGGCGGCAAAAAAGAGGATTTTGTTGTTGTAGACAAGAAATGGGTTGACGGACGGGATATAGTTATCCCTGAAGAATGGGCCCCTGTGCAGCAGCTTATTACATACCTTGAAACCTTGTTTGAAAGCACCGAGAATGTAGGCTATGTTACGGACAGCTGGGAGAAGGACGGCAAATACTTGCCAAGCAAGGGAGCATATGACAGAACAGCGGGTCAGCTTATACAGGAACTTTCAAAATGCAACGGAGACATAGGCGCGGTAATCGGTGATTACAAAAAAGAGGCGGGGGCGTGGATCCGCTTTAATCCTCTTGACGGCAAAGGTGTGCGTGATGATAACATAACGGATTATCGCTTTGCCTTGGTGGAATCGGATAACGAGGACATAGAGCGGCAGAACGCCATACTGCGTGAGCTTGAGCTACCTATTGCCTGCCTTGTATACAGCGGTAAAAAGAGTATACACGCAATAGTCAGGATAGATGCAGACAACTACACAGAGTATAGAAAGCGCGTAGATTTTCTATATTCTATTTGCCAGAAGAACGGCTTAAAAATAGACGTGCAAAATAGAAATCCGTCAAGGCTGTCGCGTATGCCGGGGGTTGAGCGAAACGGGCAAAAGCAATTCTTGCTTGATACCAATATAGGCAAGGAGAGCTGGCAGGAGTGGCGGGAATGGATAGAGTCTGTAAACGACAATCTTCCCGAACCCGAGAGCCTTTGCGAATATTGGGACAACCTGCCGAGTCTTGCACCGCCTTTGATTGACGGCGTTTTGCGTCAAGGACATAAAATGCTTGTTGCGGGACCATCAAAGGCAGGTAAGTCATATGCACTTATTGAGCTATGCTGTGCAGTTGCAGAGGGGCGCGATTGGCTCGGTTGGGATTGTACGCAGGGTAAGATACTTTACGTCAATTTGGAGCTTGACAGGGCGTCCTGCCTGCACAGGTTCAAGGATGTATATATGGCTCTTGGTTGGGAGCCTGACAACATCGAAAACATAGATATATGGAACCTGAGAGGTCAGGCAATCCCGATGGACAAGCTTGCACCAAAGCTGATACGAAGGGCGTCTAAAAAGAATTATCTTGCCATAGTTATTGACCCGATATACAAGGTCATAACAGGTGACGAGAACAGCGCAGACCAGATGGCAAACTTCTGTAACCAATTCGATAAGGTATGCAATGAGCTTGGATGTGCGGTTATATACTGCCATCATCACTCAAAGGGTGCCCAGGGTGGCAAGCGAAGTATGGACAGGGCTTCGGGCTCGGGTGTATTTGCGCGTGACCCTGATGCGCTTATAGACCTTATTGAGCTTGAGCTTGACGAAAACATAGAAAAGCAACAGGCAGACAAGGCGGCGTGTGAGGTATATGCAAGGTGGCTGAATGGAGTAGAGGAGCCGTCACAAGACGAATTATGCAGCCGCAGGGCAATGATGGACTTGTGCAAGGATAACTTTGGCAAGAACGATTTCAAGGAGTTAGAGGCTGAAATTTCGGAGGCGGAGGCTGTTGCGTGCGGGCGTACGGCGTGGCGGATAGAGGGAACGCTGCGAGAGTTTCCGAAGTTTGCACCGGTGAATGTGTGGTTTGACTTTCCTGTGCACAAGGCAGACGATAGCGGGATATTAAGTGATATTTGCCCCGATGACGGATACACGGGAAAAGGGTCGCCGTATCGTAAAAACTTTGGGAAAAAGAAGTCGCCCGAGGAGAGGCAGCAAGAGCGAAGAGTGGCACTTGAAATGGCATTTGAGGCGTGCAGCTTTGGTGATGAAATCACCGTAGCAGACCTTGCGGAGTATATGGGCGTATCGGAGAAAACTGTGAGGAATAGATTGAAAGAGCACGGTGATTTTTGGATTGACGAAGGAGTTGTCGGCAAGAAGTAGGGAAGGGAAAATGTCGATAAATTTTCCCTGAGTTTCCCGAGGGAAAAAGTCGATAGTTTATCGAGAATTTCCCTGAGAGGGAAAAAGTCGATTGCAATCGAGATTTTCCATAGGGAAGAAAAATATATGTATGTAAACATACATATTTTCTGTCCCTGCCTCTAAAGTCAGGGGTAAGGAAAAGGGGGCTTTTAAGTCAGCCCCCCTTTGCCCTTCCCCTACTGACTGACAAAGCAAAAATTTCCGAGGAGGTATTTTTTTGAAAACTGAATTTTTTATGCCGATGGTACCGCCGACTGTTACGCATCAGGAAAAGAAATGGACTGTTAAAAATGGCAAGCCTATACCATACGAACCGCAGGAGCTGAAAGATGCCAGGGCAAAGCTTACGGCATATCTTGCACAGCATAAGCCTGAAGAGAAATATACTGTGGGCGTGAGGCTCTTTACAAAGTGGTGCTTCCCGATTGCGGGCAATCACAAAAACGGCGAGTACAAGATAAGCAAGCCCGACACTGATAACCTGCAGAAGCTATTAAAGGATTGTATGACGAGTGTGGGCTTTTGGGTAGACGATGCTTTGGTGGCATCGGAGATAACAGAGAAGTTCTGGGCGGATGTGCCCGGGATTTATATAAGGATTGAGGAGTTGTAAAAAAGGGGGATTTATAAAATGGCATTAACAAAAAGCCAAAAGCTTGAAAAGGTGAAAAAGCAAAATGAAAGATTGCTGAAGATGATAGGTGAAGAGCGCGAGAAGGTAGCGGGGTATGAGCAGATTGCGAAGGTGCATAGCGCGTACATATCCATTCTTTTAAAGAGGCTGGGGGCTACAAAAGAGAACGCAGTAGATATCACTGCGCAAGAGATAGCCGAGGCGATAGAAGGGAAAAGCGAAGCGAGAGCTTTTATGTCAGAGCAGGGGGCGTATAGTCTTTACTATGAATAAAAGGGAAAGTAATAATGCGAGCAATAGCGAGCATAAGGTTCCAAAAAGCGCCAACGGAGTGCACTTTTTGGAAAGAGGAGCAACCGCCGACCAAAACGAAGGATTGGCGGGCAGACAATCCGAGAATAGAAGGCGAGGTGCGACGAGGTGGAGTTTAGGCAGAGGTTGCAAGTTTTGCGAGAGCGGAAACGAATTAGCAGACGGGTCTTATCTGAACTGTGCGGACTCAACCCTGATGCAGTCAGGAGATATGAACGGGGGGAAACGGAGCCGACTGCGCATTCACTGGTTGCAATAGCAGATTTCTTTGAGGTGTCGGTGGATTATCTCCTGGGGAGATGTGAAAAGTGACATCTTTTTGTGAAAAAATAAAAAAATTTTTCAAATTCCACTTAAAAGTGGAATTTTTTTTGAAATTTGTGTTAGTGTTGTATGTATAGAGAGTGAAAAGGCGGTGGGGATATGCCTCTATTGTAGAGGTTTTTGTAGCCTCGCCAAGTATAAAGAAAGGAGCAAGGTTATGAGTGAGATGAAAAACAAAGGCGGATGCCCTCCGATGTATAAAACACCAGAAAAGATGCAAGCAAGAATTGATGCATACTTTGCAGAGTGTGAAGGCGTGTATGTCAGAGATGAAGATGGAAACATAGAGACAGACAAATACGGAGACCCTATCACAACAAAACAAAGACCGCTTACCATAACAGGACTTGCTCTTGCGTTAGGATTTAGTGGGCGACAGGCTCTTTTGAATTATGAGGGTAAGCCTGAGTTTATGGACACGATTAAAAGAGCCAAGTCAAGAATAGAGCAATATGCAGAGGAAAGATTGTTTGATAAAGACGGAGTGAACGGAGCTAAATTCAATCTATCCAATAACTTTAAGGGATGGAGCGAGAAACAACAGATTGATAGTAACGTCAATCTTGCCCCTGTAGTGTTTACAGGAAGTGATAAGATTGCAGACTAAGATACATTTGCCAGATGTCATAGGTAGTGGATATGGTGATTATTGGCGTTTTAAGGGAAGATACAGAGCGTGCAAGGGTAGTCGTGCATCTAAGAAGAGCAAGACAACGGCATTGTGGTACATATACCATATGATGCTTTATCCCGAAGCAAATACGCTTGTGGTGAGAAAGACATTTTCTACATTACGAGACAGTTGTTATTCAGACCTACAATGGGCGACAAACAGATTGGGTGTTGAGCATCTGTGGGATTTTACATTATCGCCGTTATATGCGGTATACAAACCGACGGGACAGAGGATATTCTTCAGAGGACTTGATGATGCTTCCAAGATAACCTCGATATCTGTTCCGAAAGGATATCTGTGTTGGTTATGGATAGAAGAAGCGTACGAGATAGACAGTGAAGCGGAGTTTGATAAGCTGAACGAGTCTATAAGAGGTGAAATTCCTGATTACCTATTCAAGCAGACAACTTTGACGTTTAATCCTTGGAGTTCAACACATTGGCTTAAAAAGCGTTTTTTTGATACAGATAGCCCTAATATCCTTGCCAAAACCACAAACTATACGTGCAACGAGTGGCTTGACGAAGCTGACCGACAGGAATTTGAGGATATGAAGGTCCGTAATCCAAAGAGATATAAAGTTGCTGGGCTTGGTGATTGGGGTATAGATGGCGGGCAAGTGTTTGAAGAGTTTGTTGATGACCCTTCGCATTATGATGACAGACGATATACGCACGTAATACCGCCTTTTACTCCGCCGAAGGAATGGAATATATGGCGTAGTTTTGACTTTGGTTATGCGAAACCATTCTCTTGTGATTGGTGGGCGGTAGATTATGACGGCAGATTATATAAGATACTCGAGCTGTACGGATGTGTTAAGGGTGAGCCTGATGTTGGCGTTAAATGGACTCCTGATGACATATTCAAAGAGATTGCTCGTATAGAGAACGAGCACGATTGGCTAAAGGGCAAGCATATAAGCGGTGTGGCGGACCCTGCTATATGGGATAAGTCACACGGTGTAAGCATAGCAGAGACGGGCGAGAAGTACGGAGTGTACTTTGATAAGGGCGACCATAAGAGATTGGCTGGACTGATGCAGATGCATTATCGTTTACAGTTCGATGAGAACGGCATACCTATGATGTATGTATTTTCTAACTGCAAGGCGTTTATAAGAACCATTCCGTTGCTTGTATACGATGAGAACAGACCTGAAGATGTGGACAGCAAGCAAGAGGACCATTGCTACGACTCCAGCAGATATCTTTGCATGGCAAATCCCATGAAGCCTGTTAAAGTCGAGACGAGAACGCCTGCGGTATATAATCCGCTTGAGGATGATGATATAAAAGTTGATAGATACGCGTTTTATCGCAAGTATTAGATTTAAGAAACAATCCCTCAGTCAGCTACGCTGACAGCTCCCTTTACACAAGGGAGCCTTGGGATGTAAGATTGGAGGCGAGTTGTGAGATGGCGAATTTAGATATGCCGAACAGTAAGGGTAAGACAATAAGAGACTATTTGCCAGAAGCAATGCAGAAGCTTATGGGTAAGGCACAGCCTGAAGGAGTGGGGGGAGTTAACACCTCATCCACCGCAAGCGGTCCCCCTTCCCCTCGAGGGGAAGGCTATGAGGGTGCGACGACAATAGACAAGAAAGCCATTGAAAAGGCGGCAGAGACCTTAAAGAAATATAAAGACGGCAAGAAAAACCTTGAAGATAGGATTGTCGAGGAAGAGCAATGGTGGAAGCTTCGTCATTGGGATGTAATCGGCAAGGGCGAGACGGGAGACAGACCTCAACCGACATCAGCCTGGATGTTTAACTCTATAGCATCAAAGCACGCTGACATTATGGACAACTATCCTGAGCCGAATGTGTTGCCAAGAGAGCGGGGAGATGAGCAGTCGGCAAAGGTGCTTTCCTCTATTCTTCCTGTTATATACGAGAGAAACAATTACGAGGAAACATACTCTGATGCGGCTTGGTACAAGCTCAAGCACGGTGTAGTGGCAAAGGGTGTGTTCTGGAATACAGAGCTTGAAGAAGGACTTGGGGATATTGATACGCAGTTTATTGATATGCTCAATATCTTCTGGGAAGCAGGCATTACGGACATACAGTCGAGCCGAGATTTGTTTATAGTGTCACTCAAAGACAATGACTTGCTTGAAAAGGAATATCCACAGCTAAAGGGCAAGAACGGCGGGAAGGTTATTGATGTAAAGCAATATGTATATGACGATACAGTTGATGTATCAAACAAGTCTGTTGTGGTGGACTGGTATTACAAGAAACGCAATACGGCAGGCAAGACAGTCTTGCACTTCTGTAAGTTCGTAGGCAACGAGGTATTGTTTGCCTCGGAGAATGAGCCTGAATATGCCGAAAACGGCTTTTACAATCACGGCTTATATCCTGTAGAGCTTGATGTACTCTTCCCTGAAGAGGGAACGCCTGTTGGCTTTGGATATATAGCGATTATGAAGTCGCCGCAGATGTACATAGACAAGCTTCAGCAGGTTATCCTGGAGAACACTATCAAGGCAACAAAGCCGAGGTTTTTCGCAAAAAAGAATATAGGAATCAACCTTGAGGAGTTTAAGGATGATACAAAAGAGATTGTATTTGTCGAGGGCGACATAGACGAGGAACGCCTGCGGCAGATTGATATACAGCAGGTAAGCGGAGCGGCACTTAACATCCTGCAGATGAAGATAGACGAGCTGAAAGAGACTTCATCAAACAGAGATGTATCGCAAGGCTCAACGAGTGGCGGTGTAACTGCGGCAGCGGCAATTGCGGCGCTTCAGGAAGCGGGAAACAAAATGAGCCGAGATATGATAGCGGCATCTTATCGCTCGTATACGAGGGAATGTTACCTTGCAATAGAGCTTATGAGACAGTTCTATGATGAAACAAGGTCCTTCCGCATCACAGGAGAGACGGGCAAATATGAGTTTGTTGACTTTAACAATCAGATGATGCAGGGCGAGGCTATTCCTCCGGCTTATCCGGGACAGGAGACAGAGGCGGGATATGTCGAACTGTTCCGCAAGCCTGTATATGATATTGTGGTTAAACCTCAAAAGAGGTCCCCTTATTCAAAGATGGCACAGAACGAGCTGGCAAAGGAAATGTATAATATGGGATTTTTTAATCCTCAGCTGGCGGAACAGACTATGACGGCGCTTGAGCTTATGGACTTTGACGGCATAGAAACAGTCAAGGAAAAGGTACAGCAAGGGCAAACCCTTATGAATATGGTAAGCCAGATGCAACAAGAGCTTGCGCTATTAAAAAGTGCTATGGGTGTAAACACACAAAATGGAATGGCGATGCCTGTTACTCCAAACGCACAGAGTGGCGGCGGAATGGGGCAGGCACAAAAAGACGCGCAGACCGAGATAATGACAAGCTATGGAGAGAGGTTAGCAAGCAGGGCTAACCCCGATATGAACAATGGTTAGGGCGAAATACAGAGTCGATGAAAACAGTCATTCCTTAACTGTGCTCGGACACGCCAATTATGACGAGTATGGCAGAGATATTGTTTGTGCCGGTATATCGGCACTTGTCCAGGCTCTTATAGGTTGGCTTGAGGAAAACTACTATAAAGCAAGCTTTGTATCTGTTGACCCAAAAGAAGGGGAGGTTATTATCTCCGCAGAGGGCGGCGAGGAATTAGCCGCAGTATTTTATATGGCATCTATTGGTCTTAATCAAATAGCAGACAGCTATCCGGACCATATGCAAATAGATATTATCGGAATAGCCGATTGACTCTTGGGAAAAGACCATGAGAAAGGGGGCATTTTAAATGCCTAAAGTATTTAAAAGAATGTTCAAAGTAGATTTGCAGCTGTTTGGTGACGGCGGACAGGCGGGCGGAGCGGAAGGCTCTGCCGAGGCAGCTACTGAGAGCGCACCAAAGACTGAAAATAAACCGAGCGGAAGCAGTCGCCGCTCAAAATCGGGTGAATTTGATAATGTAGTATTCGGAAAGCAGGAAGGTACAGCCGCAGACGATGCTACGAGCCTTGACACCGAAGGCAATCCCACGGGTGCGGGAAAAACAGATGTGACAACTACATCTGATACGCTTGAAGAGCGACAGAAAGCCTATAACGATTTTATCAATGAGTATAAAGACATTGACCAAAAGAGGTTCCAGGACACTTTCGACAGACGATTCAAGCAAGTAAAAGGAATGGAAGCAGATTTGGCTGCACAGAAGCCTATCCTCGATATGTTAAAGAGTAGATACGGCGTAGACGATGTGGCAAAACTGCAAACCGCCTTAGCAGAAGATACCGAGTATTGGGAGAGAGTGGCAGAAGAACACGGTATGACGGTAGAACAGTATCACGCTATGCAGAAGTTGGAGCGGGAAAACGAGGAGCTTCGGGCGATACGCCAGAGACAAATCGGGCAGCAACAGTTTCAGCAGCAGATTGATGCCTGGTATAAGGAAGCGGACAAAGTAAAAGAGCTTTATCCGTCTTTCGATTTTAAGACAGAAGCACAAAACCCTGAATTTCTTAGTTTGCTGAGAAATGGGAATAGTGTGGAGCACGCATACAAGGTTCTTCATTTTGATGAACTTACGCAAAATGCCGCAAGGGTAGCCGCACAGACGGCAGACGCTCAGGCACAGGCAAGAATCAAACAGAAAGCCTCTCGACCTTCCGAAAATGGTACATCTTCAAAAAGTGCTGTCATTGTTAAAAATGATGTGTCGTCTCTTACTCGCAAAGACAGAGCAGAGATAGCACGAAGAGTAGCTCGGGGAGAAAAAATCGTATTTTAATCTAAAGCTCCCCGAAAAAAGAAGGGAGAAAAAATAATGAAAAATCTTAAGTACAATCTTCAGCTTTTCGCTGATATGAACACAAACCTGACATCATCGGCAGGACTTACCGATGAAATGAAAACCTATTACAGCGATTATCTTATTGATAACGCTATTCCGAAGCTGGTACACGACCAGTTCGGGCAGAAGCATCCGATTCCGAAGAACGGCGGTAAAACAATCGAGTTTAGAAAGTACAGTCCGCTTCCCAAGCTGACTACACCTATTTCGGAGGGTGTAACCCCTGACGGACAGAGCCTCAATATGTCAACTATTGAAGCGACTGTTGCACAGTACGGCGGATATATCACGCTTTCTGATGTGCTCTTGCTTACAGCGATTGATAACAACCTGGTACAGGCTACAAAGCTTCTCGGTGCACAGGCGGGTGCAACGCTTGACACAATCACAAGAGAGGTTTTAAACGGCGGTACAAACGTTATCTTCTCGGGTGGCAAGGATGCGAGAGTTGATCTTGATACTACATCACTTCTTACTGTTGATGATGTTAAGAAAGCTGTACGCCTTCTTAAAAATCAGAACGCAGAACAGATTAACGGTGCTTGGGTAGGTATTATCCATCCCGATATTGCCTACGACCTTACAAATGACCCTGCGTGGAAGGATGTTAAGACATATTCTGACCCGTCAGACATTTATGAGGGTGAAATCGGTAAAATCTTTGGTGTTCGTTTCGTAGAAACAACTGAAGCAAAGGTTTGGGCCGGTGCAGGCAATGGTGGCAGAGCCGTATATTCAACACTTATCCTGGGCGATAACGCTTATGGCGTAACTGAAATTTCAGGTGGTGGTCTTCAGCATATTGTTAAGCAGCTTGGTAGTGCAGGTACGGGCGACCCGCTCGACCAGAGAGCAACTGCAGGCTGGAAGGCTACAAAGGTTGCTGAAAGACTTGTTGAAAATTATATGGTTCGTATTGAATCAGCTTCAACATTTAACCCAACAGTAAATAACTAAAAATATTTACCCCTCATCAGTCAGCGGGAGGGCGCGGAGACCCTCCCCTACAATGTGGGGGAAAGGAGTAACTACAATGGCAAATGATAAGGCGAAATCAGAATCAATTAACCTTGCCGATGTAACAGCGCAGGTACAGGAAATACTTGCAAATGCAAAGGCAGAGGCTGAAAAGATTGTAGCCGATGCAAAGGCTTCTGTCAGCGGTGGGTTGACAGAGGAGCAGAAAAAGGCTAATGAAGAGCGACAGGCTTATTGGAATGAGCTTGTAAAGGTAAAGCTTTTCAGAGATAACAACAAGTACAAGGATGATGTATTTGTTTCCGTAAACGGCGAAAACTGCGTTATAAAGCGTGGTGTAGAAGTAGAAATCAAAAGAAAATTCGCTGCGGTTCTTGACTCTTCCGATTTGCAGGATTATGAGACGAGTATGCTCATTGAAAAGAAGTCAGGCGAGTTTGCAAAGAGCGAGTTATAACTGAATACTCCGCGATAATGAAAATTCTATGACACGGCATAGGGGCAGCTTTAATTAGTTGCCCCTGTTTTCGTATAAAGGGGGATTGAAATGGCAGATTTGATTCTTATAAAGACCGGAGTTTTAGGCGGCAGAGCGGAAATGCCTAAGCTTCAATATGATGTTGACAAGGGTAGTGAGCTTGGCTTTCAGGGAGAAGAAGAAGCTTTATATATCGGCACAAAGAACGGAAACGTGCGACTGTGCGCTGCAGGTGATATTGCGGATATAAATGCGAAAATCGATGCAATAAACGGAGATATAGAAAATATTATTGCTCGGCTGGATGCGTTAGAAAATACGGGTGAGTAGGGAAGGAGAGATGAAATGGACAGAATTATAGAAGTAAAAATTACAGGGTGCCATTTAACCAAATCAAGCAACCTCGCAGGCGTTGCGGGTGAAGCCAATGTGACTGCCTTAAGAATTGAATTTGATGATTCATGGGACGGATATGCAAAAACAATTACCTGGCTGAATGCAAAAGGAGAAAACACTAGTGAGATTCTTCTTACGGCTGATTTGCTTGAGGATATTGTTCGGAGCACGAGCATTTATATGACGCTTATTCCGAAAGAGGCGCTATCATTGGCGGGTGAGACTATGTTCGCAATAGATGGCTATACCGATGGTAAGCGGCAAAGAAGCGTTTACGGCAAATTGATAGTAAGACATGGGAGTGATTTTAAACCAAGTGAGGATGTAGATTTAGAGTCATCAACAGTGGTAGAAGCACTACAATCAGAGATAGAGGCGCTTCTTGGTGGCGTTCAGAATGCGCAGCGAGGAGCGGAGTTCGCAAAGGATGAGAGTGCAGAGAGTGCGGCTTCTGCAAAGGAATATATGGAGAGTGCGCAAGCTGCCAAAGATGAAAGTGTGCAGAGTGCAGCGGCGGCAGAGGAGAGTGCGGAAGCTGCAGAACGCTACGCATCTAAAGCAGAAGGGGCAGTAGGAAAGACAAGCTACATTGGCGAAAATGGCAATTGGTATGCGTGGGATAGCAAAGCGAGTACATTTTATGACACAGGCGTCAAGGCGCAGTCAGGATCGACAGTATATGTAGGAGAAAACCCTCCGCCTGAAGCGGATGTTTGGATTAATCCAAGCGGTAAAGATGATAAATTAGCTACTGAGAAATATGTTGACGATAAAGTTGGCGATATTGAAACCGCTCTCGATAGTATCATAGCTGTTCAAAATGAGCTTATGGGGGTGAGTGAATGAGCGTTGACGATAAACTCATAACTATAGCTGAAAATGAGCAAAAAGTTTATGAAGCGGGCAAAGAGGCGGCGCACAGCGAGTATATCAGCCCCAAATGGACTGATTGGCGGTATTTTGATTATTACGGCGCAAGGAATAGTTTGGTCGCGAAGTTGAAATATAACGACACAAGTAAGGGCGTTAGGTTTAATCATATGTATTATCACGATACAAAGTTAATCGAGCCGCCTAAAACAGACACAAGTAACGGAGTTTACTTTAATCATATGTGTGCGGAATGCACAGCACTAACTAAAGGCCCTGAAATAGACACAAGCAATGGGGAAACTCTTGCTGGAATGCTTGCGAACTGTCCCAATCTTGTTTTCGTACCGCTATATAAAACGAGTAAGTGTAAACAATTTTATGATATGCTTCGCGGTTGCATAAGATTACCCGAAGTGCCCGAGTTTGATACAAGCAACGGGGAAAGCTTTAACAGTATGCTTTATGAGTGCGGTCAAATAACCGAAGTACCCGAGTTTGATACAAGCAACGGGAAAAGTTTTAACAGCATGTGTAGTGGGTGCGGAAATTTAATCACAGTACGGAAGATTAACCTTTCTAATGTAACCCAACCGGGCAATATGAACTCTATATTTAATGGTTGCTATGAATTACAAAATGTAACCTTTGAAGGAATAGTGCCTATCTTGGAAAATATAGCATTTTTTTCACAATCGCCAAAGTTAACCGTAGACAGTCTAATGTCGTTTATAAATGCATTAAGCGACAATACAAGCCTAACAAAGACATATACAGTAACAATAGGAAGTACGAATTTGGCAAAGCTGACAGAGGCTCAAAAGGCGATAGCAACAGCTAAAAATATAAAGCTTGCATAAGGGGTGTTAATATGTGGACTTATACAGATGATTTAACATTGCTCGCTAATTTAATCATTAGGAGCAATTACAAAGACGGCGTTTTAATTCATTACACAATATATCCTTGCGAGGGATATATGCTAAGAATACCCGAACTTGACGAATACAAAATGGACGAAGAGGGACGCTTTATTCTTGACGAAAACGGGGAGCGCATTTTGGAAATGCCTTATCGCTCAAATGGTGGAGCAACGGAAATGCCAAGTTATGATTGGGCGTTAAATCCTTGTAGCTATTATGCGGAACTCTGCGAAGAGGAAACGCAAGAAATAAAAGAGGTGAATTAAAAATGATAATTGGAGTTAATTGCGGCGTACCAAAGGCGGTACAGGCGTTGGTGGATTATGATTTTACAACAATTTAAACGAAAGTGAGGAAGTGCGATGTATATATTACAAATAAGAAACGAAAACGGCGATTTTATCCCTATAAAAGCAATAAAAGGTGATAGCGGCAAGAGTGCCTACGAACAAGCCTGTGATGGCGGATATGCAGGCACAGAGGAAGATTTTATTGCTCTGTTAAATGGATTAACGAAAATTACTGTGGCAATGACCCCTCCAAGCCTTACAGCAGTTACACCAAGTGACACAATGGCAAGCTCTGCCGATTGGACGGGAACAGGATATTTCTGCAAAACCTCAAGCAGATATACTGCAAATCCCGGCGCCAATCCCTCTATAAGCGGTTACTACAGATTCTGTCTGCGCCCCTCCGCTGCATCTGACAAAGAGTGTATGATGTGGACACCATACTACACCTATAACGGATATCGTCACGAGTTTTTCTACTCTCCCAGCCGCGGACTTTA
>JAZNFQ010000026.1:0-10199 GCA_045576075.1 Clostridia bacterium
TAAAATTTATAAAATTCCTTTGGAATCTATTGTACTATAAAATTTTCAAAATTTCTACATATTTTTAAAAATTATTATATTTTCGTATGTTTGCACAATTTAGGTCCCTGCAATATGGTAAAAATGCTGATAAAATCGTCAAATTTACTTGATTTTTTATAGCTTTGTACCATTTTTGTGGATTTTAAAAAATGTTATTCGGGGTTGTTCATTCGCATTTCCGCAAATTCCTGACGAGTGATGAGTACTGCACGCGGCTTTGTGCCCTCGTACGGGCCGATTATTTTATATCTCTCCATCTGGTCGATAAGGCGTGCTGCACGCTGGTAGCCAATTTTAAATTTTCTCTGGAACATTGCGACTGATGCTTGACCGTTTTCGAGGATTAACTCTACTGCGTCCCAAAACAGCTTGTCGCGCTGTCCGCCATCGCGCTCATCGTCGTCGTCCATTTCCTGAGCGTTTGTATTTGCAGCAACCTGTTCGCGTTCGCGCTCAATGTTTTCAATTATGCTCTCATCGTATGCGGCTTCATACTGATTTTTTATATAGTCTATTATTGCCTCTATTTCGCGGTCGGAAACGAAGTTGCCCTGTATACGCATAGGCTTTGCCGCACCGCGTGGGCTATACAGCATATCGCCTTTGCCGAGGAGCTTTTCTGCACCGACAGAATCGAGGATCGTACGGCTGTCGACATTTGATGTTACGGCAAAAGCTATACGGGTCGGTATATTATTTTTTATGACACCCGTAACGACATTTACAGACGGACGCTGGGTGGCGATTATGAGATACATTCCTGCGGCTCTTGCAAGCGCGGCAAGACTGTTTATCGCGCTCTCCACTTCATTTTTTGCCGCCATCATAAGGTCAGCAAGCTCGTCGATTATAATAACTATTTCAGGCAGCTTTGCATCAGGCTCGCCTATTTCGTCCATAAGCTTGTTGTAACCTTTGAGGTTTCTGACCTTGTTGTCCTTTAAAAGCGCGTAACGATTTTTCATCTCGCCGACTGCCCAGTTAAGCGCCCCCGCTGCATGTTTGGGGTCGGTAACGACGGGTATCAGCAAATGCGGAATACCATTATATACGCCAAGCTCAACCATTTTGGGGTCAACCATTATCATTTTTACCTCGTCGGGACGAGCCTTGAAGAGAATACTTGTGATAAGTGAGTTTATACAAACGCTCTTACCCGAGCCGGTAGCTCCTGCAATCAATCCGTGCGGGAAATCCGCTATGTCTGCGACGACACAGTTACCGCTTATATCTTTGCCAAGGGCAAAGGCTGTTTTTGAGTTAAAGTTTTTGAATTTATCGCTTGATATTACCTCGCGTATGGGGACTGCTGTGGGAGTTTTGTTCGGAATTTCTATCCCGATTGCCGATTTGCCAGGTACAGGCTCTATTCGCACACCCGAGGCTGCAAGGCTGAGGGCTATGTCATCTGCGAGATTTGTTATTTTTGATACCTTTACACCAAAGCCGGGCTGGAGTTCAAATCTTGTAACAGACGGGCCTTGAGTGATATTTATTATTGTTGCATCTACCCTGAAGCTTGCAAGGGTTTCAAGAAGTCGGTTTGCTTTGTCTTCAAGCTCTGTTTTAAGTTCCTCGCGGGTTTTGGGTTGGGGCTTTGGCATTTCCAAAAGGTCTGCTGTCGGAAGATGATATTGTATTATTCGCGGCGGGGCAAAGGTGTCAATCTGATTTCGGATTTCTGCCTCGGACGTTTGCTCTTCTGCCTCTTCGGTTGCCATTCTGCGCCCTGCGAGAACCGCACGGTCAAGCTCAATGCCTGCATCAATTGCCTTTTGAGTCAGAGGGTCAAAAACATCCTCAAGCTTTGCCTCAGACGGCGGTTCAAAATCTGTCCCCTCTTCGTTTTGGACGGGAGTGTTCAGGTTGCCGTTTTCATCAGGAAGCTCTGTCAGTATGCCCGTTTTAAGATTATCGATAGTAAACGGAAGCTCGGCAGTATCCGAGAAATCATCCTTATAATTCGGGAACATATCGTCAAAAAGCTTGTCATCTTCTTTAAGCTCAAAGCGTTTTGGCAAAATATCAGCGTCAATTCCGTCATTTTCATTTGATGGATTGCTGTCTGTATCGTCAATAGTTTCTTCGCCCTCAAAGTATCCGTCAAAAAAGTCGCCATCGCGCTTTCTTTTGAATTTGGAGCCGTTGTTTTTTCTGGCTGCAAGTTTTTCCTTTACCTTTTCGGATTGTACAGAGTACTCAGGTAATTCAAAGTCTATTTCGCTTTCTGCGATCTTCTGGTAGTCGTCGCGGCGGCGTCTGAACAGCCCTGCGATAGAACGAAATGACTTCTCAAGGGATACTCCTGTCAGCAGAATTATAAGTATAAGCTCTGCTGCAAGAGTCAGGACCCACGCGCCCGCTGTGCCGATAAGAGATGTCAGCAAGAGATGAAAACCGCCCCCTATAATTCCGCCTATGCCCTCATCTGTACCCGAATACCACAGAATAGCCGTGTTTTCGGCAAGGCTTGTTCCAACAAGGTCTGCTCCGCCGAAAAATAAGGTAACAAGCACCGATGTGGATATAATCAACAAAGAGAGCAGGGCAAGCCGAAACCCGTTTTTTTCACCTGCTTTGTCCATAAATACCTTCACGCCTGTGATAATAATAAAGATACAGCTGATTGCAATTGAGAAACCAAACAGCCCATAGCAAAGATTGCGAATGAAAGCACCTATCGCGCCCGTTGCTTCGGTTAAAAAGGCGCAAGAGAGAAAGATACCTACAGCGATTAAAAGAATACCTTTTATTTCGTTTGACAAGGTCTTTTGTCTTTTGCTGCTTGCTTTCTGCCCAATTGACGCACGTTTGCTTTGCTTTGGCGCAGAAGAAGTTGTCTTCGCTTTAGCCTTTGGCTTTGCGGAAGACCGCGCCCCTGCGGCAGCTGGCTTTTTTGATTTGCTTTTTTCCGACATAACCATTTCTCCTCAAAATATAATATAGTAAAGATGTAATTCCTAAAAAAGTGTATAGTTCATTTATATTGTATCATAAAAAATATGTAAAAACATTACATTTGTGTTTCATTTTTGTAAAAGGGTGCAGGTTAAATTATTGGATAAGAGGCTGTGAAAAGATTGTTTTGCTTTTGAATTTTGCTTGACAAAAAAAATCCGTATAGTATAAAATATTCATATGATTGTTCTTGTAAATGCGCCCGAGTCTAAGACAGCGGTAGTTAAGCTCAAGATAGCTGTAAGGGATGTAATGTCAGACAGAGCGATTCAAGAAAGCAATTTATGAAAAATATTCAAATTTCAATAAAATATAATCAAGAAAAGGGCTGGAGAATGATGAAAAAGTTAATTTCAATTTTTGTATTGTGCTTAATGGTTATAAGCACAATAAGTGTACCTACTGTTGTTATGGCAGGCGAGACACCGTTGGAAAATGAGACGATTTTTAGCCTTGATGCGGTGCTCAAAAATCTTGCCAATAACACAGAAAACGCCCCGTATACAGGTGCGGACATAAATACGGCGATGCAAGCTGTAGACCCTAAGGCATCTGTATATGTTGGCAATCCTGATAATGTCAGCTATGTAGTTGGCGAAGACGGCGGACATAAAACACTGAGAGCATTTTCTCCGGAGAACTCGACTGCTCCGCTGGCTTTGACTTATGGTGCGGTATCAGGTAATAATAAAGCAATATACAGAGCGGACACTACAGAGCTTATGTAACATACAAGCATGGTGAATTCTCCAGCAGCAATTATCCTCATCTTATGAGATTCTATAATACTGCTACTTCGAACGCAGAGACCGGTTTCTTTAAGTTGAGAAAAAATAGTATGACTGCGTTGGTGGGCCCTAGTGACTTGCTTAAGCAGATTGGTAATGCCGCAATTCCTGCGATTTCTTCACAGGACGGATGGAGCAGCGTTTGCGTGGACTTTTCAAAGAGTGAATCAGATCAATACTGGCAGGTTAAGCTTATAGATGATAAGGCTAAGAACCTGATTCTTGAGAGTCAGCTGGAAAAGGATAACTTCGTAATCAATAGGCTGGACATTATTAATTTATGGGCTTTTAACTTTGATGTTACAGTCAAAGATGTTAGACTCGAAAAGATAAATGTCGAGCCTGGCATCGAAGGAAGCATAACGGTTAGCGGCAGCACCGGTAAAGAGCTTGAAGCGTACAACAAAGAAGCTGTAACCGCTCAGATTAAATTGGTAAACGAGAATTATACTTCTGCCAATACTGCCGATGTATATGCCGTGCGTTACAACGGAAATAAGCTTGTAGATATTATGCATGAAGAGATAGAGCTTGCAGCAGGAGAGAGCAAGAGTCATTCCTTTGACCTCTCTGAGTGGACTATGGGCGATCAGATAAATGACCCCGAGGCAGAAGCAGCGACAGGACTTACGGCAGCTAAGTTAGTTGAGGGCGATAAGATTCGCGTCTTTGCATGGTATTCAGACAATACTCTCACTCCCATATGCCGCGCTAAAGAGATAGTCTATGATCCGGAGCGTGTGCCCGCAGATGATGAGGAGGAAGTAGTTAGTGATGCTGTCAGTGTCGTGGCGGCATTTCGCAATGCAAGCGATGATGAAATAAATGCCATGAAAGATGAAAACGGAATTAAAGCTGTAGTTGACCTTTCCTGCGATGTTCAGCGTGAGGATGTTACGGTTGATTTAAGGCTTGTGAGAAATAACGAGGATGTATTTGAAGAGAGTGTAGATATCGTGTTCGAGGAAGGCAGTGCAACGGCTACCATCCCTCTTACTGAAACTGCACAACAGGGCGACTTGTTGAAATTGAAAGTATTTGCAGGATCGGAAATTATTGAAACGAAAATGATAGGCTACGATAATCTTGCAGATACGGTAGATGTTTTGCTTGTGGCGGGTCAATCCAATGCTCTGGGACAAGGTGGTAATGCCGAGGAAAGTCTAAGACCTGAGCTTAACACAGTTTATTACAATACAATGGGTGATACCACCCTTACAACATCAGGAAACAGAGGCTGGGACAGTGCGCTCGGTAAAACATGGCATGAGCTCACAGGGCACACGGTTCTTATAGTCAAGGCGACATGGGGCGGAACAGGTTTCCCCACAAAACCCAATATGGATACAGGTGCGATTGATGAATACGGAAGCGACAGTTTTGGTTATTGGAATCCCACTGACAATGAAGGAACTACCACTACCACGACGAAGCCTTATAACTGCTACGAAAGGGCAAAAAATTTGTATTCATCGGCAATAGCTTCTATTGATACAGGCAAATATACTATCGGTGACTGTGTATATTTCTGGAATCAGGGCGAAAATGAGAATAAGTCCTATACTGCAAGTGAGTATGAGGAAGCTTTTATGGAGCTTCACGATAAGTTTACGACAGAGTTCGGCACTGCGGAAACAAGATTGCAGTATGGCGGTATCCTTCCGGTTCGTTCGCCTTATGCAAGCGGAACTCCAAACCTTAAGCTTACAGGACCCAGAATTGCACAATACAAGATGGCTCAGGAGAACGATGATATCATAATAGCTATGAATGCAACAGAGCATTGGAGCAATGCAACGTCAATAACCGATTGGTTCAATGACGGAACCGCAAAAACATGGAGCTATGTTATGAACAGCGACAATGTGCATTATACGCAGAAGGCAATGAACGAGTTTGGAGTTCAGGCGGCAGAGGCTATGCATGCATATTTATACGGCAAAAAGCAAGCCGATGGGATTGACCTTATTACCCCCACGGGAATTAAGCACTACAAGAACGGCGATGATATCGTGTTGGAGAAAATTACTGCAGATACCTATAGCCATACAACCGAGGGCGTAATTCCGGTAGTACCCGCTATGAGTGGTGCCAAAGCTTCATTTATCCTTACGGGTAATGCTGCTGAAATTGACGAAAACGGTGTTATGACTGCAAAGACGGCACTGCAAAATGACCATTCAACCCTCACTGTCAAAATTGACGGGCAGGCGGATATGACATTTAAAGTATATTCACCTCTTGTTGATGAAACAATTTCTATTGCAAGCGTTCCTGATAATATGCCTGCAGTATACACAATGACAACCGATGACGGATACAAAGCCAGCACGGCCCTTGTTGACGGTATGCTTAAAGAGTACGGATTGGTTGCCACTATGGGTTTGATACCGAATAATATGAAAGGCACAAAGGACGATATTCTCACCTTTGATGAAGCAAAGGTGTATGTAGATAATGGAAGATGGTCTGTCGCAAATCACACTATGACCCACAACCAGGGTGGTTTTGATTCTTTGACTGCGGAACAGCTTGAAGTGGAAATTGATGGGGGACGAGAGAAACTTTTAGAGGAGTTCCCGGGACAAAAGGTGCTGGGCATCTACACCCCCGGAGGCAAAACAAGTAATTTGATTGTAGAGAAAGCAAGAGAAAATCACTATGGTTTGCGTCGAGCAAGTGGTGGAAACAACAACTTGCCTATGACTGAAGACAGTATTTTTGCCATCAATGCTCGTTCTATTGGCAACTTTAGCGGCGCTACTTCGGTTGCAACAACAATGAACGGATGGATAGATACAGCAATTACAAACAATCAGTGGGTTTGCGAAATGTGGCATGGAGTAGCAGTTCCCGATGAAAATGGTGATCTCCCTGCTGATGCCGATTGGGGAGCAGTATCTTCTGTTGAAGCTGATAAGCACCTCGAATATGTAGCACAAAAGAAAAATGAAGGTAAGCTGTGGGTAGCAACACTCGATGATATGCTTGCTTACACAACACAGAAGTTGAGAACTAAGATTTCTTTGGTTTCCAAAGATGAGGAAAGTTTGAAATTCAGTCTGACGGATGAATTGGATGACAGCCTTTTTGACAAAAAACTCACTGTTAATGTAAAAATGCCCGACGGAGCAACGGGAGCTTCTGTAAGCCAAAACGGAGGAACTATTGTAAGTACAGTAAATGACGGTGTTCTTACTTTCAGTGCAGCACCTTCCGTAAATGCGATTGAAATCATATGGAGTTTTAACTCCTAAGTCGTATAGGTTAGCGGAATTAAGAAGAAGTTAAAAACGATAGAAACAGCATAAAATTAAGGCTTTGAGGGATTTTGCCTCTCAAAGCCTTTTGCGTGCACTATTTAAAGTATTGTCGGTTTCCAACACATATCCCGCCAAATTCGATAGAAATCCGTAAGGCAAAGGGATTCAATGTGGGATTAACATAAATCGTAGGGGCAATTCACAAATTGCCCGCGGGACGTCGAGG
Organism: Clostridia bacterium; assembly: GCA_045576075.1. Taxonomy (GTDB): domain Bacteria; phylum Bacillota; class Clostridia; order Monoglobales; family Monoglobaceae; genus UMGS1820. The sequence continues at coordinate 7,278 of JAZNFQ010000026.1, forward strand.
ACGCCGTCCCCTACCACGTGCAAAAAACGCTTCATTAAAAAAAGCACTTCGTAAGAAGTGCTTTTTTCTTGGTGGAGGGAGATGGATTCGAACCATCGAAGCAAGTTGCAACAGATTTACAGTCTGCCCCCTTTGGCCACTCGGGAACCCCTCCATATTCAATTTATAAAACTTGCAACTTTGATATGATAACACATTATCAGGAGTTTGTCAATGGTTTTTTTAATTATTTTTAGATTTTTTTTGATATTCTTTTGGTTAATAAAGAGTTAAATCGGAAACAGAGGCAACAAGTGCGGAATTTTTGATAATTTCTGTGAATAAGATTATATTGGTGATGGAGATGCTGAATTATATATGGGGCGCAATGATTATTATATCCCTTGTCACATCGCTCTTTACAGGCAGGGTGGAGGAAACCGCCGCCGCTGCTGCACAGGGGGCGGGGGCGGCAATCGAGAGCTGCATATCCCTTCTTGGAATTATGTGTTTATGGACGGGACTTGCTAAAATAGGAGAGAGAGCGGGGCTTGTAAAAGCTTTTGCAAGGGTGCTTCGACCTTTTACCCGATTGATATTCCCAAAGCTTGATGAGGATAGCCCTGCTATGGGTGCGATAGTTATGAATATTGTAGCAAATTTTTTAGGTATGGGCAACGCAGCGACTCCGCTTGGCATAAAGGCAATAAAAGAGTTAAATGAGCTGAATAAAAGCAAAAGGGTTTCAACAGATGAAATGTGTATGTTTGTTGTAATAAATACGGCATCTATACAGTTATTGCCTGCAACCTTGATATCTATGCGTCAGACGTGGGGGTCGGAGAATGCGGGCGAGATAATCGTCCCTGTTTGGATTGTAAGTATTTGTGCTCTTACAGTTGGGATATGTGCCTCGAAATTTCTTGAAAGGAGACGGCGCCTGTGAAATACATATCCGCCTTTGCAATGCCGCTCTTTATTGCAATTTTTATAACGGCAGGTCTTGTTAAGCGTGTCGGGGTATATGATTGTTTTACCGAAGGGGCAAAAGAAGGAGTACAGAGTATGCTCGGCATCATTGCTCCGCTTGTTGGATTGATGGTTGCAATAAATATGTTGCGCGAGAGCGGTGCACTTGAGCTGATAGCAAGGCTTCTATCGCCCGTTTTGAATTTTGTCGGAATTCCGTCGGAGGTGCTTCCGCTTGCATTGCTGCGCCCAATATCGGGAAGTGCATCGCTTGCAATTGTCACCGACCTTTTCAGGATATCAGGTCCCGATTCCCTTGCGGGAAAGATTGCGTCTGTTATGATGGGGTCTACAGAAACAACATTCTACACAATAGCGGTATATTTTGGCGCAGTCGGAATAAAAAATACGCGCCATACTTTGCCTGCCGCATTGTCGGCTGATGTAACAGGGATAGTCCTTTCTGCGATTGTTGCGCGCCTTATGCTCGGATAAAGTTAAAAAAACCGCCGCGGCAGAGAGAACTCTGCACGCGGCGGCGAAGGATTGATTTGAGAATGAAAACAATTTTTACATATGCTTTACGCGGTCGCCCACCTCTGCACGTTTGGCGTTGTTGAAACGGTCAACCGTGCCGACAAGATAACCCGTGATTCTACGAATTCTCTCAATCGGGACAGGTTTTAAGATATAGTCTGCATCAACATATCCGTCGTCGCAGATTTTTAAGGTAAGCTCTGTGATATCCATACCCGGATTGTTGCCTCTTATGTGGTTGGCATAAAATGCAACCTCTTTTGCGGACATCTCCCCATTTACAATATTAACAGTCATTTTATATACTATCCTTTCTTTTCCCAAAAAAATTTCAAATATTCAAAGCGTAGCTTAATTATACAACAATTTTTTAAAAATGTCAATATATATTGTGTTAAATTTATGTTACACACACAATATGTTGTATGGATTGCGATTTGACATATTATCGGGGAAAGTGTATAGTATAAGACAGAAAAGGGGTGGGAGAAATGGATACGATAAGATTTGCAACAGACAATGATTTTAATTTCGTAAAAAAATCGTGGCAGACTTGTTTTGATGACCCGCAGGAATTCGTAGACTGGAATTTTGAAAACAACTACTCGACGAAAAATACAGTTATAGCAGAGGCAGAAGGCGTGCCTGCATCTGCTGCGCAGCTTATGCCCTATGAAATGGTGATTGGAGGAGTGGCGGTGCCCGTTAGATATGTTTCGGGCGTTGCGACTATGCCCGAATACAGGGGCAGGGGACTTGTGCGCGGTATGTTTGATTTTGCTCTGCCGAAGATGCACAGTATGGGATTTATCAGTATTCTTGTACCCGCGGTTGACGGAATGTATGAAAAATTCGGATACAGAGGGATTTGTGACAGAGTATCATATGTTACTGATTCTCTTCCTGATACCCAAAAGATAGAAGAATATTCGCCTGGCATCGCCTGCATAATTGATGAAATATACCGAAAAGAGATGGAAGGCAGGGCTGTTTATATAAACAGAGGCAAAGATGAATGGGAGAAAATATTGACAGACCTTTTAATTCTCTCTCGCGGGAAGGTTTTGCTCTTTGGCAAAGACAGTGCCCCATCTGGATATGCATTTGCCTATCCTAAAGATAACGGCTTTCAGATTGCAGAGATTTGCGGAGAGGTAAGCCAAGGCTTTGCAGTGAAGAGTGAACCGCCCGTAATGGCGCGGATTACAAATATAAAAGCTCTGACAGAGCGTTTCCCGACTGTTTTTGAAGGACTTGGGACTGTGCGGATAGAGGATAAAATTATTGCACAGAATAATATGGAAATAAACTTTGGAAAAGATAACAAACGTCTGGATATAGCCGAGGTTACGGAGTATTTCTTTAAGGCTTTGCTAAAAGACGGCGGCGCGCATATTAATTTGTTGCTGTAGGGAATGCATTTATGCATTCCGCAAA
>JAZNFQ010000027.1:0-48021 GCA_045576075.1 Clostridia bacterium
AAAGGCACGGAATGGAGAATATCTGGGTTTTCAAAAAATCTATGGCTACATTGTTGACGAAAACAAAAAGCTTATCATAGATAGGGAACCTGCAGAAATAGTAAAAAAGATATTTGAAATGAGAAGCTGTGGAATAACATATGACGCTATTGCTCGATACTTAAATGACCAAAAAATTCTTGTGCCACGTCTGTATTTTAAATACGACAAGCTGAAAGATGACGGAACGATTCCTGAAATGAATCTTTGGACAAGGACAATTCTTAACAAGATGATTAACAACGAGCAATATACAGGCAAACTTATATTTGGAAGATATAAGGTAGATAAAATCCGTGGCAAAACATCTACCAGGGTTCCAAGAGACAAATGGATAATAGTTGAAAATGCTCACGAAGCCATAATAAGTGATGAGCTGTTCAATAAGACAAAATCAAAAGAGTGCAAATCAAGAAAAGGAGTTGAATTGGGTACAACATTATTCAGTGGGAAGGTTGTTTGCGGATGTTGCGGAAGAAATTTATATACATGGTCGAAAAATCATGTTCTTTTCTGTCAGACTCCAACTTTATCGGATAATAATCCGGGATGCTATGATAAAAAGATTCACGAAGATGAATTGATTGCATTAGTTAGTGATGCAATTAAATTTGTTACGTTGAATAGCAAAGAAAAAATAGCAAGATTTAGAAATGATGTTACTGCGACAACAAATGAGTTGGGATCAGTTAAAAGGGAAATCCAAAACGAAGTAGGCAAACTTGACAGGCTGAAGATTAAAAAGGAAAAATTATTCCAAAAACTTATGGATGGTCAGATGTCAGACGATGAGTACATGAAGTTGTCTGGTGAGGTTGAAAGAGAACAAATAACAGTTGAGGATAAAATCAGGGAGTTGAAGAGAAAACAGAAAACAGTTCTGGCAAAAAAGAAGGAGAAAGAAACAACTGTAAAAACTTATAAAGAGATTGGAGCGATTAAAAAGATTGATAGAAATGTAGTGGACAAGTTGGTTAATAAAATGATTGTTAGTAAAGAGGGGAGAGTTGAGTTGGAATGGAATTTTAAAAATATTTTTGTATGTTAAAAGCACTTGGTGAAAGTGTAATTACAAATGTGAGGTGTCATTATTCAGTGAAAAAGAAGAAAAAGCAAGAATACAAATGTTTTGTTTATTGCAGGGTTGGAACTCCGGAGCAACTAACACAAACAGATGACAAAGAAAAAGAAAATAAATTGTTGAAGATAACAGAAAAACATTGATATGTTATCCAATTCACAATTATAGTTTGCAATCTTTGCATATTTATGATATAATATCATGGCGAGAAAATATAGTATTCTCGCAGGTTCTAAAGAACTTTGTTCAGAGAAAATCAGTGGAATTTTTATCGGAAATTTAGTAGGTCCTATTATTCACTGTTCGCCTAACTTGACACGAGCTTACGCTAAAAAGATTGGCATCCAGATTATACAGTCTTTATATATATACCAAATAGATTAATTTTGCGGTTAGAATATGGAGGAAAATATGTATAAAACGAAGTTTGAAGGTTGTCTTAAGCGTGTGCAAAAGCCTGCACGCTATATAGGGAACGAGTTTAACAGTGTGCACAAGGAAAAGACGGATGGTATGATGTCATTTGTCTTTTGCTTTCCTGATGTGTATGAGGTTGGAATGTCGCATCTTGGTATGAAAATTCTTTATCATATGCTCAATGAGCGTGAGGATACTGTTTGCGAACGCGTATTTGCCCCTTGGGATGACATGGAGCAGGAGATGAAAAAAGCTGGCATTCCGCTCTTGTCGCTTGAGAGCTATACTCCCGTTAAAAATTTCGATATTGTGGGCTTTACCCTTCAATATGAGATGAGCTATTCAAATGTTGTAAATATGCTGTCTCTTGCGGAAATCCCGCTTCGCACAAGTGAGCGCGGCGCGGATGACCCATTCGTTTGTTGCGGCGGTCCGTGCGCATATCACGCAGAGCCACTCTCTGATTTGGTTGACTTTTTTATTCTCGGAGAGGGAGAGGAAGTAAACGGCGAGATAATGGATGCCTATAAGGTATGGAAAGACAGCGGAGAAGACAGAGAAGCATACCTTGAAATGATCGCAGGGATAGAGGGCGTGTACGTGCCGTCGTTTTATGATGTAGAATATAATGACGATAATACAATAAAATCATTTAAGCCAAACAGAGAGTGCGCACCTCAAAAGGTAAAAAAACGTATAATTAAAGACCTTGACAATACCTATATCCCCGAAAAGCTTATAGTACCTTTTATGGAAACCGTTCACGACAGAATTATGCTTGAACTTTTCCGCGGGTGTATAAGAGGCTGCCGTTTCTGTCAGGCGGGGTATATATACAGACCAGTACGCGAGAGGTCGGTTGACCGCTTGCTCGAAGTTGCCGAAAACTCAATCGAGGCGACGGGGTACGAGGAAATGTCAATGTCATCCCTCAGTACAAGCGACTATACAAAACTATTTGAATTGACAGATGGACTGCTCGACCTCACAGTTGATAAGAGAATAAATCTGTCCCTGCCATCGCTTCGGGTTGACAATTTTTCGATGGAACTTATGGAAAAGGTTCAAAAGGTTAAAAAGAGCGGTCTTACATTTGCGCCCGAGGCAGGCACACAGAGATTGCGCGACGTAATAAATAAAAATGTACTTGAAGAGGACCTTTTAAGGACGTCTAAAATTGCATTTTCGGGTGGATACAACAGAATGAAGCTTTACTTTATGCTTGGGCTTCCGACTGAAACAAACGAGGATGTCCTCGGGATTGGAGAACTTGCGCAGAAGGTTATTGATGCCTTTTACGAACTACCTGTAGAGGAGCGGAAAGGCAGAAGTGTATCTGTAACGGTCAGCACATCATTCTTTGTGCCAAAGCCGTTTACACCATTCCAATGGGAGCCGCAAAACAGAATTTCTGAAATGGAGCGCAAGGCGGCGATGCTGAAAAACAGTATCAGGAACAAAAAGATTGTGTATAATTGGCACGAGAGCGATGTCAGCTTTTTTGAGGCGGTTTTTGCAAAGGGTGACAGAAGACTTGGAGATGTTTTGATTTCGGCTGTGAAGCTTGGATGTAAGTTTGACGGTTGGTCGGATTTCTTTGATTACGACAAATGGATGCAGGCGTTTGAGATAAACGGAATTAATCCTGAATTTTATGCGTATCGTGAGATTGGATATGATGAGATATTGCCATGGGATTATGCGGATATCGGTGTCAGCAAGGAGTTTTTGAAAAAAGAGCGCGAAAAGGCGTACAGGGGAGAAACCACTTCCTCGTGCAGAGATAAGTGCTCTGCCTGCGGAGCGGCTGAATTTGGAAGGGGTGTTTGCTTTGAGTAAGAGAAGAGTTAAGTTCTCGAAAATGGGAATGGCGAAATATATATCACACCTTGACCTTCTTCGTTGCTTTACCCGCGCAATTATGAGAAGTGGTCTGCCTGTTGAATATTCGCAGGGGTTTAACCCCCACCAAAAGATGACATTTGCCCTGCCTCTCCCCGTGGGAGTTACGAGTGAATGTGAGTATGTCGATATATCGTTTGAGGACGGAAAGGTAACAGATGATGAAATCAAAGAAAGACTTGATATAAATCTTCCGCCTGATATAAACGTGATTTCAGTTGGGGACTTGGTTTTTAAGGCTTGCGATATAGTCTGTGCAGAGTATACTGTACGATTTCATTACGAGGGCAAGATGGAAAAATCATGGGTTTGCGACTTTTTTGCACAGGATGAAATTGTCATTATGAAGAAGACAAAGAAGAAGGTTGATAAGCCGATTAATCTGCTTGAGTATGTAAGAGCGTGGGAGGTTACAGATGCAGACGAAAAAACAATGACCCTCAGACTTGTGCTTGACGCAGGGGGAGAGAGAAATATCAAGCCCGATATGGTTGTCAAAGCCTTTTGTGAGAGATATCCGATATTTTGCGCAGATGAAGCGGAAATACACAGAAAAGAGGTTTTCTGCAAAAGCTTGGCGGATGAGAGCATTGTAGAAGTTTTTAAATAGAAGAGGCACATTCGGGAGCGGATTATTAAAATCCGCTCCTTTTTGTATTTTTTATGTTTTTCTGCATATATTTTATTGACACATTAACCGAATGCAAAAGGAGAAATATAATGAGAAAATACAAGGCTGTTATAATTGATTTCAGGAAAATTCTCAGGATGGGAAGTGTTTTTCTGCTGGCTGCAGCGGTCACGGTAATGTCACTGTATGGAACGGGCGAAATTATGAGGTATTTAGGGGGCGCTCCTGAGATTGTTATCAGGCAAAATATTTCCGTTATCGGTTCTATGGATTCAGAGAATGAAGAAGGGTATGGCGAAAAAATTATTGCTAAGCTGTTTGAGGTTTTAACGGGCTTTGGACTATCAGACGGTGCCGATGTAATTTGCGGGACAATACCTGTTTATGCGGTTGTGTCAAACAGCTCTCTTGTAAGTATTGCAAAAAATTCAGAAGAGGGAGTGGTGCTGAGCAGGACAGGCGAAGAGGAGAATGGGAAAAAGGGTACAGCTCTGGAAATTGCTGAAGAAAACAGGGCTCCGATAAGAAGTATAGATGCGGCGCAGAAAATATCAGATGCTATGCCGGTTGCTATAGCAAACGAAACATCCTATGGGGTAAATATACCTGAAATGATAGCCTATCCGCCAATGATAGATATGAGTGGAAATGGACCCAAAATACTGATTGTACATACCCATGCAACAGAGAGCTATGCGGAGGACGGGGCTCAGGTTTATGATATAACGGCAAGTGACCGCAGTAATGATACAGCGAAAAACGTAGTTGCAGTCGGGAAACGTATGACGGAAATTTTTGAGGATTATGGGATAGAAACTCTGCACGATGAAACCTTGCACGATGTTCCGTCGTTTAACGGGTCGTATGCACATTCGCTCGACAGCATCACAAAGTATATGGAGAAATATCCGTCAATACAAATTGTTTTTGATTTGCACAGAGATTCAATTGTATACAATGACAAGACAAAGGCGAGGACGGTAACCGAAATAGAAGGAGAGGATACGGCACAGCTTATGTTTGTTGTGGGCACGGATGAAAACGGCTTGCATCATCCAAACTGGAGGGAAAATATAAGATCGGCTATATGGTTCCAAAAGGCAATTGCAGACAAATATCCAAAGCTTATGCGCCACATAAATTTAAGGCGAGAGAGGTTTAACGGACACACCTGCTCCGCGGCAATGATTATAGAGGTTGGCACCAGCGGGAACAGTTTGGAAGAAGCTTTGAACGGGATAGAACTTGCCGCAAGCTCTATTGCGGAGCTTCTGGTGGGTGAGAGGTAATATAAATTTTAAAAAGACTGTAACATTTTTTACCCAAATTACTATTGTTTTTTTCGCAGATAGAGAGTATAATATTTAACTGAAGATAAAAGCAGAGGAGAGGTTATGATGCGAAAGCTTTTGGCAATATGGGCTGCAAAGGCTGCTGCTGTGGCGGGACGTATAATGGGCAAGAAATCATCGTCTACCCCAGGCAGTATCGCCCTTAAAATTTGCCCTGATTTTATAAAGATAGTTTCTAAAAACATCTCGCGGGGGATAATTGTAGTCTGCGGAACAAACGGAAAGACCACAACAAACAACCTGCTCAATTCCGCCCTTTTAAAATGCGGATATACGACAGTTTGTAATAACTTGGGTGCAAATATGATAAGCGGTGTTGCAAACGCCTTTGCACTTGCCTGCAGTGTAACAGGTAAGCTCAAGGCAGATTATGCTGTTCTTGAAATAGACGAGGCATCGGCAAGGCGTGTCTTTGCTCATTTAAAGCCCGATTATATGGTAGTTACAAATCTTTTCCGTGACCAGCTTGACAGGTACGGCGAGCTTGATACCACCATAGCCCTGATAGACGAGGCGGTAGGTATGGCACAGGGCGTTAAGCTGATTTTAAACGGCGATGACCCGCTTTCTGCCCAGTTTGGAGATGGCAGAGAGGCTTATTACTACGGGATATCCGAAAAGGTTTTACCGCAGGTTGATGAATCGAAAGAGGGAAGACTTTGCGCAAAATGCGGAGGCGAGCAAAAGTATAATTATTTTCACTATAGTCAGCTTGGAGATTATTATTGTGAAAATTGCGGAAACAAGCGCCCCAAAATAGATTTTGATGCGACTGACATAAATCTCTCGGGTTCAATGAAATTTACTGTGAACAAAAGCTTTGGCATTGATGTAAATTATCGCGGATTTTATAACATATACAATATATTGGCAGTTTACTCTGCGCTCTCGGTTATGGGTATAAGCACAGAGGGTTTCAATGATATACTTGCAGATTACAAGCCGCAGATTGGAAGAATGGAGCTTATGGATTTGGGCAAGCCTGTTATATTAAACCTTGCCAAAAATCCTGCGGGTTTTAATCAGGCAATACAGACTGTAATGCTGGACAAGCGTAAAAAAGATGTTATAATTGCTATAAATGCACTTGAAAACGATGGACAAGACGTGTCGTGGCTTTGGGATGTCGATTTTGACAGATTGAGCGATGAAACCCTGAATACATTGACAACTACGGGAATGAGAGTGTATGACATATCTCTCCGATTTAAGTATGCGGGGGTAAATATAGATCTTATAACAGATAATATGAGAGAGGCTATAGAGCGTGCTCTTAAAACCGATGCAGAGGTGTGCTACGTTTTGGTAAATTATTCGGCGCTTTTCTCTACGCAAAACATTATGCTCGACATAAAGAAAGAGCAGGAAAACGGAGGCGAAAAAAATGAGCGGTAAAAAAGAGCTTAATATAATTCATCTCTACCCTGACCTTTTGAATTTATATGGCGACAAGGGCAATATTGCGTGCCTTGAAATGAGGTTAAAAATGCGCGGAATAGATGCAAATATAATGACATATACAAACAATGGCGAAGTGCCCGATTTTTCATCAGCCGATATAATATTTCTGGGGGGAGGCTCTGACAGAGAGCAAGAGTCTGTTTGCTCTATCCTCAAAGACAAGAGCGAAGAACTAAAGGGATATGTTGAAGACGGTGGAGTTATGCTGGCAACCTGCGGCGGATATGAGATGCTTGGAAACCACTATTACTCGGGAGATAAGAGAATAGAGGGCCTTGGGGTTTTGGGTATTTCTGCAGAAAAGGCAGAAAAGCGCGCTATCGGCAATGTGGCTTTGGAGTCTAATTTATTTTCGCAAAAAATTGTCGGCTTTGAAAATCATATAGGTAAAATGAATATTGGAGAAAATACACCCCTTGGCAGGGTTTTATGCGGGAGCGGAAATGACGGAAACGGATGTGAAGGAATAGTATATAAAAATACCATTGCAACATATCTGCACGGTCCGCTTTTGCCTAAAAATCCGATGCTTTGCGATTATATCCTCACCCTTGCACTTAGACACAAATATGCTGATTTCACAGAGCTTGAGCCACTTGATGATACAATAGAGGATAAGGCGAACGAGTATATCATAAAAACATTTGTGCAAGGTAAATAAGCAGTATGAAAGACAAGCTTTATTCAATATTAATTATAATTGCGGGAATATTTTGGGGAAGTATGGGTCTGTTTGTTTGGGCGCTGTCAGAATACGGCTTTGACTCTATGCAGATTACGCTTATACGACTGGTATCGGGTGCGATTTTGCTTGTGATTTTTGTCGCGATATATGACAGAAACCTGTTTAAGATTTCGATAAGGGACATTCCGATTTTTTTAGGAACGGGTATATGCAGTGTCCTGATGATGAGCTGGCTGTATTTTTCTGCGATAATGAAAAGCACTATGTCTATAGCGGCTATCCTTCTCTATACAGCGCCTATTTGGGTGCTTATTGCATCTGTATTGTTCTACGGGGAGAAGATTACATATAAAAAGGCTTATGCACTGGCTCTGGCGTTTGGCGGGTGCATTGCAGTATCGGGATTTTCTGCGGGAGATGTATCTGTCTCAGGGATATTATTTGGGCTGGGCTCGGGATTTGCCTACGCCCTTTATAGTATAATCGGCAAGTATGGATTGTCTAAATATTCGCCGATAACAGTGACATTATATTCATTCATTATTGCAGCTATTGGCATATTATTTATAGGCAGGCCGGCAGAGGTGACGGATATAGTAATACATAATTTTGATTTTGCCCTCTTGCTTAAAGCTGTAGGCATCGGAGCGGTTTCGGTTTTTGTGCCATATCTTTTGTATACAATCGGACTTAATAGGACCTCTGCGGGAAAGGCTGCAATTATGGCTTCTGTAGAGCCGATGGCGGCGACTGTGCTTGGTATAGCCGTATACAAAGAACCGCTCGGTATAGGCGGAGTTCTTGGCATAGTAATGATACTTTCGGCGATATTTATACTAAACAGTAAAAAAATTAGAGCTTGATTTTATATAATAAGGAATAAGAGTGGAACATAGCCCTTTGGGCTATGTTTTTTTGTAACCAAAAGAGGCTTATCCGCGTATGATGTAGTGAGCCATACGCGGCTCTGTGAAGTTAAATACAGAAAGGAAGTTTGACTATGCCTTTTGAAAATGAAACAATGTTAAACAGCAGACAAATGGTGGGTTATGCTTATGTTCCCATTCAGATAGCGGAACCACGCAATCTCTTCAGCCCCGAGGAAGGTCTTGAAAAGGGGACAATATTTCCTATTTTACACAAGCCTCTCGGCGTATATGGGAAACAAATAAAAGGTGATGAGATATTTATGGAGGGAAACAAAAATGGATGAGAGAAGTAGATTGCTGAAAAAATATAACGCATATGCATTTGCCGCATATGACTGGAATTTATATCTTGACACCCATCCAAATGATAAGGGTGCAATTGCGATGTTCAGAAAGATGTCAGATAAGGCAAAGGCCCTGAAAGAAGAGTATCAAGCTAAGTACGGACCGCTTACGGCAGACGCGTCTATGGACACGGAGCGCTGGAATTGGATTGATAATCCTTGGCCATGGGATAATTTTTAACAGGAGGAATTTGTATGTGGCAATATCATAAGAATTTGCAGTATCCGGTGAATATTAAGAATACAAACCCTAAACTTGCACAGTATATTGTGGCGCAGTACGGCGGCCCAAACGGTGAGCTTGCGGCATCTTTGAGATATCTGTCCCAAAGATATTCTATGCCCGATGAGGTAACAAAATCGCTGCTCACAGATATCGGCACTGAGGAGCTTGCGCACCTCGAAATTGTCGGAACAATAGTTCGGCAGCTTGCTAAAAACGCAACGACCGAGGAAATTGAAAACAGTCCGTTTGGACAATATTTTATGAACCACGGACGCGGGGTTTATCCTGCTGACTCTACGGGTGTTCCGTGGGATGCAATGTCTATTGCAGTTTCTGCTGACCCGATTGCCGACTTGGTTGAAAACCTTGCGGCAGAGCAAAAGGCGCGCGCTGTATATGACAACATTTTAAGAGTGTCCGATGACCCTGATGTAAATGATGTAATAAAATTCCTTCGACAGAGGGAAATTGTTCATTTCCAGCGTTTTGGCGAAGCTCTTGACCAACTGCAGAACAAACCCAAGTGTAAGAATTTATGCCCTGGGATGAAATAAAATAAAATTAAAACAGCTGTTGCATTGCAACAGCTGTTTTGTTTATAAATCTTACAGATATATAAATGAAACAAATATTTTACATAATGTGTGTTGACAAATGACAAAAAATGTAATATAATAGTCGTAATTTGATATTGTTGCTAAGTGAAGTGTGCAGGAGAAAGGTGTATACCTTGCCGAAGGAGTAACGCTCTCAGGCGCCATTGGGCGATGACTGCATACAGATAGCACTCCGGAGAAGTCCAACTCTTATGTTAAGAGAAACAGGATGCCGAAGGTGTAAGACCCAAATGGGTTAATCTCTCAGGCGAAAGGACGGAGCAGAAGTGATAGTGTTGCTGTATAACACTATGTCTGCTTAAAATATCCGGAGCCGCCTCAAATCAGGGCGGCTGTTTTGTTGTATAAAATTAAATTTATATATTTCAGGAGGAAAACAATGGATAAGTTTTTAGAAATGATTGAAAAAATCAACGGTATGGTCAATGGCTGGGTGTGGGGCCCCGTGATGCTTGTATTTTTGGTTGGTACGGGTATCATTCTTACATGCGGGCTTAAGTTTTTCCAGATAGGAAAAATCGGCTTGTGGATGAAGAGCACATTCGGCACACTCTTTAAAAAGAGCGAAAAGACCAACAAGGACTCAAAGGCGATTTCGTCGTTTCAGGCTTTATGTACAGCTCTTGGCGGTACAGTTGGTGTTGGTAACGTTGTAGGTGTTACAACAGCTATCGTAGCAGGTGGTCCCGGTGCCATCTTCTGGATGTGGATTGCTGCCTTCTTTGGTATGATGACAAAGTATGCGGAAATTGTTTTAGGTATTTTCTACCGTAAGAAGACAAAAGACGGCGAATGGCTCGGCGGTGCGATGGTTTACTTAAAAGAAGGTTTTTCAGGCAAAAAAGGTCTTAAGACTATTGGTTCTATTCTTGGTGTGCTGTTTGCAGTATTCTGCATTCTGGCATCCTTTGGTATTGGTAACATGAGCCAGATCAACACAATTGCTGCAAACTTCGAACAGACATTTACTATCCCTGCAGTTGTTACAGGTGTTATCTTAATGGCGTTAATGGCATTTATGGCTTTGGGTGGTTTAAAGAGAGTTGCATCTTTCACAGAATTGCTCGTTCCCTTTATGTCTATCTTCTACATCATTGGTGCGTTAGTTATTGTAGTGCTCAACTTCGGTCAGATAGGTAGTGCTTTTGCGGCAATCTTCAAGGGTGCTTTCGGTTTGAATGCTATTGCCGGCGGTGCTGTTGGTACAGCTATTATGTTAGCTGCACAAAAAGGTATTGCCCGTGGTGTATTCTCGAATGAGGCAGGTCTTGGTTCATCAGCTCTCGTTCATTCTGCAGCAGATGTAAAAGAGCCTGCAAAGCAGGGTGTATGGGGTGTATTTGAAGTATTTGTAGATACAATCATTATCTGTAGCTTAACAGCTTTGGTTATCCTTACATCAGGCGTAATCGATCTTTCAACAGGTCTTGTTGCAGAAACTTTTGCAAATGATGCTTCATCTGTATTAGTAACAAAAGCATTCCAAAATACATTTGGTGTTGCAGGTGGATGGTTTGCTACAATCGCAATCTTCTTCTTCGCGATTTCAACTGTTATTGGTTGGTTCATTTATGGTTCAAAATCATGTGAATTCCTCTTTGGTAAAACAACAACCGACGTATACAGAGCAATTTTTATCAGTATGGTTATGGTTGGTGCTACAATGGATCTCTCTCTCGCTTGGGACATCTCAGACACATTCAACGGTCTTATGGCAATTCCCAACTTGATTGGTTTGTTGATTCTCTCGGGTACAGTATTTAAGATTACAAAGAACTATCTAGCAAGATTAAAGGGCGAACAAATCAAGCCAATTCTCTCTGCTTATGATGATATTCAGGCAGAGATGGAGAAGGAACTGTAATTACGGATACTTAAGAAATTTTCTAAGCGGCTGCATAGTTAATATGCAGCCGTTGGTTTTTTCAAAGAAGAGGAATTGACTGTTTTGCCCATTTGTGTTACAATGATTCTATATTTGCACGACGATACAAAATTTAGCACTCATTGGAGTGGTGGGATTATGATAAGATTTGAGATATTGAGCAAGGAAAATGTTAAGGATGTTTGGGAGCTTGAAAAGCTCTGCTTTGACGACCCTTGGACGCTTAATGCCTTTGAAGCGGAACTTGGCAACAAGATTTCTGAGTATATTGTCGCAATCGATGAAGAAACAGGATCTGTTGCAGGATATGCGGGGGTTTGGTTTATGTATGACTGTGCGGACATAACCAATATTGCAGTTTCCCCGGAAATGAGGCGCGGAGGTCTTGGTGAAAAGCTTTTGACTCTTCTTGCAGACATAAGCAGGGAAAAGGGAATGAGAAGCATTACGCTCGAGGTCAGGGTTTCTAATACGCCTGCAATCGCGCTATATAAAAAATGCGGATTTGAGGAATGCGGACTTCGGAAACGATATTACCAGGGAAATGAAGACGCTTTGCTTATGAGCAAGATGTTAGGAGGAAAGACGAATGAAAATTCTTGCAATTGAAAGCTCTTGTGATGAAACAGCTGCAGCGATTATAGAGGACGGAACAAAGGTTTTGTCAAATGTAATAAACACGCAGATAGAATTGCATAAAGTTTATGGCGGGGTCGTGCCCGAGATTGCATCAAGAAAGCATATTGAAAATATAAGCGATGTAGTTGAAAAGGCTCTGTTTGATGCCAATATAAAGCCAGAGGAGCTTGATGCAATTGCTGTCACCTACGGACCCGGGCTCGTGGGGGCGCTTTTGGTTGGTGTGTCATACGCGAAGGGTCTTGCCTTTGCGCTGAAAAAGCCGCTTATCCCCGTTCATCACATAAAGGGGCACATCTCTGCCAACTTCATTGAAAACCCAGAGTTAAAACCGCCTTTTATATGTCTTGTTGCATCGGGCGGACATAGTCATATTGTATATGTAAAGAGCTATGCGCAGTATGAGGTGCTTGCTCGCACCCGCGATGACGCTGCGGGTGAGGCATTTGACAAGGTTTCGCGCGTGCTTGGGCTTGGATATCCGGGCGGGCCTGCGATACAAAAGGCGGCAGAGCTTGGGAGGCGGGATGCAATTAATTTCCCGCGCGTAAATATGGGCGAGAATGGATTTGACTTCAGCTTCAGCGGGGTAAAAACCGCTGTGCTTAATTATGTTCACACAATGGAGCAACGCGGAGAGGAAATAAATAAGTTTGATGTTGCGGCATCGTTTCAGGAGGCCGTGATAGACGTATTGTCAAAGCATTTGGTTGAGTGTGCAAAGCTCTGCGGTGCCGAGTCTGTAGCACTTGCAGGGGGAGTTGCTGCAAACGGGCCTTTGAGAGAGCGGGTTGAAGTTTCTGCAAAGGCGGAGGGAATGAAGTTTTATTGCCCTAGCCTTTCGCTTTGCACCGATAATGCGGCAATGATTGGCTGTGCGGCATATTATGAGTATACCGAGCGAGGAATCGTTGCGGATATGAGCCTCAATGCTGTGCCAAATCTTTCACTGTGAAAATTTTAAAAAGTACTTGACAATTTATTTAAAAAAGAATAAAGTCTTGATATACGAATATTTTAAAAGGATGATATAAAAATGGTTATTACAGAGTTGCTTGAAAGAAATGCAGAGGAATTAGCGAATGAGGTTAGCCTTGTAGAGATAAATCCTCGTCAGGATGCTCCGCGCAGACTCACGTGGAGAGAGTATTCTCTTATCGAAAGCACAACGAGTGATGCGTTCCGCACAGAGATAAGTTGGAGCGAATTTGACAAGAGGGCAAACCGTTTTGCGAACCTTTTGCTCAGCAGAGGTATCAAAAAAGGCGACAAGGTTGCTATCCTTCTTATGAATTGTCTTGAATGGCTGCCGATTTATTTCGGTGTGCTCAAAGCGGGCGCTATGGCTGTGCCGCTTAACTATCGTTACACAGCTGACGAGATTGCATATTGCGTAAATCTTGCAGAGGCAGATGTGCTGATTTTTGGTCCCGAGTTCACGGGCAGAGTTGAGGCTGTATGCAATAAAATGAAAAGGGTAAGGTACACCTTCTACTTGGGTGAGGACTGTCCCACCTTTGCAGAGAGCTATGATAAACTTGTTACATATTGCACAGCAAGAAAACCTGAAATCCCTCTGTGCGAGGATGATTTGGCGGCAATTTATTTCTCGTCGGGTACGACGGGCTTCCCGAAGGCAATTGTGCATAAGCACAGAAGCCTTATTCACTCTTGCAGAGTTGAGCAGGCGCATCACGGACAAACGAAGGACGACGTGTTTTTGTGCATACCCCCGCTTTATCATACGGGTGCAAAGATGCATTGGTTCGGAAGTCTTTTGTCAGGCGGCAAGGCGGTTCTTTTAAAGGGTGTAAAGCCTGAATGGATTATCCGCACCATATCCGAAGAAAAATGTACTATTGTGTGGTTGCTTGTGCCGTGGGCGCAGGATTTGCTTGACGCGATAGACAGAGGCGACATAAATGTTGACGACTATAAGACTTCACAATGGAGGCTTATGCACATCGGTGCACAGCCCGTTCCACCGAGCCTTATTAAGCGCTGGAAGGCGGTTTTCCCTAACCACGAGTATGATACAAACTATGGCCTTTCCGAGTCAATAGGCCCCGGATGTGTGCATCTCGGTGTTGAGAATATCCACAAGGTTGGTGCAATTGGTAAGGCGGGCTATGGCTGGGAAGTCAGAATAGTTGACGAAAACCGCAATACTGTAGAGAGGGGCGAGGTTGGTGAGCTTGCAGTAAAAGGCCCCGGTGTAATGGAGTGCTACTTCAATGACGAGAAAGCGACAAACGAGGTGCTCGCTGATGGTTGGCTCTTTACGGGGGATATGGCCAAAGAGGACGAGGATGGATTTATCTACCTTGTTGACAGAAAGAAGGATGTTATTATCTCGGGCGGTGAGAATATTTATCCCGTACAGATAGAGGACTTCTTGAGGAGCTGCGGAAAAATAAGTGACGTTGCAGTTATCGGGCTTCCTGACAAACGTCTTGGCGAGGTTACTGCAGCTATAATTCAAGTCAAGGACGGCTTTGAAATGACAGAGGAAGAGGTAAATGACTTTTGCCTTGATTTGCCAAGATATAAGCGTCCGCACAAGATTATATTTGCAGACGTGCCGAGAAACCCTACAGGCAAAATTGAAAAGCCCAAACTCCGCGAGATATACTGCGGTAAAAGCTTGGTTGCAAGTCAGGTGAATAATTAAGCATAAAAGCTGATAAATCTGTTGTGCAGATTTATCGGCTTTTTTTGTATAAAATACTTGAAAATACAGATAAAATCTGCTATTATATTAAGATAAGTATTTATAGAAATTTTGAGAGGAATGATTATTAAGATGAAAAAGCTTATGCTAGGCAACGCTGCAGTTGCCCGCGGGGCGTACGAGGCGGGTGTTTCGGTTGTTGCATCCTATCCCGGAACTCCAAGCACCGAGATTACCGAAAATATTGTAAAATATGAAAATATATATGCAGAGTGGTCGCCGAACGAAAAGGTTGCAGCCGAGGTTGCAATCGGCGCATCAATTGCAGGCGCAAGAAGTATGTCGTGTATGAAGCACGTCGGACTCAACGTAATGGCTGATCCTGTTTTTACAGTCAGCTATACAGGTGTAAACGGCGGGCTTGTTTTCTGCGTGGCAGATGACCCTGGTATGCACTCATCACAGAACGAGCAGGATTCGCGCCACTATGCAGAGGCTTCAAAGATTGCTATGCTGGAGCCTGCTGATTCGGCAGAGTGTAAGGAATACACAAAGGCGGCATATGCGCTTAGCGAAAAGTTTGACACACCTGTTTTTATAAGACTCTCTACAAGAGTATCTCACTCGCAGAGCCTTGTCGAGGAATGTGAGCCTGAAACAGTAGAACTTAAAGATTACAGCAAGAACATCGACAAGTATGTTATGATGCCTGCAAAGGCAGTAAAGCGTCACGTTGATGTGGAAAACCGCATAAGTGCGCTCAAGGATTTCGCGGAGGATTGCGAATTCAACACTATAGAGGATAACGGAAGTAAAATCGGCGTTATTACAGCGGGTATAGCATATATGTATGCAAAAGAGGCCCTTGGAGATAAAGTGAACTATCTCAAGCTTGGAATGGTTTATCCTCTGCCCGAAAAGCTCATTCTTGACTTTGCAAAGAAATGCGATGTGGTTTATGTAATAGAAGAGCTTGACCCCGTAATTGAGAAGCATTGCAAAGCTATTGGCGTTGATGTAATCGGCAAAGAGAAATTCACTCTTCTTGGAGAGTACACACCTTCTATGATAAGGTCTGTTGTGTTTGATGAGGGTGAAAAAGAGTTCGAAAACATAGATGAGGCAATACCCGTCAGACCGCCTGTTATGTGCGCGGGCTGTCCGCACAGAGGCACGTTTTATGTACTTAAAAAGCTCGGACTTGTTGTATCGGGCGATATCGGTTGCTATACTCTTGGTGCAGTTGCTCCGCTTGAGAGTGTTGACACAACCATTTGTATGGGTGCATCGGTAAGTGCGGCACATGGTATGGCAAAGGCAAGAGGTGCAGAGTTTAATAAAAAGCTTGTGTCGGTTATAGGCGACTCGACCTTTATGCACTCGGGTATAACAGGTCTTGTTGATATTGTTTATAACAAGGGCGCAAATACTGTTATTATACTTGATAACTCAATCACAGGTATGACAGGACATCAGGATAATCCGACTACGGGTTATACCATTCGCGGTGAGGAAACAACTCAAGTTAATTTGGTTTCTCTTTGTAAATCAATAGGGGTTAAAAATGTTGTTGTTGCAGACCCGTTTGATGTTAAGAATTTTGAGAAGGTAGTCAAAGAGGAAACTCAGAGAGAAGAACCATCGGTTATTATTGCACAGCGTCCCTGCGCACTCCTTAAAACTGTTAAGTACAGCGGAAAGTGCAAGATAAACGATAATTGCAAAAAGTGCAAGATGTGCTTAAAGCTTGGCTGTCCTGCAATTTCATTTGACGGTGAGAACATTAAGATAGACAAAACACAGTGTAACGGCTGTGGACTTTGCTTTAATGTTTGTCCCTTTAATGCAATGGAAAAGGAGGAGGCGTAGATTATGAATATAATGATAGTGGGTGTCGGCGGTCAGGGAACATTGCTTGCCAGCCGAATTCTTGGAAACACGCTTGTGAATGAGGGTTATGACGTAAAGGTTTCGGAGGTTCACGGGATGAGCCAAAGAGGCGGAAGCGTTGTTACATATGTGAAGTTTGGAGATGCGGTGTATTCTCCGATAATTGATAAGGGTGAGGCGGATATAATTCTTGCATTTGAGCTGCTTGAGGCATACCGCGCACTGCCGTTTTTGAAAAAAGGCGGAAAGATGCTTGTCAATACGCAGAAAATTGACCCGATGCCTGTAATAACGGGCGCAATGCAATATCCCGAGGATATTGCAGGCAAGCTTGATAAAAAGATAGATATCGTTACTGTAGATGCCTTAAAATATGCAATTGAGGCAGGAAACGCAAAAGCGGTAAATGTTGTGCTTATCGGACTTATGGCAAAAAATACAGATATTCCATATGAAAAATGGGTTGAAACGATAAAGACATCTACGCCTGAAAAATTTCTTGAGTCAAATCTTAAGGCGTTTGAGCTTGGATATAATTTGAAATAGGGGGCGATAACAAATGGGTTATCATCAGAAGGATATTGAGTGTATGCCAAGAGAGGAGCTTAAAGCTCTGCAGAGCGAAAGACTTGTCTGGCAGGTAAAAAGAATGTACGAGCGGGTAGAGCTATTTCGTAAAAGAATGGACGAAAAAGGCTTAAAACCCGAAGATATCAAGGGTGTTGAGGACCTGCATAAGCTTCCGTTTTCATACAAGCAGGACCTTAGAGATTACTACCCCTTTGGCTTGTTTGCAGAACCGCTTAAAAATATCGTAAGAACCCATGCATCATCAGGAACTACGGGAAAGCAGATTGTTGTCGGCTATACCCAAAACGATTTGCATAATTGGGCAGATTGTATGGCAAGACAGCTTGTTGCGGCAGGCGCAACCGATGAAGATTTAATTCAGGTATCATACGGGTATGGTCTGTTTACGGGCGGGCTTGGCGCGCACGATGGTGCGCAAAGAATAGGTGCGACGGTTATACCGACCTCGTCGGGAAATACTGCAAGACAGATACAGACTATGGTCGACTTCGGTTCAACTGTGCTTTGCTGTACCCCGTCCTACGCAATGTATCTGGGAGAAGCAATAAAAGAAGCGGGCGTGCGGGATAAGCTTAAGCTAAAGGCGGGCATATTTGGCGCAGAGCCGTGGACAGAGGATATGAGGGCTGCGATAGAGGAGTCGCTTGGGATAAAGGCATATGATGTATACGGGTTATCCGAAATTATGGGTCCGGGTGTCAGCTATGAATGTGAATGCCAGGGCGGAATGCATATAAATGAGGATATGTTTATTGCCGAGATTATCGACCCTGATACAGGCGAGGTTTTGCCTGAGGGCGCACGCGGTGAGCTTGTCTTTACAACACTTACAAAAGAAGGCTTCCCAGTGATAAGATATCGTACGCGCGACATTTGTTCGCTCAATTATGAGAAGTGCGAGTGCGGAAGAACCTTTATCAGAATGAACAAGCCGACAGGAAGAAGCGATGATATGCTCATTATAAGAGGCGTAAATGTATTCCCCTCACAGATTGAGGAGGTATTGCTCCGCGTAAACGGCGACATTACACCTAACTATCAGATTATAGTAGGCAGAGAAAATAATACGGATACGCTTGAAGTTAATGTTGAGATGAGCGAGGCGCTGTTTGCGGATGATATCAAGTCTATTCAGAAGGTAGAGAAGAAAATAACAGATGATATAAGGTCTGTTCTTGGAATTGGTGCAAAGGTACGTCTTGTAAATCCAAAGACTATTGCACGAAGTGAGGGTAAGGCAAAGCGTGTAATAGATAACCGAAAGCTTTAATCGGAAGGGGATGTTTATAAATGGTAAAACAATTGTCTGTTTTTGTTGAAAACAAGCAAGGGCGTATTATGGAAATTTTAAGCACTCTTGCACAGCATGGGGTCGATATAAAAGCGCTGTCTGTAGCAGACGGTATGGATTTCGGAGTAATGCGAATGATTGTGAGCGATGCAGAGCTTGCAAAAAAAGAACTGACCCACGACGGAGTTATTGTGCGGATAAGTGATGTTATGGCGGTGGCTGTAGAAGACGAGCCAGGCGCTCTTATGAACACATTTGCAATACTTTGCGATAATGGCATCGAGATTGAGTATATGTATGCCTTTGCGGAGAAGATTGGAGGCTCATCCATAATAGCCATTCATACAAACAATCCTGAAAAATCAGCAGAGCTCTTAAAATCAGGCGGAGTTCATGTTCTTGAGAATTCCGAGGTTGAGGTGCTGTAAATAATAAATATCGGGATATGAGCCGACTGTCAGTAAAACGATGGTCGGCTCCGACAGTCTTGGTAATAAATATTTAAGCAAATACTTGACTTTTTGCTAAAAATAATGTATTGTAATGCTTGCAGACTATTTTCAAAATAGCCTTAATTTTGGTACAAAGATAGGGGGCATTTCTATTGGAAAATATTGTCAGCCTTAAGGGAATAGGCGTGGCGTTTGACGGCGAGGCCGTACTTAATAATATTAATCTGGATATAAGGGACAAAGAATTTGTTACACTACTTGGCCCTTCAGGTTGCGGAAAGACCACGACCCTACGAATTATTGGCGGATTTCTTCAGCCCGAAAACGGGAAAATAATGTTTGAAGGGAAGGACATTACAAATGTTCCGCCCTATAAACGTAATGTAAATACAGTATTTCAAAAGTATGCACTCTTTCCCCATCTCAATGTTTATGATAATATTGCATTTGGACTTCGCGTTAAAAAGCTGCCGAAGGACGAGATTGAGAAAAGGGTAAGCGAGATGCTTGAACTTGTAAACCTCAAGGGTTTTGAACAGAGAAATGTTCAAAATCTGTCAGGCGGACAGCAGCAGAGGGTTGCGATTGCGCGCGCTCTTGTTAACAGACCTAAGGTTTTGCTTCTGGACGAGCCTCTCGGCGCTCTTGATTTAAAGCTTCGCAAGGAGATGCAGACGGAGCTTAAGCGAATTCAGCAGAGCCTTGAAATTACTTTTATTTATGTTACCCACGACCAGGAGGAAGCTCTCACAATGAGCGATACTGTTGTGGTAATGAAGGATGGCGATATTTTACAAATAGGCGGACCTGTTGATATATATAACGAGCCGAAGAATGCGTTTGTTGCAGATTTTATAGGCGAGAGCAATATAATAGACGGAATAATGCTCCGTGACAGATTGGTTCTGATTTGCGGACACGAATTTGAATGTGTGGATAGCGGATTTGAGGAAAATGAGGCTATAGATGTTGTAATAAGACCTGAGGATATTACCCTCGGGACCCCCGAAAACTCAAAGATAAGCGGAGTTGTAAGGTCGGTTACATTTAAAGGTGTTCACTATGAAATGGTAATAGATACATCGGATTTCAGTTGGCTTGTTCATTCGACCAAGGCGGCAGAGGTTGGCTCTGAGGTGGGAATTACTTTCGGGCCTGATGATATTCATATTATGCATAAGATGGAAGGTTAGGTGAGCGGTATGGGTAAAAGAAATGCATTTGCTCAAAAACTCACAGCGTCGCCTTATCTTGTGTGGCTTGCGGTTTTTGTAATTGTTCCGCTTGTAATGGTTGCGTACTTTGCCTTTGTAGGTGCTGACGGAAAATTCACTCTTGAGTACATAAAAAATGTTGGCAAATACGGCGAGATTTTTATGCGCTCTATCACCCTTGCAGCCATCGCAACGGTTATATGCCTTTTTATAGCGTATCCTATAGCGTTTATATTGTCGAGAATGAGCACAAAGACACAAGGGACAATGCTGATGATAGTTATGCTCCCTATGTGGATGAACTTTTTGCTTCGCACATATGCGTGGATGACGTTGCTTGGAAATGAGGGTCTGATTAACTCATTTTTTGGGCTTTTCGGGCTTGGCCCTTTTAAGATGCTGAATACACAGGGCGCTATTGTGCTTGGTATGGTATATAACTATTTGCCGTATATGATACTTCCCATATATTCGGTGATGGTGAAAATTGATAACAGTATATTAGAGGCGGCGTCAGACCTTGGCTGTAACAAGCTTTTGACCACCTTGAAAATTGTTGTACCACTCAGCATACCCGGAATTATGTCAGGAATAACAATGGTTTTTGTTCCTGCGATTAGTACATTTATTATATCGAGAATGCTCGGCGGCGGCGGGAACCTGCTTATAGGCGATTTGATTGAGATGCAGTTCCTTGGAAATGCATATAATCCCAATTTGGGGGCAGCGATTTCGCTTGTGCTGATGGTGATAGTATTGATTATAATGGCTCTTATGAAGCAGATAGACTCCTCTGATGACGAGCGCGTATTAATGTAAGGAGGAGAGAGAATGAAGAAACTATCTAAAATATATATGGCACTTGTTTTGATGTTTTTGTATGTACCGATTTTTGTGCTTATAGTATTCTCGTTCAACTCCACCAAAAGCCGTTCGGTGTTTACGGGATTTACATTTGATTGGTATGCAAAGCTCTTTCAAAACGAGCTTATACTTACATCTCTTGTCAATACAATTGTGATTGCAGTTTGCGCGTCAGTAATAGCTACGATTATCGGCACTCTGGCGGCAATAGGCATAACAAGAATGCGGAAATTCACAAAGAATGCTGTGCTTAATGTTACAAACATCCCGATTATTAACCCCGAGATAGTGACGGGTGTTTCGCTTATGCTTTTGTTCGTGTTTTTTAAGGCACGAATGGAGCTTGAATTTGGGTTTGGCACGCTTTTGATTGCACATATAACCTTTGACGTACCGTATGTAGTCCTGAATGTTATGCCGAAGTTCAGACAGATGCAGCCAAATCTTTACGAGGCGGCTCAGGATTTGGGATGCGGACCTGTGCGTTCGTTTTTCAAGGTAGTTTTGCCCGAAATTATGCCCGGAATTGTTTCAGGATTTTTGATGGCATTTACGTTTTCGCTTGATGACTTTGTAATAAGCTATTTTACAAGCGGACCCACATCGCAGACGCTTCCTATTACGATATACTCTATGACAAGAAGAAAAGTCAGCCCTGAGATAAACGCGCTCTCAACTATAATTTTTGCGATTGTAGTGGTTGTGCTTATCGTAAAGAATATTATAGAGCGTCGGCAGGGATCTGCGCAAAAACAATCAGTAAAGGGGATAGAAGGATGAAAAAGACATTGACAGTTATTTCGATTATACTTGCCGTTATCAGTATGGTCGGAGCTTTGACAGGTTGCGGAGGCGGAAATACAGAGCCGACAGTTTCTGTTGAAAATGTTGAGTACTATCAAAAATTTAAAGATGCCGGAATATCAATAAATGTTTACAACTGGGGCGAATATATCGCAGACGGCGAGGATGGAACTATTAATATAAACGATGAGTTTACAAAACTGACAGGGATAAAGGTAAACTACAGTACCTATGCGACAAACGAGGAGCTGTATGCAAAGCTTAAAGCAGGGGCTGCAAATTATGATATCATAATCCCGTCAGATTATATGATTTCCCGTATGATAGACGAGGGTATGCTTGAGGAACTGAACAAGGAAAATATCCCTAACTATTCATATATTATGGATAAGTTTATGACACCCGAGTATGACGAGGGGGCAAAGTATACTGTTCCGTATACGTGGGGCACAGTTGGAATTATCTATGATAAGAATGAAATCGCCCTTGATGAGAGCGAGATTGACTGGGATATTTTGTGGAATGAGGAGTATGCAGACAGAATTTTGATGTTTGATAATCCCAGAGATGCATTTGCCATTTCACAGATATTACTTGGATATTCCATCAATACGGAAAATCCTGACGAATTAAAGGCCGCAGCACAAAAGCTGACAGAGCAAAAGAATGTTGTTCAGGCATATGTTATGGATGAAATATTTGACAAGATGGGCGCGGGCGAGGCAGTTCTTGCACCTTATTATGCAGGGGATGCTGTAACCTTGATGGCGGACTACGAGCATCTTGGGTTTGTAGTTCCAAAGAGCGGGACCAATATGTTTGTTGATGCAATGTGTATTCCAAAGGGAGCAGAACAAAAAGAGGCAGCGGAGATGTATATAAACTTTATGTGTGAGCCTGAAATTGCGCTCTCTACAGCAGAGTATATAGGCTACTCTACACCTCATACGGCTGCATATGATATGCTCCCTGATGAAATAAAGAATGACGGAATTTCATATCCTGATGATGAATATTTAAACAATAATACTACCATATTCCGCAATTTGTCGCCTGAGGCTAATCAGCTTATGCAGGACCTTTGGACAGAGATGAAGTCGAGCAATTAGGTAATAATTTCTTAAATTTCCTATATGTCCGCGGGATTAATAAAAAGTTTAAAATATTCTTATTGCAATTCTTAAAATTCTGTTATATAATATTGTTATATAAAACAGAAAGGATGAAGTTTTATGAGAAGAAGTATCAGACTTATATCGGGTCTTATGATTATATGTATGTTTATACTCGCGATACCGTGTGCAGTTTCGGCAACGGGCGATGCAAACGTTGTTATAGGCAAGAAGCTTGAGTTTGAAGCGGGGAACGAACCGTTCATTGCGAGTGAGCGTACAATGATGCCTCTTCGCGCAATTTCTGAGGCGCTCGATGCTACAGTATATTGGTTTGGAGAAGAGCAGAGGGTACAGATTGTTTGTTATGACACTCTTTTGTCCCTCCAAATCGGCAACACGATTATGGGCAAATACAAAATTGTAAACGGAGAGGTCAGCACAGAGCCTGAAAGCATTGAACTTGACGTTGCAGCAATGATTCACAACGACAGGACATACGTTCCGCTCCGTGCAATTTCGGAGGCGTTTGATGCGCAGATTAGTTGGGATAACCCCAATCGCTCGGCAATAATTATTCCTAAAGATATAGAAACCAACGACGTTTTAGTAAGCGAAATGGGACTGCTGAGCGGTGGCGAGCTTTGCGCGGCATACGGCGTTATCAGCAGGGATGCTACTACGGGACTTTTCTATTTGCGTTCTCTCACTAAAAATTCAAGAGGGGAGTATTCACGCATCTCGTTCTGTACACCGAGAAAAACCTCGATATCTGATGATACTGAATATGGCGAATATGTAAGCCAGTATTGGCTTGAGCAGTTTGGTACAGAGAATCCGTCAGGTATGGTTGTGCGCTTTACAGGTGTAACAGCTACTCTTGATGGTGAAACACGTGCGGTTCTAAACAAGACAACAACGGGTGTAACTTCACTTGGCTACTATGATGCATATATGAAGGCTCTTGGCGTGGATTTCGAACCGTTTGACGGATTGTCAATTTAATGGTTTTGAAATAAATAGTGTATATTATGGAGTGAGCGCGGCGTTTCGCCGAGCTTACTCCTTGTTTTACACGGACCGTGCGGGAATCTGGTCCTTACAAAAGCGAACCAGCATAATTTAGCGAAAACAAGTGACGTCTAAAATATGCATCAATTTCATAATTGGTGAATACAAAATTTTTAGGAGGATATATTTAATATGGCTAATAATATATGGCATGACATTTCACCCAAGAGAATTTCTGCAGAGGACTTTATTTGCGTTGTAGAAATTTCGAAGGGTAGTAAGAAAAAATATGAGCTTGACAAGGAAACGGGTTATATAATGCTTGACAGAATTTTATATACGTCTACGCATTATCCTGCAAACTATGGATTTATTCCGCGCACATACGGAGATGATAATGACCCGCTTGACGTTCTGCTTATCTGTGCAGAACCTCTGGAGCCGCTTTCGCTTGTGCGTGCGTATCCGATAGGAGTTATCTCTATGATAGATAACGGGAGGTCTGATGAGAAAATTAT
This sequence comes from Clostridia bacterium, assembly GCA_045576075.1. Classification (GTDB taxonomy): domain Bacteria; phylum Bacillota; class Clostridia; order Monoglobales; family Monoglobaceae; genus UMGS1820. The sequence continues at coordinate 24,627 of JAZNFQ010000027.1, forward strand.
TGCCATTCCGTTCAATGACCCGAATTATAATCATTATACGGATATTGACCAGCTTCCCGAGCATATATTTGCTGAGATGAGGCACTTTTTCTCGGTATATAAGAACCTTGAAAATAAGGATACGGCTGTCAATGAGGTTCAGGGTAAAGAAATGGCGATAGAGGTCATAAGGACGGCAATCGACAGCTATATTGATAAGTTCTGTAAATAGCAGATATTCTAGCACTATGCTTAATCGTTAAGTGCTTTATATTTGAGAGGTGTGACAGCGTATGCTATGTTGTAAATGTAAGAAAAATCTTGCCGTGGTATATGTCAGCGGTATGGATTCAAACGGGAAACCGATTAATGAGGGGTATTGCCTCTCCTGTGCGCAGGAGCTTAATCTCGGTCCTGTCAACGATATAATGAAGAATATGGGAATAAATGCCGAGGAGATGGACGGCTTAAACCGCGAAATGACAGCTATGCTCGAAGAAATGGGAGAGGACGCAGGTTTTGGGGATGAGATGCTCTTTCCTGAAATGGCTGATGATACCGATGACGAGAATATGAGCAGAAGTATGCAGAAAAATCCGTTTGAGTTTATGAGTAGGATTTTCGGCAAGGGTGGCGACGGTAAAGCCGAAAAGGATGAGTCTGCGGTAAAGGCTGATAAAGGAACCGAGAAAAAGCGCAAAGATAAAAAACGCAAGCATCTGGAAAACTATGCGGTGAACCTTACTGAGAAGGCACGCGCAGGTGAAATTGATGCTGTAATCGGGAGAGAAAAAGAAATTGAACGTACGGCGCAGATACTCAATCGGAGGAGCAAGAACAACCCGTGCCTGATTGGTGAGCCGGGAGTTGGTAAGACAGCAATCGCAGAGGGCTTGGCTCTTAAAATTGTCAACGGTGATGTGCCGTCCAAATTTTTAAAGTATGAGATATATCTGCTTGATATGACTGCTGTAGTTGCGGGCACGCAATTTCGGGGTCAGTTTGAGTCGCGTCTGCGCAATATAATTGAAGAGGTAAAGAGTGCAGGCAATATTATCCTTGTTATAGACGAGATACACACCATAGCCTCTGCGGGCGATGCGGAAGGCGGAATGAGTGCGGGCAATATTCTAAAACCCGCGCTTTCAAGGGGAGAAATTCAGGTTATTGGTGCGACAACTCTTGAGGAATATAGAAAGCATATAGAAAAGGACTCTGCGCTTGAACGCAGATTTCAAACCGTTATGATAGAAGAGCCGACAGTTGAGGAAACAATCGAAATCCTTAAAGGTATAAAAGAGTATTATGAAAATTATCATAAGGTTAAGATTCCTGATGATATAATTCGTACCGCGGCGATTTTGTCCGAAAGATATATAAATGACAGATTTCTGCCTGACAAGGCGATAGATGTAATTGATGAGGCAGCATCTAAAATAAATCTTGAAAATACCAAGCTGACTGAGCTTGAAAAGCTTAAAAATGAGGCTTTGGAAATCGAAAACGAAATAGAAGAACTAAACGCAAAGCTTGATGAACAGCTCCGTTTGCAAAAAGAAAAGGCAGAAGCTCAAGAGGAGGGCGCGGGCGCTCCGATTTCCAAGGATGATGCGGGAATAGAGGTATACGAAAAGATTGCAGAGCTGAAAAGTCAAAAGATGAGGATTGACAGTAGAATTTCGGAGATAGAGGCTGAGGGAGTAGAGGTATATCTGACAGTCGAGGATGTTGCTGCTGTAATTGAGCTTTGGACAAAGATACCTGTTAAACATATAAGTGAATTTGAAACTAACAAACTCATAAACTTAGAAGAGCGTCTGCACAAGAGAATAATCGGGCAGGATGAGGCAGTATCCGCGGTCGCAAGGGCTATACGCAGAAAGAGAGCGGGGATAAGCCTTAAGAGAAGACCCGTTTCGTTTATATTTGTCGGTCCGACAGGAGTCGGAAAGACAGAACTTGTCAAGAGAATAGCAGAAGAGGTGTTTGAGGGGCAGGAGTCTTTAGTCAGACTTGATATGTCCGAGTATATGGAAAAGCACTCTGCCTCAAAACTCATAGGCTCGCCCCCTGGGTATGTCGGTTATGACGATGCGGGACAGCTTACAGAGAAAATACGACGTCACCCATATTCTGTAATTTTGCTTGATGAGATAGAAAAAGCACATCAGGACGTATTTAATATACTGTTGCAGATATTGGACGACGGGCGTATCACAGACAGCCACGGCAAAACTGTGTCATTTGAAAACACTATTATAATAATGACCTCGAATGCAGGAAGTGACAATCGCTCGAATGTAGTTGGGTTTAACGAGGCAGACGAGGCAATAGGCATAAAAACAGAAAATGCCTTAAAGCAGCTTTTCAGACCCGAGTTTTTAAACAGGGTTGACGAAACTGTAATATTTAAAGAGCTTAAAAACGATGAGCTTATCAAAATTATCTCGCTTATGTTAGAGGATTTAAAGGCGGGGCTTCGAGAGAAGGAAATCGGGCTTGAGGTTGACGAGTCTGCAAAGGAGATTATCCTTAATGCATCATATAAGCGTGAATACGGCGCACGTCCGATGCGGAGATATATAGAACGCAATATAGAGGATGCCCTTGCACAAAAGCTTTTGACGAACGAATTAAATAGCGGGCAGACAGCTTATGTATCAGGCAAAGAAGGAAAGCTCGAAATAGAAGTAAAGTGATTAAAAAAGACGATATGAATTTTGAAGTGAACCCCAAAGTTTAGACGAATTTTAATATTAACTTGCTAAGGAGTGAGTTCTGTATTGTACAGGACTCATTCCTTTTAGTTTTAATGAAATTCTATCGTTGTTGTAATAATTAATATATCTCTTTAATTCTTCAATGAAAGCGTTAACGCTTTCAAATTTTTCACCATAAAACATTTCTACTTTTAATCTACCAAAGAAATTCTCCATAGCACCATTATCCATACAATTACCTTTTCGCGACATACTTTGAGTTATGTTATGCTCTTTAAGTAATCGTTGGTATTCTGAATGTTGATACTGCCAGCCTTGGTCTGAATGGAATATAGGTCTTGCATCAGAAGGCATCTTTTTGAATAAACCATCTAACATTTCTCGTATTTGCCAAAGATTAGGACTTGTCGAAATTGAATATGATATAATTTCTCTATTATACAAATCCATAACTGGTGAAAGATATACTTTATTGTCACACACCTTAAATTCTGTTACATCTGTTGTAAGTTTCTCGAATGGTTTTTTAGCGTGAAATTCTCTATTAAGTAAATTGTCAGCTACTTTGCCAACCTCACCCCTATAAGAATGATATTTTCCATTCTTTTGCTGCTTACCTTTTAAATCAAGAGTTCTCATTAGTTTTAAAACGGTTTTGTGGTTTATGTGATGACCTTTTGCTTTTAACAATGCGGTAATTCTACGATAACCATATCTGCCCTTGTTTTCATTAAACATCTCTGTGATTTCTGCTTTTTCACTTTGATATTTATCAACATCTTTTCGTTTGATATGATAATAAAAGGTACTTCTAGCAATACCTGACAACTTAAGCAACTCTTTAAGCGGATAAATAGACCTTAGTTCAGCGATAATTAACGCCTTTTCCCGTTCTTTCGCTCTTCCGCAAGAACTAAGGCACTTAGTTTTTTTAAGTAATCATTCTCCATTTGAACATATTGTAACTGTTGTCTTAGATGCTGGTTTTCTGCAATTAAATCTTCTTCAACTTTTTTATCAAGCTTTAATGGTCGACCTCTTCTCGCACCGGAAGCTGATTTGCCTCTTCGTTCTTTCATAAGACCTTCGGCTCCTTCTTCTATGAATATGCGCTCCCATCTATGTAAGTTCCCCACATAGCAATGTGCTTGTTTATATGGGACATCCCAGTATTTCATCACGGTTTCTAATAACCCTAGATGGTGTTCACGCATATCCATTATAACACATAATTTGAATTCTGCACTATACTTTTGATATTTCTTTCCTGTTTTACTCATAAAAATATGCACCTCCAAAAGTGTCTAACTTTTGGGGTGCATATCATTTTCATATCGTCTTTTTATATAAGCTAAACTTCCATTATTATGGGTAAAATCATCGGACGGCGCTTTGTTTTTGAATAGAGATAGCCTCCGACATCATTTTTAACCCTTGTTTTAAGCGTTGTCCAATTGAGGTTAGAGCCTCTTGTGCATTCATCTACCACATTTGCGGCGATATCCCTTACAGAGTCCATAAGGTCCTCGGATTCACGCACATACACAAACCCTCTTGATATTATATCGGGTCCTGAAACACATTCGGAAGTGGTTTTGTCTATAGTCATAACAACGATAATTATTCCATCCTCTGCAAGATGCTTTCTGTCACGAAGAACAATGTTTCCAACATCACCCACGCCGAGTCCGTCTACCAAAACCTTGCCTGCGGGCACAGTGCCGACAAACTTTGCCTCCTTGTAGGACAGCTCAAGTATTTTGCCGAGGTCCGAGATGAATATATTTTTAGCGTCAATTCCCGTTTGCAGAGCCAAATCTTTGTGGCGACATAAGTGACGGTACTCGCCATGGACAGGTATAAAATATTTTGGCTTTGCCAGAGCGAGAATTATCTGCTGTTCCTGCTGGCAAGCGTGTCCTGAAACGTGAACATCATCCTGCTTTTCGTGAACCACCTCTGCCCCGTGCTTTAAAAGCTCGTTTACAACGTTTGATACGTTTTTTTCATTACCCGGAATGGGGCTTGCGGATATTATAACAAGGTCTGTCGGCTCGATATTGATTTTCTTGTGTATGGAAAATGCAATTCTCGTGAGGGCGGACATAGGCTCGCCCTGACTGCCTGTCGTTATTATTACAAGCTTATCCTTAGGATAGCGGTCAACCTCGTCAAGTTCAATCAGTGTGTTTTTAGGGATATCCATATATCCAAGCTCTATGGCGGCATTTAAGACGTTTGTCATACTCCTGCCTGAAACTGCCACCTTGCGTCCGTACTTGTGCGCAGAATTCACTATCTGCTGAACTCTATGCACGTTTGAGGCAAAGGTTGCGACTATAATTCTTTTATCAGCACCGCGCTCAAACAAACTGTCAAAGGTTTTGCCGATTGAACGCTCGCTCATAGTAAATCCCGCTCTGTCAGAATTTGTGCTGTCTGACATAAGGGCAAGCACACCTTTATTGCCAAGTTCGCCAATTCTGGCAAGGTCTATCATTCCGCCGTCAATCGGGGTAGGGTCAATTTTAAAGTCACCTGTATGCAGGATAACGCCTGCAGGGGTATGAAGTGCAATTGCAACCGCATCTGCAATCGAGTGGTTAGTGTGTATAAATTCAACCTTAAAGCTGCCAAGGCTTACACGTTCTCCTGCCTCAAGATTAATAAGCTTTGCAGAATTTAAAATCCCATGCTCTGCTAATTTGTTCTTTAAAATTCCAAGCGTAAGACGCGTTCCGTATACAGGGAGATTAAATTCTTTAAGGACATAGGGAATAGCCCCTATATGGTCCTCGTGTCCGTGGGTTAAAACAATTCCACGCAGTTTGTCAGCAATTTTGTGCAAATATGTTATTTCGGGAATAACTATATCTACGCCGGGCATATCATCATCAGGAAATGCCATCCCGCAGTCGAGTATGACCGCGTCGCTTCCGTATTCAAATACATTGATGTTTTTACCTATCTCGTTTAAACCGCCAAGCGGTATCCATCTGATTTTTTCCGATTTTCTCAAATCTTATCCTCCTATTTATTTCATAATTATGTAAATCGAATTGATACAACAAAAATAAGAGGAAGAACAAGAGTTACTTCCAGTATTTTTGTTGATATTAAAATATTCCGCTCATTTGAATTTTTTAGGTTTCATACCAAAATTTAAAGTGGGTAAAGGCTGTAATTTAAACAAATTCCGTACAGTTTAAAAAGCGTATTACCCGAGTCCGAACAAATTAATCACATATATTATACACTATTTATTGCGGTTTGGCAAGCTTTTTTATTTGATTTGTGAAAATTACGCTTATTTCTTCTGCGGCTTCCATACTCTCAGCCTCTGTTATTATTTTTATATAATGCCTGTATTTTTCAGGAATAATGAGTACAAAACCGCCTGCTTGATATATTTTTATTCCGTTGCCGAAGTCAATATCAGCATTTTCGTATTTCGAATATAAATTTTGTATTATTTTGAATTTACGGCTATCGGGGCACTCAACTTCTGTTTCTTTATAACTGTAAGTTGGCAGATTGCCTAAAAGAGAGTCAAAACTTATGCTGTTGCAGTTTAGAAAATCAAGGAGCTGCGTGGCAAGATATATTCCATCAAAGCACATTCTGAATTGTTGATACAGCTTATTATTAATCAGTGCCTTCATAAACTCATATCGCGATGCTCCGCAGGATATAATCTCACAGCCCCCTGATTTTAGCAATTCCTCCAACTGTGAGGGGGCATAAACGGGCAGGACGACGGTTTTGAGCTTTAGATGCCGAAGTAAAATCAGTGATATAATACAAATAAGTTGGTTTCTGTCGACGCAGGCCCCGCTTGGAGAAAAAATTTTTATATCCTCTCCGCTTGAACTTATCTCTGCTAAAAACGCCTTGTCGGCTTTGTCTGAGGTTATAAGTGTCATAGCACTGAATAAATTTTCGAGAAGATCCGAAATGGTTTCAGAGCGTGTATGAAGCTCCATATTCATTTCAAAGCGACGACTTGTTATATTGTTCAGTATTTCCTGAATATATATAGATTTATACCCTTTGAGATTTACAACTTCATGAAACTGTTTAGAATTTGCCCGTAAGAAGATGTTATTGAAAAATGTATTTTCAATCAGCTTTTCGGAGGATGGGCAGTAGCTTGACCCGTCAGGCTCTATAAATTCAACTTCGGGGCACGAGGCGCCCTCTTTGCTCTCAGGACTTATGTGGATAGATGTATCAAGAGAGTAAAAAGATGTGGCAATACGGGTCATAGGCAAACTCTGTTCTCCAAAATCAAACACTCTTGCGCCTGAGGAAATAAGACCTGCAGTAGCGGCTGACGCCAGCACCTCGCAGATAGGGGAGGATTCAAAGCTTACCCCTATCTTGCGACCCTGAAACGAGGTTCCGATTGCGCAGCCAAGCTTTGCCATAAATTCGGGGGTAATTTCTACATTTATTTCTCCGCACACTCTTCCGTCTGAAAATAGCCTTTCTGTGCCGATACTTCCGTAAATCAGGTTATCGCTGAGGCGTGTGCCCTTTAATATTCTTTTGTTTGGCCATATCCTGATGTTTGCGTTTATAGTACATTCAGGCTCTATGCGGCACCCATAGCCTATCACCGAGTTTTCCATAATTTTCGTATTCCTGCCGACATTTATCCCGCTTGCCAAAATTGCTCCGTCTATTTGTGTATCTTCACAAATACAGCATCCTTCGCCGATTATGGATTGGGATACGGATGCCCCCGATTTTACAACACATTTTTTGGAGATAAAAGTGCCTCTGCCGATTTTTGCACCGCGTTCAATAGTAGAGCCGCAGGATACATACACAGGGGTTTCTATTTTAACTCCGCTTGATATATATGCTCCGTTTTCAACAAAAAAACCGGGCCTTATCTGCATTGCGGAAAATTTAAGCGGGAGACTTCCAAGCAGTGCGTCATTGTGGGCTTTATGATAGTCGTGGATGTTTGAAATGCTAATCGAATATCTGTCTGAAATATATCCAATTATATTTAAGGAGGAGGATATACCAAGGGTGATAATTTTATCGCCGTCTATCACGGCATCGCTTTGTAAAATGGATAAAAGCGCAGATTTTCTCAAGAGATATATGCCCTCTGCTTCAAGGGGCGACGAAAGATGGGCGGAGGAGCTTTGTGATACACCCATTTTGAAATTATATTTGCCAAGAGGTGCAGAACGGGGTAAAGAACTATTTGCTCCGTCGCGCAAAATAACTGTAATATCTGCACCTGATTTGCGATGCTCGACGAGTGCGTCGGTGAGGTTTGAGGTTGTAATCAAGCCATCTTCTATAAGAACAATATCATCATCTGTAATACGGCAAATTTCAGCAGCAGAAGATGCCTTTAATATATCCGTCTCTGTTATGTTGTGCATAGCGAGAAATCTGCGTCTGTGCAGATGAATAGGGGTGCCCATAACGGAGAGGTTATCTATATTACAGTTATAAAGGAGGGGACCCAGAGTGTATTTGGATGAGTCGTTGATAACTATTGCCTTCATTTATTGCCCTCCGTTTCATAGTCTCTCATTAATATGTGAAGATAAAAAAATATTATTCACAGCATATATCTTTTACTTTCATTTTTGGGAAAAGTATGATACAATTATTTTGAGGTGATGCTTTGTGGTAAATATCGGTAATGACTGGGACTCTCTTTTGAAGGATGAGTTTGAAAAAGAGTATTATAAAAGACTCCGAACCATTCTGGCTAAAGAATACAAAACGCAGACTATATATCCTGATATGTATGATATCTTTAATGCCTTGCGATATACGTCTTATTCGGATGTCAAGGCGGTTATAATCGGTCAGGACCCGTATCACGGAGAGGGACAGGCGCACGGACTATGCTTTTCTGTAAAGCGCGGCGTAGAGGCACCGCCGTCGCTTAAAAATATATTCAAGGAAATTCAGACAGAACTTGGAATCGGGCAGCCAAACCATGGCGAGCTGACCGAATGGGCAAGGCAAGGTGTACTTTTGCTCAATTCTGTTTTGACAGTGCGGGCAGGACAGGCAAACAGCCATAAGAATATAGGGTGGGAAATATTTACCGACAGAATAATTGAATTGCTCGATAAACGCGAAAAGCCAATTGTTTTTATGCTTTGGGGTGCAAATGCAAGAAAAAAGGCAGAGATAGTAAAAAATCCTATACATAAAATATTGACCTGCGCCCATCCAAGTCCGCTTTCTGCATATAACGGCTTTTTTGGATGCGGGCATTTTAAGGAGTGCAATGATTTCCTGATTGAAAAAGGAAAAAAACCGATAGATTGGAAGATATAAATGACACAATAATAAACGGCATAGCAATTGCTATGCCGTTTAAATGTGTAGAATTTTATAATCTTAGTGTTTTAAATCACTCAAACTTAAGCGATTTTGTTAATCTTAGCCGCATACTGACTCTTTCTGCGCGAAGCTGTATTCTTATGGAGAATACCCTTTGCTACAGCTTGGTCAGTCTTCTTTACAACAAAGTTGTAAGCTTCGGAGGCTGCTGCCTTACCATCTTTGAGGGAAGCCTCAAACTTCTTTATAGCTGTTTTGAGCTGAGATTTAAGCATCTGGTTCTGAAGAGTCTTCTTCTTGATAACCTTAACTCTCTTTTTAGCTGATTTAATATTAGGCATAATTTCACCTCCAAACAATAAATCTTGATTTCACATCAGTAAATAACATTTTACCACTATTTTTCATAAAAAGCAAGACTTTTTTAAAAATAATTTTCAAAATTACATATTTTTTTATCGCCAATCTAAAATATAATACATAAAAACTTGAGATAAGAAAGGTAAAAGGTGATAAAAATGAATGTAAATACATCAAGATGCGACCTTGCCATAGAAGCGCACGAGATGCTATCGGCGGGCAGTGCCGAGGATTTCAGTATAAGAGGAGTCGTTATGGAAGAGGACAGCGAGGACGGATATATAAAAGTTACAAGAGTTAGGGTAGAGAGCGAGGAGGGGGCAACAAATCTCGGCAAGCCAATAGGGAGTTATATCACAATAGAAATGCCCGCGCGCTTTTACGGTGAGCAGAAAATTTATGAGCAAATGTGCAAAAGATGTGCCAAAGAGCTCGGAAATTTGACAAGTCAAAAGCTTGCGGGAGAAGATGATACCGTCTTGGTTATAGGACTTGGAAACAGAGAAATTACAGCAGACTCTCTTGGCCCCAAGGTTATAGGCTCGCTTATGATAACAAGGCATTTAAAAAAGTATATACCTGAGGAAATAGACGAGGGGATACGCCCTGTCTGTGCAATTGCACCGGGGGTACTCGGAACAACAGGTATGGAAACCGAGGAAATTGTAAGAGGTCTTACAGAGAAGATAGCCCCAAAGCTTGTAATTGCTATAGACGCACTCTGCTCTGGGAAGGTAGAGCGCATAAATACGACCATACAAATAACTGATACGGGAATAACACCGGGAGCGGGAGTCGGAAACAAGAGAAAGACTATTAATTCCGAGACCCTTGGTGTGCCCGTTATAGCAATAGGGGTTCCAACAGTTGTCGACGCAGCAACGATTGCTGCCGCTGGGCTTGAACTTGCTATGACAAATTCTGATAATAATATGAATGGTAATAACAATGATAACACAAATCAGTACGAGAGAATAAGAAAAGCAATAGAACCCGAGTTTGGTAATATGATAGTTGCACCAAAGGATGTTGACAGTATCACGGATGATATATCCTCGGTTATTGCAAACGGAATAAATATTTCTCTGCACAAAGGGATTACTCTCTCAGATATTGACAGATATGTATAAATATATAGCGGGACGATGTTTACATCGTCCCGCTATATATTATTCCTTTTTAATTTTTACTCCGATTGAGGATAGCTTTTCAACAAAATTTTCATAGCCTCTCTCTATATGTTCTATATCCGAAATTTCAGATGGACCTTGTGCAGAAAGAGCCGCTATAACCAACGCCGCCCCTGCACGAAGGTCGGTTGCGCGGACCTGTGCTCCGCTCAAGCGACGCGTTCCGTCTATAACCGCGGTTCTTCCGTCTATTTTTATATTTGCTCCCATACGCAAAAGTTCAGGGACCTGCATAAAGCGGTTTTCAAATACAGTTTCTACAACAACGCCCGTGCCGTCCGCGATGCTCATAAGCGACATAAACTGAGCCTGCATATCGGTTGGAAAACCAGGGTACGGAAGAGTTTTAATGTCTACAGATTTAAATTTATCGCAGGGGAATATCTCGACAGAATTTTCGTCCGAGCTTATACAAAACCCCATTTCATTTAGCTTTGCGATAACGGGGCCAAGGTGGCTCGGGAGAGCGTTTTCAAGTCTTAATCGGCTGCGGCTGGCAGCGGCGATAACCATAAACGTCCCCGCTTCTATTCGGTCGGGGATTATGGTATACTCGCAGGGGTGGAGGGCATTCTTGCCTTTTATGAAAATTGTATCTGTGCCATCTCCTGTGATTTCTGCTCCCATAGAACGCAAAAAGTTTGCCAAATCAATGATTTCAGGCTCGTTGGCGGCGTTTTCTATTATTGTGTCGCCATTTGCAAGAGTCGCGGCGGTCATAATATTTTCAGTCGCACCTACGCTTGGAAAGTCGAGATATATTTTTGCGCCTTCAAGGCGATTGCATTTTATTTCGACATAGCCATGACCCTGACTTATTTTTGCGCCCATTGCGCCAAAACCTTTGAGGTGCAGATTTATCGGACGTGCACCTATTTGGCATCCGCCTGGAAGAGGAATTTTTATTTTGCCATATCTGGCAAGAATAGGACCAATTATTAAAAATGATGCCCTAAGCTTGCTGACAAGTTCAAACGGAGCAGATTTCGCAGGGCGTCCTGTGGGTGTTATTTCGATATCACCGTTTGGTATACGCACAAATTCAGCGCTTAAGGATTTGAGCAGTGCGCACATATTTCTTGTATCTGATAAGTCGGGGATGTTTCGGATTACAGAGGTGCCGTCTGAGAGCAGAGAGGCAGCAAGAATTGGAAGGGATGAGTTTTTAGAACCGCTTATTTTTACACTTCCTGAAAGATTTGCAGCGGGTGAAATTACATAATGTGACATTTTATTGCTCCTCTCTGATGTGCAGAACTAATGGATATTTCTATAGTATGGCAAATTTTATCATAGTTTATGTAAAGGGCACACTGCCCTTTTAAGATATTGTTTACAAAAATATGGGAATATAAATTCCGCTGCAGATAAGGTCACTTTGGATAGGTCTGTAAAAAATATTTTCCATAATAATTCTCCTTTTAAACTTGCTTTTATATGATATAGTTTTCGTCTGCAGAATAAATTTATGTTTAAAAAAGTTTGGGATATATGAAAAAAATTAATTTTTTTTGATGAGTGATACAAAAAATTAAAATGAAAAATAATTATGTAGGGGCGCGTGATAGCAACCCCTACAATAAAATTAAAAAATAAGCGAAATTAAATTCCATATAAGCGTTGTTGTCATACATACTATAATTCCCACAACGCTTGGTATTATAAATGCCGTGATGGTCCAGCCAAGGCTTCCGGTTTCGGCTTTTATTGTTTTAAGTGTCGTTGCACACGGAAAGTGCATAAGCGAGAAAAGCATCACATTAACTGCTGTCAATACGCCCCATCCGTTTGCCCTAAGTATTACTTCAAGGGTAGCAATTTCAGGGATATTAACGGCTTGCCCGCACGAGAGATAACACATCAGCATTATCGGAAGCACAATTTCGTTAGCGGGCAATGCGAGAATAAAGGCTAAAAGTATTGCACCATCCATTCCTAAAATCTCTGCAAACGGCTCAAGGACAAGCGTGCAGTGCGCAAGTATCGAGGCGCCGCCGACATTTATGTTTGCAAGCAGCCATATTACAGCACCTGCAGGCGCCGCAACCGATAACGCCCTGATGAGAATATGAAGAGTTCTGTCTATCAGCGACCTTGTAAGAGTTTTAACGATTTGCGGGCGCCTGAAAGGAGGAAGCTCCATTGCAAAGGAGCAGGACTCACTTTTAAGGATTGTAGAGGTTAAAAACTTTGTAACAAGAAGGGTTACAGCTGTGCCTATAACAATAAGCAGAAGAACGAACAGCGCCGAGATTGCGGAAGAAAATTCTGCGCAGAAATGACCGCCTATAAATATTGCAGACAGAGTAGTAAGCATCCCAAAACGTCCGTTGCAGGGCATAAAGGTGTTTGTTATAATTGCGGCAAGCCTCTCCGAGGGAGAAGAAATTATCCTGCAACCCGTAACGCCGACGGCGTTGCACCCAAGCCCCATACACATAGTGAGGGATTGCTTTCCGCTCGTGTTTGCACATTTAAAGCATCTGTCAAGATTAAAGGCAATCCTCGGCAGCACACCAAGGTCTTCAAGCAGAGTGAAAAGAGGGAAAAATATTGCCATAGGAGGAAGCATAACTGCTGTTACCCACGCACTTGTTCCATATATCCCATCGATGAATAAGCCTGACCAGAACGGCGGTATATCAAGCTCTGTAAATAAATCTGTGAGCAAAGGCTTTATCCAGTCAAAGAGAGAGGATAAAAGCTGTGAGGGATAATTTGCGCCAACTATTGTTATCCATAGAATAAGCCCAAAGAACATCAGGGTAATGGGAATACCAAATAGACGCGAGGTTAAAATTTTATCTATTTTTAGAGTTCTGCTTTCGCCTCTTGAAAATGTTTTCGTAATGCATTTTTCAGAAATGGCGCCTGCTGTTTTAATTAGTGTTTCGACTATCGCATCTCTTACATCTATTGGGTATATATTGCGGTTTATAAGGGCGGAATTTACCTCGTCGAGTTTTTTCAGTATAGTATCCTTTGTTCTTTCATCAGGATTAAAAGAGGTAATTAATTGCTCACCAAGCTCCCGATTGTCAAGAAGTTTAAGCGATATAAAGCGCTTTCGTCGTTCTGATATTTTCAAATCAGACAAGCTTTTTGAAACTTCTTCAACGGCGCCTGCGATATAGGATGGATAGTCAATTGTAATAATGTTTTCGTTTTGCGGATCCTTGCAAGCTTTTGCAATTTCAGTTTTAAGCCGTGCTATATCGCGCCTTTTCTTTGCACATATAGAGATGACAGGTATCCCGAGGGCTTGTTTTAAAAAGGCTATATCAACATAAATGCCGTTCCGCTTTGCTTCATCTGCCAGATTGATACAGAGAAGGGTGCGGCTTGTCATTTCTGTTATCTGCAGCGCCAGGTTTAAGTTTCTCTCAAGGCAAGTGGCGTCTGCAACAATAACGGTAAGGTCTGCTTCACCTTCGCATATATGGTCGCGGGCGATTTTTTCCTCGGGTGAATTCGATATTACCGAATATGTCCCCGGGAGGTCAAATATTTTATATATGGTGTCGTTTGATTTAAACTCGCCATGCGCTAGCTCGACCGTTTTTCCTGACCAGTTCCCTGTGTGTTGCTTAAGCCCTGTCAGAGCGTTAAAAACTGTGCTTTTGCCAACGTTTGGATTGCCTGCAAGAATGATTTTTGCAGAATTCATTGATTATCAGCCTCCGTTCTGAGAATAGGAGAATTCTCGCTTGTGCTGATTTTAGAGGCAATGTCGCTGCGCAGTGCAACAACGCTTCCCATTACCTCGTAAGCGGTAGGGTCGCCCAGCGGGCTTTTAAAGCGCGGAACTACAAGGGCCCCTGTTGTAAAGCCAAAATCCAGCAGTCTTCGGCGCATACTTCCCTCGAGATTAACAGAGGATATGTATGCACCGCTTGAGATTGGCAGATTGTTTAAGGTTATATTTTTATCCATTTGGATTTACACTCCTTTTTACTTATCAGGAAACCTCCTGGTATCCTAATAAATATTATATGTGAATATAGAAAAATGGGACACTTACATTCAGCAGAGATTGATATTGGCCAAAAGTGCAACTATTTTTTGCAATAACGTATTGACTTTTATTAAGGAAGCATATATAATGGTTAAAAAATGGTTAAAAATCTGTAAGATTACGAGGTGTTATTATATGAATAAGGTAAAGTTCTCTGTGTTTGGGGATATGCATTTCAGCGGAGGAATGTATGCGGATAGCCGAGGGATTCAGGATGATGCCGCACCGCCTTGGTGGTGTGGGGATTGTGATGAAAGACTTGATTTTATATTTAACCGTGCTAAAGAGGAAAATGTGGATTTTATAATTCATTGTGGGGACTTTTGCCATAACCCGCGGGGCGACAGGGCGGCAGTAGAAAAATACAATAATTTCGAGATACCTACATACCATGTTCTTGGAAATCATGAGATGCAGATTATACCGCTTGAAGAAGTTATTGATATATATAAGATGCCTTCGGATTATTATTACTTTGACAAAAACGGTTTTCGCTTTGTTGTTCTTAATGCAAATTACTTGAAGGTAGGCGATGAATATATTCCTCAATCATCGGGTAATCTGCGTAAGTATAGGGGAGAGCGCAATTATCTTTCTCCAGAGCAGATTGCGTGGTTTGAAGAAGTAGTTATGTCTTCTCCGTATCCTGTAGTTGTATTCGGGCACGCAGATATGTCAAGGGATGACGAGAAAGAGGATGCATGGAAGGACAGGGAAGACTTCAGAAATGTAATACGAAAAGCCCATAAGAATAAGAAGCGTGTCCTGATGTATATCGGCGGGCATATGCATGTGGATGGATTGAATATTAAAGAGCATGTTTGTTATTTTAATATAAATTCGCCGACAATGTACTGGATGAACGTAGAACACAGCTGCCTCCCGAAGGAATTCCATGACAAATATCCGGGGGCAGAAAATTGTATTTATTATAACGACCCGGTGCACGCGGTAATAACACTATCAGAAGACGGAACTATTGAAATAGATGGTATGGAGAGCTCTTTCTTCTGCGGAATTGACCATAAAACTGTAATGGGTAAAGACTGCCACGCATGCGTGAAGATTACTCCAAATGTACTTTCGGAGAAGCTTTGGCTTCCTATTGAACTTTAAATAATAAAGCTGTTGTGCATAAGCTTATGCACAACAGCATTTTTTTGTTTAAAAATATATGCAATTTGTGTTGAAAAAAGGTAATTAATATGTTAGAATAAAATTTATAGAATTAATGGGAAATGGTGATTTAAATGAGAGAGTGCGTAAATATTCTTGGGGTAAACATAGATAAGATTACTGCAGCGGGGGCATTATATAGGGCAGAGGGGTATTTAAAAAGTGATGGTGTATCTGTGATATACACCCCAAATCCTGAAATAGTGATAGCTGCATACGAGGATGCAGATTTTTTAGAGGTTCTTAATTCTTCCGATATGTGTGTCCCCGACGGAATTGGCGTTATTTATGGCGCGAGAATTATCGGGGAGCCGCTTCCGGAACGCGTACCGGGATTCGAGCTTTGCTGCGGGCTTTTAGAGAGTATGAGTAAAAACGGCGGAGGAGTATTTTTGTTTGGTTCAAAGCCCGGCGTTGCAGAAAAGGCTGCCAAAAATATTGAGGAGAAGTATCCGGGAATTAAAATCTCAGGCACCCGTAACGGCTATTTTAAAGAAGAGGATGAGGCGGAAATTATTAGGGACATTAATGCCTCGGGTGCTAATTTGCTTATGGTGTGTCTTGGCGCGCCTAAACAGGAAAAATGGATAAATGCGCACAAAGACGAGTTAAAGGTTAATTTGTGCATAGGTGCGGGCGGTTCTCTCGATGTTTTGGCGGGTGAGGTCAAGCGTGCACCAAAAATCTTTATCAAGCTTAATCTGGAGTGGTTCTATCGCTTCCTAAAACAGCCAAGCAGGATTGGGAGATTTATGGCATTGCCAAAGTTTATATTGACTGTGAAAAAAAAGAAGAGTAAGGAGAACAAATAATGATTTATGTGCTTTTAGCAGACGGCTTTGAAGAAACAGAGGCTATTGCCCCAATAGATGTTATGCGCAGAGGCGGGCTTAAGGTTTGCGCTGCGGGTATTACTGGGACGGAAATTACAGGCGCACACGGGATTAAGGTGGGTGCTGATATCGATATCAAGGATGTTGACAAAAACGATGTTGAGGGTGTAATTCTGCCTGGCGGGATGCCCGGAACTCTTAATCTTCAAAAAGATGAAAGAGTAAAAGAGTTGATAAGCTATTGCAATGAAAATGAGTTGTTGATTGCGGCAATCTGTGCGGCGCCTATGATATTGGGCGAGATGGGCATACTCGCTGAAAGGGAGGCAACCTGCTTCCCCGGTTTTGAAGAGCATTTGCTCGGAGCGGAAGCTTACGATTGCTCTGTGGCGGTAAGCGATAATATAATAACCGCAAAGGGAGCGGGTGCGGCGTTTGAATTTGGTTCTGCAATAGTAGATTATTTCTCGGGTGAGAGCGGTGCAGGCGATGAAATTCTTGCGCAGATGCAGTATCCGTTTGTATGAGAGCGAAGAAAAAGGAACTGCGAAAGAAATTTTTGCAGATAAGAAATTCTATTGATGATAAAGTGCGCCTTTGTATGAGCGAAGACGTAACAGAGCGGCTCATTAAAACCGATGCATATATAAATGCGTCAGCAGTATTTGTATATGTATCAGTTGGTAGCGAGGTTGACACATATTTTTTGCTTGAGAGGATATTGAAAGACGGAAAGCGTCTGATTGTACCAAAATGCAAGACCAAAGAGCACGTTATGGAACTTTATGAGATAACAAGCTTAAATCAGCTTGTTATCGGGGCCTATAATATTCCCGAGCCGAGCGGGGCGGCGCACTGCATAGAGAGAGATGAGGTCTGCCTTGCGATTGTACCTGCGCTTGCATTCGACCGTTCAGGGGCGCGTCTTGGATATGGCGGCGGATATTATGACAGATTTTTAAACGGCTTTTCGGGATATGCTGTGGGGCTTGCTTATCCGCAGTGTATGACGGATGAATTGCCGTACGAGGAATTTGATTGCAGGGTAGACGAGATTATATGTGCAAAGGAGATGGGATAAGTGGCGTCTTTATATATAGAGGATAAGAAAAAAATCAAAGGAATTCGCACAATGCTTTTGGCGGTAGCGGTTATAAATGCCGTGGTTACAATTATCCTTGGGCTTATATCGAGCTTTTTTGAAAACCCCGTCCCTTTTTATCTTCAGGCGTTGATTACGGGCGTTTTTGCATATATAGCGCCGATAATCATATATGCACGCAGTAACGGCGTTACGGCGAAAGTTGCATCCGAGAGATTTTGTCTGACGGGATGCAACCGATTTTTACTGTTTTTAGCTGCAATTATGGGGATTTGCTGGCAGTTTGTTATGGTAGTTATAAATCTGCCGTTTAATTTAGCTTTAGGCACAGCGGACGGATATATCATAGGCTCTGCCTATGAATTGATTGCGGCAATCATAATTATTTGCGCTATTCCTGCGATTTTTGAGGAATTTTTGTTCAGGGGTATAGTCGGCGGCGCAATGTCGGAATTCAATACAAAGGCGGCGGCAATTTTCTCGGCGACTATGTTTGCACTGCTCCATGCTGATATATGTGGATTTGTCGGATATTTGTGTATGGGACTTATCTTGTCTGTTGTCGTGAGGCGAACAAATTCTTTATATGCGGCAATGATGTTTCACTTTTTCAACAACGCCACAGCTGTGTTGCTTGCATATTTTAACTCTGAATTACAGTTTGAGCCTGCCTTGACCATCGGGCTCTTTATCGGCGGTGTTTTTGGGTTTTTGATTTTATATGCATTATTTATGATGGGTACACGCAAGAGAGCGGCTGTTAGCAAGCTTAAAGCATCACATATGCTCGGACAGAGTTTTGTGAGTGTGCCGTCACTATTATGCCTTGCAGTTGTGGTTGTGACTGCAATATTGGTTAGAATGCTGTAGAGGCTTGCAGCTTACAGAGGTGATACTATATGAAGAAAAATAAGTACATTAGGCCTTTGCTTATAGTTATATTGGCAATATTTTTTGTTTCAATTGTTTTTGATGCCGCGGGGATAGGCGGCGGGAAACATCCGATTGATTTTAAGATTGCCGAAGGCTACGGAACAAATGCGATTGCGGACGGCTTAAAAAATGCAGGGATTATCGCCAATAAAACTGCATTCAAGATTTATGCACGCATCACAGGGGAGCACATATATCAAAAAGGCACACATACCCTCAATGCCTCAATGAGCTTTGGTAAAATCATAGATACACTTGAAACTATACCTGAGGGCAGGACACATACTGTACTTATCCCTGAGGGTTATGAACTGCGGCAGATTGCCGACACTCTTGAAACGGAAGGCCTTATAAACCGAGAGGTTTTTATGCGCGAGGTCGAGGTCGGGAATTTTGATTATGGATTTTTAGAGGGAATAGATAGCAGAGAAAACAGACTTGAAGGGTATCTGTATCCCGATACCTATATTTTTAATGAAAATATGTCAGAGCACGAGATAATCGACACGATGCTTGCTAACTTCGAAAGAATAGTTGTTCCTGTGTATGAGCAGTCGGGGATTGATAAGAGCCTTGATGAGATAATAAAGCTTGCCTCGGTTATAGAGCGCGAGGCGGCAAATGATGAGGAACGTTCGCTTGTCGCATCTGTTTTTGTAAACAGGTTAAATACAGGTATGAGGCTTGAGTCTTGTGCAACAGTTCAATATTTGCTGAAGGAACGGAAAAGTGTTCTTTCTAACTCGGATACGCAGATTGACTCGCCGTATAATACCTATAAAAACAGCGGCTTACCGATTGGCCCCATTGCCTCTCCTGGACTTAAGTCGATAGAGGCGGCGCTCTATCCTGAGCCTACTAATTATCTTTATTTTATGGCATCAGAGGACGGAAGCTATAGTCTGTTTGCAGAAACATTTGAGGAGCACTGCAATAATCAAAGAAGAATTCAGAACTGAATTTGGAGAATGAAAATGATAGATGATAATATAAACTATGAATATATAATACGCTATATAAGGGCATCGCTGAAAAAGAGCAGCGGGCACATAGAGGAAATGGAAGCTTTTGCAAAAAAGTATGAGGTCCCCATTTCTCAACCCGAGACGATAAAGCTTATTGAAATATTAATTAAGCTCGGTAGAATATCAAACATCCTTGAGGTTGGCTCTGCAATCGGCTATTCTGCGATAAGAATGGCAAAGGCGGGGGCGAAACATATAGATACGATAGAGATAAATCCCGATGCGGTAAGAGTTGCACGCGAAAATATTGATAAAGCAAACCTTGGGAATAATATCAATGTTATCTATGGGGATGCTAAAGAGGTTTTGCCGACGCTGGATGGCGAGTACGATATGATATTCGTTGATGCATCAAAGGGGCAGTATAACGAGTTTTTCCCAAATTGTATGAGGATGCTTAAATCAGGTGGCTTGCTCGTGTCGGATAATGTGTTGTATAAAGGAATGACTGCAACAGACGAGCTTGTACAGCGCAGAAAAATAACGATTGTGAGAAGATTGCGCGCTTACATAGATATGCTCTGCTCAAATCCCGAGCTTGAAACAGATATACTCCCGATCGGTGATGGAGTTGCGCTCAGTATAAAGCTTTGATAACACTTTGTAGGTGAAAGGAATTTGATTATGATAAGAGGGTCAGGGCGCTTGCGCGGATTTTTTAGAAATATGGATTTTTGGATGGTGGCGTTAACTCTTGCCGCTGCCGTTTTTGGAATAGTGATGATTTCAAGCGCGGGCGGAGAGAGCGCTGGCCGTTATGTTGTAGTGCAATCAGCCGCACTTATTCTCGGATGCGTCGGTGTATGTGCTTTTATGGTGCTTGATTATGAGTATCTTGCAAGAATTTCGAATTATTTGGCAGTTGCGTGCCTTGCGCTTCTGCTTTTGGTACTTATACCGGGGATTGGAACAAAAGAAAATGGTGCGCGAAGCTGGTTTGATTTAGGCCCTGTCAGCATTCAGCCTGCAGAGTTTGCAAAAATAGTATTTATTATAGGCTTTGCAAGACAGCTTTCGGATAATGACGGACAAATTAATGAGCTAAAAACTCTTTTAAAACTTATAGGATACGCTCTTGTTCCTATTGTGCTTATACTTTTCCAGCCTGACTTTGGTACGGCGGCGGTATTTATGTTTATGCTTGTTGTAATGCTTTTTGCGGCGGGCCTCAGCATAAAATATATCATTGGCGGAGCTGCAGCCCTTGTAGCGATATGCCCTTTGGCGTGGTTTTTCTTTCTTCAGGATTATCAGAAAAATCGTATTATAAATGTTTTTAACCCCGAAAATGACCCAAGCGGGTCGGGGTATCACGTGATACAGTCAAAGCTTGCCGTCGGCTCGGGAAGGATTTTCGGTTCGGGTCTTTATAAGGGGTCAAGCCAGCTTAATAATCTGCTTCCTGAGAGGCATACCGACTTTATATACTCCGTGGTGTGCGAAGAGCTTGGAATGCTCGGGGGAGTTATTGTAATACTTCTTATGAGTGCGATTATCATACGTGCGATATATATAGGCGTAAATTCGAGGAATTCGCTTGGCACATATATGTGCGTAGGCGTTGCGGCGATGCTTCTTTTTCAGACCTTTGAAAACATAGGGATGTGTATCGGAATTTTCCCTGTAACGGGAATTACACTTCCGTTTTTCAGCTACGGCGGGTCGTCTTTGGTAACTACAATGCTTGCAATTGGAATTGTAATAAATGTGAAGTATAGGTGCAGGTCAATTAATTTTTAAGATTGACGAGGTAGAAGAGCTATGATAAAACCTATTATAAGACGTTTTATTCCCGATTATCAGAATGTATCCGAACCTGCAGTGAGGGAAAAATATGGAGTTCTTGGCGGCGCTCTCGGGATTGCTTGCAACATATTTTTATTTGCTGTAAAGATTACCGTTGGACTAACTATAAACAGTATTGCGGTTATATCGGATGCATTTAACAATCTTTCAGACTTTGGCTCGGCTTTGGTGTCAGTAATTGGTGCGCGTCTTAGCGGAAAGCGTGCAGACGAGGGGCATCCGTATGGGCATG
Organism: Clostridia bacterium; assembly: GCA_045576075.1. GTDB lineage: Bacteria > Bacillota > Clostridia > Monoglobales > Monoglobaceae > UMGS1820. Next base: position 46,325 of record JAZNFQ010000027.1, read on the forward strand.
GACGCGCCGAATATATATCCGCGTTCTTAATCGGGGTTTTAATTGTTGTTTTTGGAATTGAACTTTTGAAAAGCTCTGTGGCGGAAATTTTAAGTCCTGCGGGAATTGGGTATAGTCCTATTGCGATGGTGATATTCTCGGTTTCAATCCCCGTAAAACTGTGGATGTGGCATTATAACAGATTTATGGGAAAAAGAATAAAATCCCAGATTTTGCTCGCGGCGGCAAAGGATAGCCTGAATGATTTGATAGCAACCTGCGGTGTAATACTTTCAGCAGTGCTTTCGCCGATTATTAAATTCTCTCTTGACGGAATAGCAGGTCTTTGCATATCGCTTATGATATTATGGACGGGAATTGGCATTGCGCGAAACACGATTGACAGACTCTTGGGTGCGGCGCCGCCTTCTGAACTTATACAAAGTATAGAGAAAAAACTGATGGACGAGAAAAAAATTCTCGGTACACATGACCTTATGGTGCACGATTATGGCCCGGGAAGAACGATTGCCTCGGTTCACGCAGAGGTTCCTGATAATTTATCCATTATTGATGTTCATAATGTGATTGATGCCATAGAGAATGATATTCTTCGGGAGCTTGGGGTTGATATAGTAATCCATATGGACCCCGTTCCGTACAAAGATTGACGGAACATAGATGATACAGACATTAGATTAAAACAGATGAGGGGTAAAAGCTATGAGCAAAGTGTTTGGAAAAGAAGTAAGCTTGAAATTCAATGCAAGGTTTTGGCTGATTTTATGCGGACTTTGTGTTTTGATATTACTTGCGGTTATTGGTATTTTTTCGGGCAATGATGATAATGCAGAATTGACCGAAGAGAAAGCCGCACAAGAAGAACCGATACAAAAGGTATATAATTTTCCTCCCGCTGAAGCGGAAAATGATTTACTTAAGATTGCCACGAGCGTGGCAAATACCGATAAAAAGATTTGTTATTTGACCTTTGATGACGGGCCGACAAAGGAGGTCACCCCAAGGGTTCTTGAGGTGCTCAACCAATATGATGTAAAGGCGACGTTTTTTGTTCTTGGAAAGATGCTCGAGGCAAATCGTGAAATTGGCAGGCAGGTATTTGACGAGGGACATTTGCTTGCAAATCACTCGTACTATCATCAGTATGGGGAGCTATATGCCACGGGCGAGAGCTTTATGGCGGAGATAGAAAAGACTGAGCAGCTGATATGCGAGGTGACGGGGGAGGAGGCATTTAAGCTTATACGCTTCCCCGGCGGAGGACATAATGCGGGTACATATGCCGCGCAAAAGCAGGAATATAAACAGCTTTTGAAAGAAAAGGGTTATTATTTTGTCGATTGGAATTGCTTAAACGGTGACGCAGAGGCGGCTCTTCGAAGTGCGGACGAGCTTATCGCGAGGGTAAAGGAAACTGCTATAGGTAAGAATTTGGTTATTCTTATGCACGATGCGGCGGCAAAAAAGACCACGCCCGATGCTCTCGGTGGAATAATAGAATATCTCAGAGGACAGGGCTACGAATTCAGAAGACTTGACGAGATTGATTATTATGCAGATGAGGCGCCTGAAGATGAAATGAGTATGATATTATAATTAAAAGCTTGCCGATTGGCAAGCTTTCAGCGTGTAGAAAAACCCTATTTTAGAAAAAACTTTGCATATGTGTTGCCGAACCCTGTTCCGATGCGTCAACC
>JAZNFQ010000028.1:0-2286 GCA_045576075.1 Clostridia bacterium
ATAAAATAAAAAACATAGTTATAAATACGCTCGCATAAAATCCCATTGTTTTTATTGTAAAAATATATGAACTAATTATCGTCATCAACACCAAAGCTATGTAGCTAACAATATTTTTATGTCTATACAAAAAATCATGAAATTGATTTAACATTTTAGTCCCCCTTTACATAATAACATCTTTGTTTATCTTCTCCTTTAAAATAAAACATTATTGTTTTGTTATTAAAGAATTGTTTTTTATAAACAGTAGTAATTACATCACCTTTTGATACTTTACGATATAATGGATTAAAAGTGCTATTAACTTCACTTGCAACACTTCCAGCTATATCAACTACATCGCTAGCGCCGAATGCGTCTCCTATAATAGCAAACCCTCCCGAATCAGAGAATGAATCTATCCATTCGCCAGAGGCAGTTTGTGCATCAAATTCTGAAAGCGGTTTTCCGATTACTATAGTAACAGTTGCTTTGCTTCTACTATAAATATAATTGTCCACAGCGCCATGCATCGGAACATATTGTAATATATTTGATAAAGTAGCCGGTCTCGGCGGTCCATAGTCAGGATAATTACTATACTTTTCCTGTTGTCTTATTTTTACAGCTTGTCTATGCGCCTCATCTGCAATAGCCATATCCTTTAAATTATTAACTGCATAATTATAGATAGCGGTTAACATCTGTATTTTCTCGTAATCCTCTTTGGTTAGAACATGTTTATCCCGATCTTCTTCCAATCCAAAAGGATCGTTAAAGTTTACAGGGTCACTATGACAATACGCATACCAGTTCAAACCGTCTTTGACGGGGTCTTCGGTGATGAATCTACCCGTTGCGGAATCGTAGTAGCGGTTGCGGAGATAGATAAAGCCGGATTCTTCGTCAAAGTACTCCCCGCAGTAGCGGAATGGGTTATCAATGGTGTGGTCTGCATCTTCCTGGTTTCCAAAGGCGTCGTAGACATAGTCCTCTGCTATGGTTCCCGAAGAGGTTGTCAGTTGGGTAACATCACCATGTCCGTTTTTGAGATGGTAGTACGCACCGTCTGCGTTTACCATAGAGATGATGCCGTCACCATAGCAGTAGTATGCGGTGTTCTTGCCCTTCTCATATACCATATTAGAGCCATTCCATATGTAAGAGGTAGAGACACCGGTCACCGTCTTTTTCGCTCTTGCACCGCTGGCGTTATAGAGATATTCCGTCTGCAGACCGGTATCGGTTTCGATTGAGGTCAGCATATTCCGGAGATTGTAACCGTAACTTGTGGCAAGTGCTCCGTCAACAGAGGACGTATATCCCAGAGGATACTGGCCGATGGATAACTGTTCGAATTCTCCTGTGTCATCTGTATACATAGATACCGTCTTGGTAATCAGATTACCGTTGTTATCGTAATAATAATCATGTTCCGTTACAGATATGGTATCATTACAAGACTCTTTTGTCAATCGGTTATTGGCATCATAGGTGTATTGGGTGGAGGAAGAGGTACTTCCGCTTACATCCTTGGTTATTCTGTTGCCATTGCCGTCATAGGTGTAGCTTGTCACAGTGCCGTTTTTGGTATCGGTTTCGACTTTCAGTTGACCCAGCTTATCATAGGTATAGCTATGTATATTGCCGCTTTGGTCTGTGACACTTGCACGATTCCCGTCCAGATAGTAGGTATAAGCGTAGGAGGATAACACGATATTCCCTTTTTTGTTTGTGACGGAGGACAGGAAGTTTGTGCCGTTGTATGTATAGGCGGTTGTCACGCCGTTTGCAAGGGTCTTGGTGCTGATGTTTCCTGCCCCGTCATAGGTATAGGAAGCCACATTCTTTGAAGACAGATTATCCCTTACGGTTGTGAGCTGTCCGATGTGGTTATAGGTATAACTCTGGTTATAGACCGTTCCGCCGTTGCTGATAACAACTCCTGACGGATTGCCGTCTGCATCATAGGTGTAGTTCTTTTGGGCAGGGGATGTCCCCGTTACTGTTTCGGCAGTCTGCTGACCCTTGGCGTTGTAAGCGTAGCTTACACTTCCTGTGCCGTCTGATACGCTCGAAAGCAGACCGCCGTTTGTGTAGGCATAGGTAAGGGTGTCGCTCTGACTTACTCTTGCAAAGACAATAGAACCGTCCCCTTGTCTTTTCATCTAACAGTTCTCTAACGGTTACATCTTTTATTTGTCTTATTTCTCCTTTTGCAACACGCACAGGTGGTTCAAAGGTCCCGTTTTTCTTTGCAAGTTTGATTTGCATATCACGGATATATGCCTCTTCCTCGGATTT
>JAZNFQ010000029.1:0-18534 GCA_045576075.1 Clostridia bacterium
GATAAAAACCGAAGAAAAGCTTCGAAAGCGGTGTTCTCGAATTTATGATCAAGTCCGATTAGCAAATATTCATTTTATATGCACCCCTCTTCTTGATTCTCAAAAAAACGAATCATTTAGTAAAACACCTCCAGAAAACGAAAAAAGTGCCGGAATCTTTCAATTTCGGCACTAAATCACGTCCCTGGGCGGAATTGAACCGCCGACGTTTCGCTTAGGAGGCGAACCCTCTATCCTACTGAGGTACTGGGACATATGTGATTTTTTCTTAAAATGGCAAGCGTTCTATCTTCCACTTAGGAGGGGCTTGTTATATCCATTTAACTAAAGCGGCGAATATTCAATTTATTTGCCCCTGCACATCGTTGCAGGGGCAAAGATTTCACCTAAATATGATACGATATTAAGCGCCTTTTGTCAATAGAAATTTCCATTTTTTCGAGAAAATCCCCTCAATTATTCTGTCAGCAGACCACTTCTGTATGCATCAAGCAATAGCTCAAGCTCTCTTATTTCCTTCTTTATTCTTGCACCCGTATCTGTATCCATAACAAGTGTACGCTTTCTTGGGCTTTCAAGCATTACAGACTGCGAATGCATATCCCGCTCCTCTTGTATTGCTGCGGTGGTAGACTCGAACGGCTCGTGAGCCGCAAGTATCAGTCCGTACGAATTATATATAAGTGTATATCCTGCAATCCCCGTCTTTGACTGATAGGCTTTAGACAAGCCTCCGTCTATCACAAGCAGCTTGCCGTCTGCTCTTACAGGACTTTGTCCATTTTTTATCTGCACAGGCACGTGCCCGTTTATAATATGCGAGCGCTCACCGTAAACTCCGAATTCAGCAAGAATTTTATCGCATATTTCCCTTTTATCCGCCAACTTGAAGTAATTATCCTTTTCCTCATGGTGCAAATCTTTATCCTGGGTGAAGTATCTCTCAAAGGTTGCCATTTTACTCTTGCCAAAGAGAGGCGACTTGCTTCCGCACCACAGATACCACATAAAGTCAATGCCATCCTGCTTCTCATCTCCAAGCCCTAAAAATCCGCGTCTTGCAAGCTTTTCTGCCTTTTCTATATAAGCCTTACCTGAGATAGCCTCGCCAAAGAAATCAACCTCTGTAAAATCACCGTTTTCGTCCATCGGAACACAGCCGTGATAGAGCAGATTCCCGTTATAAACCTTATACATATTCCCCTTTGAGAACAAGAACTTCACGTGTTCCTGAAGCTTCTGGCTGTGCATAAACGAACGCTTCAAATGATTTATTACCTCTTCTTCCTGCTCAGTCAATGCAAAAGGATTATCTTTATCAATCGTCGGGAAGTTTTTGTCAAGCAGAGCATACTCTTTTCCGTCTATAACAACCGTCCCTGTTTCGTAATCTATCTTATCAATGAAAATTCTGCTTTCCATCCTGTACTCAGGATGTCTTTTTATTATTTGTGCCTCAAGCTTAAATTGTATAACCGTTATCGCTTTATGTATTTTTGCTGCCATAAAATCAGGGTTTTCGTTTTTTATTCCCCCTGAAATTTCAGGCATAAAGAGGGTACAATCATCATCTCTATACGCCTCCATTGCAAAAGTAATAAGAGGCCTCGTACTTATCCCATATCCATCCTCAAGCACATCGAAGTTATTATACTTAAGGCTGTTCCTAATCACGTTGGCAATACACGCCTCGCTTCCGCTTGCCGCGCCCATCCATACTATATCGTGATTGCCCCACTGAATATCCACGCTGTGATATTTCAAAAGCTCATCCATTATAATGTCCGCGCGTGGGCCTCGGTCAAAAATATCGCCAATAATATGTAAATGGTCAATCGTCAGCCGTTGTATCAGCTTAGACAATGCAATTATAAATGCATCTGCACGCTCTGTCTTTATTATCGTCCTTATAATCTGGTCATAATACTCGTGCTTATTATGGCTTAAATCGTTTGTGTGTATCAGCTCGTCAAGAATATACTCAAAATCCTTTGGCAAGGCCTTTCTCACTTTAGACCTCGTATATTTTGAGCTGACATTTCGGCACAGCTCAATTAAATGATACAAGGTTACTCTGTACCAATCCTCGACATCGTCTGTATTCTTCTTTATAATTTCCAGCTTATCCTCAGGATAATAAATGAGGGTCGCAAGCAATCCTCTCTCTGCCTCTGTCATCGTGGTCGAAAATATTTCGTTTATTTTTGTCTTAATAACCCCTGACGCATTCTTTAAAATATGCAAAAAAGCCTCATTCTCTCCGTGGAGGTCACTCAAAAAATGCTCCGTTCCCTTTGGAAGATTGAGAATTGCCTGTAAATTTATTATCTCCGTAGTCGCCGCACTTATTGAGGGATAGCTCTTTGACAGTAATTTTAAATATTCATAATTGCCGCAAACGCGATTCATAATACTCTCCGTTCTGCCCCATACTAGAGCAACCATTTTCAAGCCCTGTTAATAATATTGTGATATAAGATATATTTGCTCCTCGGTTACGCAAAGCAATTATGCTGCAACATTCACAACTATTTATTTCCGGCATATAAATTATATGTAGGAGGATTGATTAAAATGATAACTCGCAAATTGGATTTTGAGCACTCTAACCTTGCTCTTGACCGTCTTATGGGGGTAGGAAACGCTTTTTTAGAGCCCGCAGTCGAGGCCGCAACTCTGTCTGACGATTCAGCTTCGGAGGTGCCGCAGGCACAAGCAGAGCTTGGCGGAGCGGGACGCCTTATTGCACAGGTTACAACCGCAGGAGGAGCCCTGCCTGTACAAGGCTCTACTGTGACGATATCCCAGACAAATGGTGACCTTATAGATATACAAACCACCGACAGAAGCGGACGTACGCCAGGCATTGAGCTGCCCGCCCCGCTTGCAAGATATTCGCAAACCCCCGGCGGAATTCGCCCGTACAGCACATATAATCTCAGAGTAGAAAAGCCGGGTTTCTATACCCAAGAGCTTCTAAACATAGCCGTGTTTGACCGAATAGAGTCCATACAGCCCGTCGCTCTTGAACCGCTTGGCGAGGATGCCACAGAGCGTGACAGACTGACAGAATAGGAGGATTTCAATGCCGATTGTATTTACAATTCCCGATGATATTGTCGTTCATCTCGGTGCACCCGACGATGCGGGGGCGCCCAATGTAACCGTTCCCTTCACCGAATACATAAAAAATGTTGCGTCAAGCGAGGTTTATCCCACCTGGCCCGAAAACGCCATACGGGCAAATATATACGCTCAAATCAGCTTTGCACTAAATCGGATATTCACAGAATACTATCGTGCACGGGGATATAACTTCGATATTACAAATTCAACCCAATTCGACCAATCTTATGTAGACGGAAGGGATATTTTCGAAAATATAAGCCAAATTGTTGACGAGCTTTTCAATGATTATATAGTTCGCTCGGGCGATATTACCCCATTGTTTGCAAGATACTGCAATGGAACCACTTCAACCTGTCCGGGCGGTCTTTCTCAATGGGGGACAGTTTCGCTTGCCGAACAGGGTTTTACTCCGTTTCGCATTCTCTCCTCATACTACGGCGATATATCGCTCGTAGAGAACGCCCCCGTCGCTGATGTAGACGAGAGCTACCCAGGTGTACCTCTGCGGATTGGCTCAACGGGCGATGATGTAAAGCGTGTCCAGATTTCGCTTAATCATATAGGCAAAAACTATCCCGCAATACCTAAAATAGCTTATCCCGACGGTATTTTTGATGTGGAAACCGAAAATGCAGTAAGAGAATTTCAGCGAATTTTCAACCTTACTCCCGACGGTATTGTCGGCAAAGCAACCTGGTATAAGATAATTCTTATCTTTTCAGGCGTTCGGCGTCTCTCCGAGCTTGACTCTGACAGACTGTCTATTTCTGTAATCAATAACCAGTTTAAACAAAACTTAAGCGAAGGCGACAGAGGCGGTTCTGTCGAAACACTTCAATACTTCCTTAACTTTATTGCAGAGTTTAACAACTTTATCCCGACTGTTAATATGGACGGGATTTATGGCCCTGCCACAGCGGAGGCAGTGCGGGCATTTCAGCAATCCGTGGGGCTGCCCCAAACGGGTATTGTAGACGAAACAACGTGGAATGCAATTTATTCCTCATATATTTCAAAATACTCTTCTCTGCCCGAAGACTTCAGGAGTGGCGGGATCATTCCATATCCCGGAACTCTTTTAACAATAGGCTCAAGCGGAGATGCGGTGCGTACCCTGCAGGAGTTTCTCGCCCTGATTTCAAGAACATATCCCGAAATTCCAACTGTCAGTGTTACGGGTTATTTTGGACCCGAAACACAGGATGCCGTCCTCTCTTACGAGCGCACCTTCGGTCTGCCCGCACGCGGGTTTGTAAATGCGCCCGTTTGGGCAAGCATTGCCGAGCAATACTCTATTCTCTCGCAAAGCGAGCAGAAATCCTTTGGTCAATATCCCGGATATACCGTGTCAGAAAATTCTGAAAATCAGACAACATAAAAAGGGGTGATTTAAAATAATGACATCTATATATGACAACGAACAAAATGTATTTGAGCTCCAAACTGCTCTTCGGGCGTTGCGCCAAACGAATAAAGGTATGCCTCTTATAAACCCTGACGGATATTTCGGCGTGGAAACTACCGCTGCTGTTATTTCAGCGCAGGAATTTTTCGGACTACCGCAGACGGGTGAAGCAGACTTTGAAACCTGGACCCTTCTTTTTGAAAACTATTTCGGAGAATAAATTATATATAAAAATATTTTACCAAAATATTTGAAAAAAGGCTTGAAAAATTCATTATTATGTGTTACAATGGAGCGTACGGGATATTTAGAAACTACTCCCTAAAAACAAAAGTTGATTATTGTGTATTGAAAAATACAAGGAGGAAACAAAAATGAATTTAGCATTAGTAATTATCCATGTTGTAATCTCTGTGATACTTGTCGTAACGGTTCTTATGCAGCACGGTAAACAGCAGGGGCTCTCGGGGGCAATTGCAGGCGGTGCAGAAACCTTTTTTGGCAAGAACAAGGGCAGAACTGTTGACGCTATACTTAAGAAAATTACAGCTGTTGTCGCTGTTTTGTTCATAATAAGCTCTCTTGCTTTGACTGCCGTATCGGTTAAGGATTACAACACCACAGAGGAAAATGCAACTGTGGTTGAAACCCCTGTAGAAGAGGATGTTGAGGCTCCTGCAGAAGAGGAAGCTGAAGCTCCCGCAGAGGAAGACGTTGAGGCTCCTGTTGCTGAATAATACATCATTTATTTTAAATTTAATTCAAACAAGGCGGGCAACATTTGTTGTCCCCTTTTTGTTTAATGGCAAATAAGGTGATAATATGAAAATAACCCTTAAAAAAATATATGGTCATTTCAGGACCATAACAAAGCATCGACATCTTGTAATTGCACACAGCAAAAAGGCGGGGATACTTTGGCAGGGTCTTTTTCACGACCTGTCTAAATACAGTCCCTCGGAATTTTGGGTAGGCGCACGCTACTACAGCGGTGACAAAAGTCCAAACGAAGCCGAACGGCTTGAATATGGCTTTTCATCCGCCTGGATGCATCACAAAGGCAGGAACCGTCACCATTTTGAATATTGGTCTGATTATGATACGGTAACTCATGAGTTTGTGCCTGTGCCTATGCCAAAGAAGTATATTGCCGAAATGTTCTGCGACAGAGTTGCCGCAAGCAAAATATACCAAGGTTCAAACTACACCGACAAGCATCCGCTTGAGTATTTCAAGAGAGGAGCGGTAAAGCGTCCGATTCATCCAAAAACCGCTCTTATTCTCGAAGATCTGCTTACAACTCTCGCAGAAAGCGGTGAAGCCTCTGCCTTTCGCAAAATACGAAAAATGCTTAAAACTGAAAATTAGAAACAAAAACCCCTCTGTCTGCACAGAGAGGTTTTTGTTTCTAATTTTTCTTTTTGGGGTCTTAGAGGTGAGTAAAATTCTTATAATATTCTCTCTTCTACAAAAATCTGTACCCCGCACCCCAAACAGTTTCTATATATTTGTTTTCGGATTGATTTCTGTCAATTTTGTCGCGAATTCTTTGAATATGCACGGTTACTGTCGCAACATCACCCATTGCATCCATTCCCCATATTCTGTCAAAAAGGCGCTCCTTGCTGAAAACTATATTGGGATTTTCGGCAAGAAAGAGTAATAGCTCATACTCCTTAACAGGCATTGAAACCTCTTCGCCGTCAACATAGACCCGCCTTGCATCTTTGTCTATACGAAGACCGCGAACGGTCAAAATATTGTTTCCCGCCTCGCCGCGTTTGCCCGTCAGTCTTTCGTATCTGCCTATGTGCGATTTTACGCGTGCAACAAGTTCAGCTCGGGAAATCGGTCTTGCTATATAATCATCCGCTCCAACACTAAACCCACGCACCTTGTCAACATCATCATCCGAGTCAGATAATAGTATAATCGGGATATCCTTTAAGGCTCGCACCTCCTTGCAGACGGAAAATCCATCACGTCCGGAAAGGGCAACTCCGATAATTACAAGCGAATAATCATTCTCCCGTGCCATCCACAAGCCCGCATCCGTGTTGGCGGCTATATCACATTCAAAGCCCTCAACCCTGAGATATTCACTCTCAAGCTCTGCTGTGCTTAAATCGCCTCCGATGATTAATATCTTCACGCGGCATTCCTCCTCCCTGCTATGTGTTTGAATCCTTCATAAACATTCTCTCTTAACATTATACACAAAAAATTTATGAATGTCGAGCTTTTTATGCTGTAACGAAATTTATTTTTAAAAAGGCTTGACTTTTATTTTTGGAGGTGCTACAATAACCGCGACATTTAAAATGTCTAAAATTTTTGAGGTGATTATTATGGCTGAAAGTTTATTTGATGAATTTAAAATTGAAAACTTCCGGTTTGCTGACCGTCCTGCGAAAATCGTTTACCCCAATGGAAATTTCAACGGCAAGCTTATGCTTAAAACCGAGTATTGGAATTCCTTTCCCGAATTTGAAGTTGAAATGATAAGACGCGGATATGCCTGGTGCTATATTCAGCACAGAACTCGTTGGGCAACCGATGACGAGATAGATATAATGGCAGATTTCGTCAAGTTCGTGGCGGAAAAGCTCGGCATTGAAGCAAAATGTATTCTTGTCGGAATGAGCTGCGGAGGTCTGCAGGCGGCAAAGCTCGCAGAAAAATATCCCGAGCTTGTCTCGGTTCTTTACCTTGATGCCCCTGTGCTTAATATCTTAAGTATGGTAGGACTTGGCGAGTGCAAAGACCCCTCAATAGCCTCCTTCTGGCGCGAACTTGTAAACGCTTACGGCTTTGATAAGTCCACAGTTGTAAACTTCAGAAAGAGCCCGATTGACAATATGGAGCCTCTGATTGAAAATGACATACCTATCGTTATGATCTATGGTACAGCCGACAATGTTGTTCTCTATGGCGAGAACGGTAAGGTTTTAGAGGATTTCTACAAAGAAAGAGGCGGAAGGATAGATGTTGTTGCAAAATCAATGGCAGGGCACCATCCGCACGGACTGCCGTCTGAGCCCGAATTTCTTATAGAACTTGTTGAAAAATATGTGTAAAAAAGACACCCCTCGGGGTGTCTTTTAATATTCTATCGGGCATCTTGAAATGATTTCTCAAAAAGTCTGTCGCACCAACTGTAAATCCGCAGCTCCTTTGCCCATAAATTTATGTCATTTCTTACAACTTCTTTACAATTTCAACCATTATCTTGAAAAGCTTTTTTGTCTGTGCTATACTCTACTGATGAATGTTGCGGTATTGCAACACTTAGCAGATAAAATTCAACGAAAGGTTCTGTTTTGTATGCACGCCTATGAAATTTTTAAAGACCTTGCAATTATAATTATCGCCGCAAAGCTGCTCGGCATTCTTGCGCGGAAATTAAATGTCCCGCAGGTTGTCGGTGAAATTGTCGCCGGGCTTCTGATAGGCCCGGGAATTCTCGGCATTGTAACCCCCTCCGACTTTCTTTCGCAAATGGCAGAAATCGGTGTTATATTGCTTATGTTCTCTGCAGGTCTTGGAACAAATCTTAAGGATTTGAAAAAGACGGGCGGTGTTGCATTTTTAATCGCCTGCGTAGGCGTTGTTGTTCCGCTGATTTGCGGCACACTTTTATATATGGCTTTTTATGGCACATCTGCAATTGGAACGCCCGAGTTTTACCGCGCAGTATTTATCGGCGTTATTATGACGGCTACCTCGGTCAGCATTACTGTTCAGACTTTAACTGAAATGGGCAAGCTGAAAAGTGAGCTTGGTACTACGATAGTCAGTGCCGCAATCATTGATGATGTAATCGGTATAATTGTCCTTGCCATCACAGTCGGCATCGGCAGCGAGAGCGGCGGCGACAGCAATATACTCGAGGTTATCATCAGGAATATTTCATTCTTCGCTTTGACGGGGGTAGGCGGCTTTATCCTCTACAAGCTGTTTAAAAAGCTCGATGCAAAGTATAAGCATACCCACAGAATAGCCATCTTCGGTTTGGCTCTTTGTATGGCGCTTTCTTATATAGCCGAAAAATATTTCGGTGTTGCCGATATAACTGGTGCGTTTATGGCAGGCGTTATACTCTGCAATATCAACGATGCCGAATATATAGAAGCTAAAGTTATGGTAAATTCCTATATGCTTTTCGGTCCCGTTTTCTTTGCGGGCATCGGATTGCGCACAAGCATTCAGGGAGTATCGGCTGAGATTTTGCTCTTTTCGATATGCTTTATCGCGGTTGCTCTCCTATCCAAAATCATTGGTTGCGGATTGTGCGGAAGACTGTGCAAATACTCGGTGTCCGACAGCTTAAAAATAGGCGTCGGAATGATGACACGCGGCGAGGTTGCCCTTATAGTTGCACAAAAGGTCTTGTCCGTCGGGTTAATTGACCCCGTCTTCTTTACGCCCGTCATTTTGCTTATAATCGTTTCATCAATTCTGACACCTGTTTTACTTAAACTGCTGTATAGTAAAAACAATAACTCTGCCGCAGCGGCAACCGTAACAGAATAATTTGCTACACAATAAATCTTGGATATTTTTTTAAGGACTCGGTATCGAGGGGGCTGTACTCCCTCTGCCGCGGTCCTTCTTTTTGTTTTGGGGCAATGGGGTCGGACATAAGGAAATACTTCATTGCATCGTACAAATGGTCCTCCTGACCTGTATTTACATCCTCGGGTCTTGTCGGGTCATAACCAAGCTGCGGGAGGGTGCGTATCATATTGCGGCAATTCTCAAAAAAATATAGCATAGGAAGTCCCTCGTCATCAAATGCCAATCGATTATGAACCTGCATTTTCCCCGCAAGGCGGTCATTATTCCCCTTTTCAAAGAATACTCCTCTCTTTTCCATCATCTCCGCTATACTCCCCTCGGGCGAGCCCGTGCTGTTCCATATTGCAGGGTCAGCGTAGCCCGTGATATGACAGCCCTCGTCCTCGGCTTCTTCTATTCTCCGAATTTCGTCGGCTATCTTATAGGCTGTCCATTTTACCCCCTCATCAGGCCTGCCCGTGCAGCCGTAAAGCTCTCTGTAGTTATATGCTCTGCCATCATTGTCTACTGCAAACCAGACAACCGCAAACGGCTTTGAATAACCAAAATCAAACGCACGAAACCTTCGCCATTCACGCGGAATGTCAAACGCCTCTATTACGTGCGACCAGCGCCTTGTCCGTCTGCCAAAGGCAGAGTTTCTCCATTCTGTAAACACCTGTCCGTCAAATATATCCCACTCGCCCAAAAGAAGAGCCTTGCGCTCGTTCTCGGGCAGTTGTTCAAGCCTTTTTATATAATCGGCATCTGCATTCATCAGGAAAACATTGTCCTGAACGAGCGATGGTATAAAAAGGCGTCTTATACCTGTATCGGGGTCTTTGTGCACCTTATTTGGCAAATGTCCGTCTATAAACCTGCGCTTTACCCAGGTATGCCCTATCCCGCCGGGATTAGTGCTTGACTTTACCATTTTGGGATATGGATTTACACCCCTTATTCTCGAAATAAGGTATGTATATTGCTCCTCGGTAAAATGCGTCAGCTCGTCAAATCTTACGACATCATATTCGGCGCCCTGATACCTTAAAACATCGGTTTTTGTTGCGCAATAGCCAAACTCAATTATAGAGCCGTTGACGAAAATCCACTTTCGCGCGGTTGATGAATATCGGCAAACACTCTTGGGGTAAAATCCAAGTGAGGTAAAAATCATCGAATGCTCAAGCTCGGGAAAGGTTTTTCTTAAAATGAGCTGTCGGCTCTTCTTATATTTTAATGCATAAATTAAGGCATCGACAAGCTGACCATAGGACTTTCCACCGCCCGCTGCACCTCCAAATAAAACCTCGTCTGCATCTGACTCCATAAACGCCCTCTGGGTTTTGGTAAGCTCCAGATCAAGATATAATTTTTTCATTTGTGTTCTCCTGTCACTCTTTTATCGTTATGTTTACTTCAAGGCTTATCTCGCCGTCATCCTCTGCTGTTTTTGAAAACATCGACACAAGCTCCTTTGCGGCGGCAAGCTCTACCCTTTCATTTCCGCAACACAGCAGCTCTGTAAGCTTTTGCTGTGCTTCTTCCGATACTCTTGTTTCAAAATCATCTCCCATAACGCTACACCCCCACTTCTTTCCCGACAAGCTTTAAAACTGCGGCATCGTGTATCCGTATCGCTTGACGGCGGCTGTAAAACACACGAAATTCCATATAATCCCATTTTACAAGGCTTATGTATCTGGCAGTCAAAATCATTCTCTCCTCTTCTGTCAGGATTGAGAAAAGCCTCTCTATATCTGCCATCTGTTTATTAAGTGCGCCTTTTAGCTCTTTTATCTTCTTCATATATTCCTCGCAGTGCTTTATCAGACCATCTTTGCCTTTAAAGTCCCGCTCAAGCTCATGATAAAAATCAATTTTCAGCTCCAGCTCCTTTTTTATAACCGCAAGATTTCTCAACCACTTTTTTACTTCCTTTACATTATTAAGTTTCATATTCTCTCTGTTCCTTTCTTTAGTATTTTACCTATAGCCTTCGTATCTCATAATACTCACAGCAACAGTCCATATCACAAAATAATCCGTCGCCGCTGAGAACTACCTCACCGCTGTCATCATATACATCGGCTTCGCAATACAGGCACTCTCCAAGCTTTTGAGCATCCGTGCCTTTAAGGCTTCCAAACATTTCTGCATTAATTATATCGGGATGAGTCATTTTGAAATTCCTCCTTTGTAGTATTTTGGCACATCCTTTCATTTCCCCGACATAATAACGAATTATTTGTTATACTCACTATTATATATCTATTTTTTCGTTTGTCAAGAGAAATTTATGGAGTTTTTCGTTGTTTGTGTTGACAAATAACATTATATATGGTATTGTAAGATAGAGGCATAGTCTAAACCTTAACCGAAAGGAATGTAAAAATATGGCTGACAAAATTATAAGCAGAAAACTTCGCCGCGCAAGATTAGATGCCGGTCTTACTCAATATGACGTATATAATTGGCTGGGTGTAAATCAATCCACCTTCAGCTCGTGGGAAACGGGCAAGTCAGAACCATCAATAGCGGTATTCCTGCAGCTTTGTGCAAAATATGAGATTGATGATATTTCCGAGTATTTCCTCGGCGACGGAGCTGGGGGCCCTCGGCGTATACTTGACAGTAAAATGCTTTTAAAACTGGCAAACCTACCGCCGAGGAGTCTTGCGGCGGTATATAACTGTATTGACTTTGAGTACAGCAATATGCGCCTTTTGCAAAATAATACAACGCGTACTATTCCTGTATATATGCAGCCCGCCGCCGCAGGCCTTGGAAACTATCTCGGGGAATCAGCCTTTGAAGAGATGGAGCTTGAAGCCCCCGCTGCCGCAGACGCGGGAATTCGCATCTCGGGCGACAGTATGGAGCCAATGATAAACGACGGCGAGATTGTTTTTGTCAAATTCCAGCCCCAAATACTCGGGGATCAGGTTGGAATATTTGTGTTAAACGGCGAGGCATACTGCAAACGCCTTGAATATCGCGCAAACGAGCCTTACTTGTGCTCCTTTAACCCTAAATACTCACCTATCCGCATCAGACCCACTGACAACCTCAGGGTTATTGGCAGGGTCTTGCTGTGACAGTATTTTGCGCATTCCCTCTATCAACTTTTCTTTTCCGTCAAGGTGAAGGCTCTCGAGCATCAAGATTGATTCCTGCGCCGTTTCCTTGCGGAAAAGTCCCATATTCCACAAATCCGTAATGGTCTGATTTTGCGTAATCCGACTGTACGGATTGTTTTTTTCTGCGCTGATTACAATATCAAACTCCGCACAATCCCGATATCCCCCATCGCGCATAGCACTGTTTGAAAAGGATATGTACTCGCAATCGCCATCGCTTTTGTCAATCCTATAGGTTCGCGGTTCATCATAAAACTGGCGTATCAGCTCTATACAGAAATATATTATTTTTCGGTATGCCTCATAGCTTTCAGCTATCATATCACGCGACAGCTTTTCGCCCGCTTGCTGGAGGGCAACTATCGCCGAATACGCCGTTACGCCGCCCGTTGTATTTCCCTGCTGAAAATCCATATTCCCTGAAATCTCTTTAAGCTCATCAATCTTGTTGCGGCGATGCTGCATTATGAAGGAATGAAGGGGTTTTGTCTGCAGCTCGCGTATGTTTTCATCCCCTACAGACCCCGCAACGTGTATGATATCCTTTGACAAATCAGTCAACTCGTACTCGTTAAGTCCGCCGTTATCCTTTATCATAAATCTTGTTTTTCCGGATATCATAGCATTTTTGCTTATAATTGCATCTAATTTGTCGATATACATCTGCGGATTTTTTATTATGTCAACCAAACCAAAGCCTACCGGAGAGTCTTCATCAGGATAAAGGACATCTAAAACAAAGGGATATTCTCCGTGTTCATATAGTCCCCGCTCACCTCTGTCCTCTGATGCGTCAAGAATTGTATCATCAAAGAATTTTATAAGCTCTACAGTTTGTTTGTTTCCGCGCTGTTTTTTATAATAGCAGTCAACTATCAGACACTTATCCTTTAATATGTCCGCCTGCGAGCCGCCGTCCAAATCATCATATGTTTGCGCGTCCATTGCGGAGTCCCCTGAAAATTTATCCGAGAACTGCGGATACTTTTCTTTCATAGCATCTCTGTCGCAAAGAGCGGTAACGAATAAAAACTTACTGTCCTGAATATCTGTTATGCCCGGTTCCCAGAAGATATTTAAAAGGTCTATCTTTTTTATATCAATCTCTCCTCGTCCCGAGCGAAGCGACGGGTTGAAGAATACGCCGTAGCATGACGCACCGTTTTTCAGCTTATACCACCATGCACGGCTGTAGGTGTTTTTAAACCCGCACAAATCCATTTGCAGAGGCAGAATTTTTGTAAAGGTTTCGGCTGTTTCGCGATTGCTCTCGTCGCGCTCGAGAACGCTCGGCGCGGGATAGTTGTCCATTGCATCTGCGTGCTTATTTGCAATTACATTGAAAATATAAGGTGTTGTCGGCTCGGGTATCTCAAGATTGCTCGGGGAATATCTTGCCTTGAACCAACGATTATTTTCGATTATTCGTCTGTCAAGCGCCTTTTTGTGTTCTTTATAGAGCGAAAAGCTCTCTGTCATCTTTGAAAAAAACTCGGGTTTTATCTTCCCGCTGTATGAATTATTTAACATTTTATATTATCCTTTCTTTTTTTAATTATTTTTTGATATCTATGCCGCTCCGCCTGTTTCCAGAGCAGCTACTCTTCTGCCGAGTGCGGATATTTGTGAAAGTACATCGACTCCGTTTATCATAACCTGGTCACCCGAGAGCCACAAGTCGCCCGTGTCCTCCCAAAACGTCACAAACGCCTCCGACCCTACAATTCCGAGGCTTGTATAGCTTTCGTTTTTTTCAGCCTTGAATGCCCCGTTTGTGTAAACCACTCCGTTTATGTTTTTCTCTCCGCTGCCGTTGCCCGCACCCAAAATCAGATACGCTGTCCCATCCTTTGCGACAGACATTCCGATTTTTTGTTGCCGCACTCCGTCATCATCCTGCATAACCTTTATACCTGTTTGGTCGATGTTTGCAAAAACTCCGCCCGACACATCCTCGTAAGAGTCGCTGTCGGTACCGATAATTGTTGATGAAAAAATCCTTGCCCCTTCAAGCTCCCCGCTAAAGACCGCATCCCCGCGGCTGTTAATGCTGACAGTCGGTTCTCCGTCCTCATTAAACAGCTCAAACCTGAATGCATCCTCGGAAGCATCATAGGCGGCAACAAACCTCTCGCGTCTTTTGTCGCTGATGATAATTTCCGAACCGCTGATAGAAAGCTTGCCATCTCCGTCCTCTACGCTTACCTTGCTTGTGTCTATACTGCCCGAGGTAAGCTTGTCCGCCGTCAAAGCCCCGATTTGTGCACTCGAAATTTTTGCGCTTTTGGTTTCTATGTTCTCTGCCTTGACGGACGCCGCCTCGATTACGTTTCCGCAATCGAGATTGTTAAAAAGATAGGTCAGCTCGTCTATAAGCGCTGTGCCCCATCTCTTTAAAGAGCCGATATCCGCCTCTACATTGCCTGTAAGCTTGGGCGGTATCGGTGTTGTTAAATTTGGCATATTCGCCACACTCCTTTCTGTTAACCGAAGGTGAGCTTTGATTACTCACTTTCTGTTTATATTTTTATTCTACATAAAAAAAAGTGTCATAGCGTGCCACTGCCAATTTAGATGCTATCGACAAATTTTCAAATATATGTTATTATGGTAGCAAATGTTGAATAAAATGGAGAGATGATTATATGAGCAAAGGCGAAAAAGCAGCAAAATTATTTAAAGAGGGCTACAACTGTGCACAAGCAGTCGTTGGCGCATTTGAAGAGGAGCTTGGACTTAGCAGGGAAGATCTGTTTAAAATATCTTCATCCTTTGGGGGCGGGATGGGCAGACTCCGTGAGGTATGCGGGGCGGTCAGCGGAATGTTTATGATTGCAGGTCTTGTAGCGGGCTACAGCGACCCTTGCGACGAAACTGCAAAGAAAAACCACTACGCTCTTATTCAGCGTATGGCAAAGTGCTTTTCTGATGAATTCGGCTCTATTATATGCCGCGACCTGCTTTCTCTCGGTGAGGGCGCACAGCCGCCGACGCCGACACCACGCACTGCAGAATTTTATAAAAAAAGACCCTGTGCGGAATACGTATTTTTTGCAGCTGAAACCGCACAAAAAATTTTATTTGATAAAAAATAGTTGTTTTTGTTTTTATTACCCGTAATATTTATATTTGATTGTACCAAAATAATATTGAGGAGTTGGTGCAGTTGAATAAAAATGAGAAAAAAAACAAAAAGCAAAACAACCCCGAAATTCTTCGGGAAAAGCAGGAAAAAGTACGTTATTCCCGTTTGGATGAAATTGAGGACGAGCTTGGCGGAATAATGCTGTATCCCGATTATTTTCTTACAAACGCAGCATCATCTGCAGAAATGACAGGTCTTATGCAGGTCGTTCCTTTAAACGCTGCCGAAATAGAGGCATACAGTGCAATATACAACAATTTTCCGTCAGACCAACCGATTCCTGACGAAGAAACAGAATAAAAAATTGCATTTTGACGGCAGGAGGGCCTCTGTGCCCTTCTGCAACGGAACGGATAAATCCGTTCCCTACGGTTGTAGGGAATGCATTTATGCATTCCGCAAATCCTTTTTTTAGTGGATGTGAATACAAATTATCTGCAATATCCTGTAGGGGAGGGTCTCTGTGCCCTCCCGTTTTTTTGTTTGAATTCACCAATGATAAGTCACAGCATACATTATTACAGAGGAGATTAACACGAAAGTTCCTTTCGCGTTAAGCCTCCGGCGGATTAAATTGCACCGCCGAATTTTTCGCACTCTTCGTGCGAAACGGCGATGTGCTCCTTAATCTCTTATCATCCCTTCGCCTTGCGGATAAGAGATAAATCTTAATTACTCTTTGTGCCGACGCAAGGCGGCGGAATGGAGATTAATATATTGAACAAACTATTGACTTTTTCATTCATAGGCGGCGATATGCGTCAGCTGAAGATAATTTCGTCGCTTGCAGAGGATGGGTTTCATATAAACACATACGGTCTGCCGCAAGGGCATCTGTTTGAAGCTATTCATATATCAAATTCTGCTTGCGAGTGCATTTCGGGGGCAGATGTGATTGTCCTTCCCCTTCCGTACTCGCCAGATATAAATACTTCGCTTGATGAGCGGCTTATAACCGCCCCGCTGTGCGATATCCCGATTAGCGCATCCGACATAATACGCAGCGCCGATAACGGTACAATTATTTTTGCAGGAAAGGCGGATGCAGAGCTTATTTCTGTATGCAAGGCAAAGGATATATCGGTTTTTGATTATGCGACAAGACCTGAATTCTCCGTCTTAAACGCAGTACCCACGGCAGAGGGCGCGATAGAGGTTGCGATGGCAAATACGCCGTTTACTATCCACGGGAGCCGATGCCTTGTAATCGGATATGGGAAAATCGGCAAAGTCTTGTCTGCCGATTTACGCTCCCTCGGGGCAGATGTCACCGCGTCTGCGCGGAGCTGTAGCGACCTTGCGTGGATTTCGGCAAACGGATACCGCAGTGTTAGAACCTGTGATATAGCGGATATTGCAGACGAATTTGATATAATTTTTAACACAGTACCTCATATGGTTTTAAATTTTCGCGTTTTATCAAAAACAAAATCGGACGTACTTATAATTGACCTTGCATCAAAGCCAGGCGGGGTAGATTTTGATGTTGCGGGCGAGCTTGGCAGACGCACAATCACCGCACTTTCCCTTCCCGGGAAGGTAGCGCCTGAGAGTGCAGGGTTGATTATAAAAGATACTATTATAAATATTCTGGAGGAATTGGGGGTGTAATAATGGAAAGAGAGCTGACCATCGGCTTTGCCTTTACAGGCTCTTACTGCACATTTTCTAAAATCCTTCCGTCAGTAAAAACTTTGGTCGGCGAAGGAATCAGAGTTTTGCCGATTTTTTCGGAGAGGAGTGCAATAACCGATACGAGATTTGGAAAGGCCGATGAATTTATTAAAAAAATCGAAGCGATAACCGACAAATGCGCAATATGCACTATTGAAGACGCCGAGCCAATCGGCCCGAAGAAGCTGATAGATGTACTTGTGATTGCCCCTTGCACGGGCAACACGATAGCAAAGCTAGCAAACGGGATTGCAGATACCTCTGTTACCCTTGCCGCAAAATCGCATCTTCGCAATAACAGACCGATAGTTATCGCGGTGTCTACAAATGACGGACTTGGAGCGAATGCGGTAAACATAGGCAAGCTTCTTGCGAGAAAGAATATATATATGGTACCGTTTGGTCAGGATGACTGCACCCAAAAGGAAAATTCGCTGGTTGCAGACTTTAATCTTATTCTGCCGACTATTGAGGCGGCACTTTCCCACAAACAGCTGCAACCGCTTTTGATATAGGAGCTTTGGGCAATAATTTGACTTGACATATTATACCCGGGGTGTTACAATATCAAGAGATTTATTAATGGATGGAGATTTCAATGAAAATACTTGGTGTCGATTTCGGCGACAGCCGTACGGGCTTTGCTATATCGGATGTTTTAGGCTTTGCCGCAAACGTCCTTGACGCATATAAGAGCCGCAGTATGCGAAGCGTTGCCGACTACACAATTGCCTTATGCAAAGAACATAATGCAGAAAAAATTATTCTCGGATATCCGAAAAATATGAACGGAACGCTCGGTCCGCGCGCACAGAAGACGCAGGCTCTCAAGGAGATGCTTGAAGAGAGTCTTGACATTCCCATTATTTTATGGGACGAGAGGCTGACTACCGTTTCTGCCCACAATTTGATGAACGAAACCAACGTCAGAGGGGAAAAGCGCAAGCAAAGTGTGGACAGTATTTCTGCAGCATATATTCTGCAGGGATATCTTGACAGTATAAAATAATTCATCGAAAACCATTAAAACATATGAAAATAAAAACGAAAGGAAGAGCAGTTATGGCAGAGTTACCCGAAAATCCGCATCTTATCGATTTGTTTGATGAGGACGGAAACAAAGTAGTTTTTGAGCATCTTGATACCGTAAAATATAAGGATGATGAATTTGTAATTTGCATCCCTTACGACGATGACGAGGAAGAGGTCACAGAGATAGTGATTTTCCGCATAGTCGAGGACGAAAACGGAGAGGAAATTCTCTCGCAGGTGTTTGAGCCTGACATTCTTGCGCCCGTTTATGAACTATTCAGAGAGCGCAACGAGGAAATGTTTGAATTTGAAGAATAAAAAATCGGCGCGGAGAATTCTCCGCGCCGTTTTTTATGAGGTTTGAAAAACCACGCCTTGGGTTATCCATAGCAACCGTTTGCAATCTCGGTAAAATATTGTAGGGGCGGGGTTCCATCCCCGCCCGTTTATCG
>JAZNFQ010000030.1:0-8743 GCA_045576075.1 Clostridia bacterium
ATCTAAAGCAAAAATCCCGCCGCGCTGACACGCTCACTCAGAGCATGGCATCGCTAAAACCGACGGACAGCAGCGGAAATTGATTTCCGTCGGTTTTACGGAATTTTTACTTTGATTTGGGTCAAATGTTTTGTCCCAAAATTCATAAGGCGCGTGCTATGGGATACCGCATATCGTACGAGCGCACAGCGGAGGCTGTTCAATGCGTTGCTTTTTGCGAATTTCAAGGCAAAACATATGTCTGAAATCCAGCAAAAACGGAGTAAAATTACCGAAAATCAATTTCCGCTGCGGTTTCGGTAATTTTAGCGATGCCAAGCTCTGAGTGAGCTTGTCAGCGCGGCTCCGTTTTTTGTGCAGATTTTAGGCATATGTTCTTGAAATACGCACTTAGCAACGATTGAATATCCTCTGCTGGGCGCTTCGTGAAATTTACTCTTTACAGAATTACCCAAATGTTCCATGTGGAACAAATAAGAAAACACCGCAGAATGTTCCATGTGGAACATTTGCGGTGCATATGGGGGATTTGAGCATATTAAACAGGCATATAACTTTCAATTATTTTTGAATTCTTATAGTATATTCATAATAATTATCTGTCTCATCTTTTTTTGCAGACGCCTCTATTCCGTTCTCATTCATAAGGCTGACTGCCTTGGATATTGTCTTAAAAAACACCCTCACATCAGAAATCGACCTATGCATTTTTTTAGCGGGCTTAATATCTATTCCCTTTCGTATTATCCTGTCCACCATTTCTTCGCTCTGCCTTACGCCCATAGACAAATCGCACATTCTCGTGGCGGCGGAAATCTGCTTTTCCTCGCTGTCCAGCCTAAGAAGACATCTTGCATGGCGCTCTGTGAGAGAATTGTCTCTTATTATTTCTATTACGCTTCGGGGTAGCTTTAATAATCTCAGCTTGTTTGCAACAAAGGACTGGGTTTTGCCAAGTTTTGATGCGAGCTTTTCCTGCGTGAGATTAAATCTATCTATTACCTCTCTATACGCAAGTGCCTCTTCTATGAAGTTAAGGTTCTGTCTCTGGATATTTTCTATAAGACCTACCATGGCACTTTTGGTATCCTCCATGTCTGTCACAATCGCAGGAATTTTGAGAAGTCCCGCAAGAGCGGCGGCACGCAGTCTCCTCTCCCCTGCCACAAGCTCATATGTGCCGTCTGTCTTTTTGCGGACAGTTACGGGCTGCAAAATTCCGTATTCTCTCACCGAGTCGGCAAGCTCCCTTAGGCTGTCATGGTCAAATGTCTTTCTCGGTTGGTTGGGGTTTGGCATTACAATATGTATGGGAAGGTTTATAACTTCTCTTGTATTTATCCTCGGATAATCATTTGGGTCACCTGTGAGAAGCTGTGCCTTTATTTTCTTTAGTATCTCCATAGCTTTTCCTCCGTTTTTTCTTTATTTTAACACCCCCACGAGAAAAAAGAAACAAAAACCGTTCGCCTAAAAAAGACACAAAAAAATAAGAACCCCCTTAAATCAGGGGTTCTCTTGACGGTTTTGGTGCTTTTCGAGGATATTTTGTCGGGGTTTGCGATATCTTTTCTATAATAACTACATTATGATTTATGTCGCCGTCAGGTAATTCATATGTTTTGATTTCCTTAAGTCTTCCTCCGAGAAGAGAAATCGCCTTTTTTGCTTCCTCAGCTTCCTCGTAAGCCTTGGGGCCCTTGAGGCTTACAAACAGTCCGCCTTTCTTTACAAACGGCAGACAAAGCTCACAGAGCGTCGTGAGGTTGGCAACGGCTCTTGATACACACACATCATATTTTTCTCTGTGCTTTGCATCCTTTCCAAGCTCTTCTGCACGAGAGTGTATGGTCAAAACATCGTCTATTCCAAGCTCCGACAGTACCTCACCTAAAAAGTTGATTCTCTTATTCAGCGAATCCACAAGAGTTAATCTTATGCTCGGATTATTTATCCTTATGGGAAGTCCGGGAAAGCCCGCTCCCGTTCCCACATCAATTACGCTCACATTATCCTTAATTAAATCCTCCGTGCCCTTTATACAGTCGAGGAAATGAAGCACAGCAACCTGCTCCTCCTCGGTAATGGCGGTAAGATTTATCTTTTCGTTCCAATCTGTCAAAAGCTCATAGTATCTGTAAAAATCTTCACTTGCCTCAGAGCTTATTCCATTTGATATAAGTATCTCTTTTAATGACATGGCAATTCTCCTAATTAGTTATATAAACAAGCAGAACATTGACATCCGCAGGCGATACGCCCGATATTCTCGATGCCTGTCCTATCGATTGCGGACGGATTTTATTAAGCTTCTGTCTCGCCTCAAGACGCAGACCGTATACATCGTCATAGTTTATATCATTGGGGATTTTCTTTTGTTCAAGTTTTTTGAACTGTTCTACTTGTGCAATCTGCTTTTTGATATATCCGTCATATTTAATCTGTATATTAACCTGCTCTGCCTCATACCTATCCAGCTCGGGCCTATTAGGGTCTATGGGTGCCAGCACCTCATAGCTAAGCTCGGGTCTGCGGATTAACTCGCAGAGCTTAATTCCCGTTGTTATGGGCGTGCTTGAGTAGCTTTCAAGAAGCTCTGTTACTTCCTTTGTCGGTCCCACGGACACTGTCATTACTCTCTTTATCTCATTTTCTATATTTTCTTTTTTGGATAGGAACTTATTATACCTTTCCTCCGATATGAGACCTATCTCATATCCCTTGGGGGTAAGTCGAAGGTCTGCATTGTCCTGTCTTAAAAGAAGTCGGTATTCGCTTCTGCTTGTCATCATTCTGTACGGCTCGTTTGTGCCCTTAATCGTAAGGTCATCAATCAGAGTTCCTATATATGACTCGCTTCTGTCCAAGATAAATTCTTCTTTTCCCAGACATTTGTTTGCGGCATTGATACCTGCCATAAGTCCCTGTGCCGCTGCTTCTTCGTATCCTGAGCTTCCGTTGAACTGACCCGCACCGTAAAGTCCCTCATAATCCTTGAATTCAAGAGTTCCCTTAAGCATAGTGGAATCTATGCAGTCATATTCTATGGCATATGCGGTACGCATCATGTGTGCGTTTTCGAGTCCTGCAACCGAATGAAGCATCTCTATCTGCACCTCTTCGGGAAGCGAGCTGGAAAAGCCCTGAATATACATCTCCTCCGTATCAAGACCCATAGGCTCAACAAAAAGCTGATGTCTGCTCTTGTCCGCAAAGCGAACAACCTTGTCCTCGATTGACGGACAGTATCTCGGTCCGACACCCTCTATCATACCGCTGTAGAGGGGCGAACGGTGAAGATTTTCTTTAATTATTCTGTGGGTTTCCTCACTTGTATATGTAAGGTGGCAAACCACCTTGTTTTCGCCTGCATCCTCGGTTTCAAAGGAAAACGGAACAATTTCCTCGTCTCCCTCCTGAACCTGCATTTTGGAAAAGTCTATTGTATTGCGGTTTACCCTTGCAGGTGTTCCCGTCTTAAAGCGTCTTAATTCTATCCCTGCTTCCTTGAGGCAAGCGGAAAGCTCATTTGACGGGAATACTCCGTCAGGTCCGCTCTCGTAGCTGACATCTCCCACTATTACCTTGCCCTTTAAGAATGTGCCCGTTGCAATAATCGCACACCCTACCTTGTAGCGTGCTCCGATTTTTGTAAGTACGCTCTTTACCTCATTATTCTCTCCGAATTCTATTGATACAATCTCCGCCTGCTTAAGAGACAGATTGGGTGTGTTCTCCAGAGTGTGCTTCATTTCGTCCTGATACCTTCTGCGGTCGGACTGCACACGAAGGCTGTATACCGCAGGACCCTTGCCCTTATTTAACATTCTCGATTGCAAAAAGGTCTTGTCGGCATTTTTGCCCATCTCTCCGCCAAGGGCATCTATCTCTCTTACAAGGTGTCCCTTTGCCGTACCGCCAATACAGGGGTTGCAGGGCATATTGGCAAGAGTGTCCATGTTTATTACAAAAAGGATTGTGCTTGCGCCAAGCCTTGCCGATGCAAGTGCCGCCTCACAGCCTGCATGTCCTCCGCCTATTACGGCTACATCATATTCTCCTGCGTAATATTCATTCATAAGTCTCACCTTTAATTCCTATCAAACATATATATTTACTTACCGACACAAAAGCTGTGGAATATCCTGTCTACTATCTCCTCGCCTACTGTCTGCCCCGTAATCTCTCCAAGAGCCGATATGGCATCTTCTATATCAACAAAGGTTACATTAGGCTCCATTCCGAGTTCTATGGCATCTATTGCACCGCCAAGTGCCTCCTCGGCTTTCCTCAGGGCATCCCGGTGGCGGACATTGGATATAATCGCCTCATCCGAAGATGCTATATCTCCTACATCAAACATTTTGTCTATAGCTTCACCGAGCTTATCGAGACCCAAACCCTCTTTTGCAGAAAATTCTATAACTGTCTGGAAGATATCATAAAGCTCCGTCATATCCGCTTTAATTCCGTTTTCTGCCTTGTTGATGAGGACAATTGTATTCTTATCCTTTATACACTCCATAATATAACGGTCGCTCTCGTCAAGCTCCTTCATAGCATCGGTTACAAAGATTACAAGCTCGCTTTCCTTAAGTGCCTCTCTCGATTTCTCCACACCGATTTTTTCTATGGCATCATCTGTTTCCCTTATGCCTGCGGTGTCTGTGAGCGAAAGCATCACTCTGCCTATATTTACGGTCTCTTCGATTGTGTCCCTTGTAGTGCCTGCAATATCCGTTACTATAGCTCTGTCGTCTCCGCACAGAAGATTGAGAAGAGACGATTTTCCCACATTGGGTTTACCTGCAATAACTGTGGGTACGCCCTCTCTTATTATTCTTCCTCTGTCCGAGGTCTGAGCAAGGCTTCTTATATCGCAAAGACAGGATTTAAGTCCGTCCGTAAACTCATCATCTGTAAGCGGTTCAAGGTCCTCATCGGCAAAGTCAATAAGCACCTGCAGATGTGCTGTAAGAGAAAGAAGGTTTTCCCTTATTTTAGAAATCCGTTCCGAGAGCTTACCCCTTAGCTGATGTACAGAGAGCGAATGTGCGTTTGATGTCTTGGCATTTATGATATCTATTACAGCCTCCGCCTCTGCCAAATCCATTCTGCCGTTAAGGAACGCCCTCTTGGTGAATTCACCTGCGTCGGCAAGCCTTGCACCTGCACCCAGAACTGCAGATAGGATATCCCTTGTGCTTACTATTCCTCCGTGACAGCTTATCTCCGCCACATTCTCCCTCGTGTAAGAGCGGGGGGCAAGCATAACGGTACAAAGCACCTCGTCTATAACCGTACCGTCACCTCTCACAGCAAAGCCGTGGGTTACTGTATGAGTGGGTGCATTTTTAAGTGTCTTTCCGTAATTATTTTTGAAAACTCTGTCCGCAATCTCTATTGCATCTTTTCCGCTCAGGCGGATAACAGAAATTCCGCCCTTTCCGACGGGGGTGGAAATTGCGGCTATCGTATCATCAAAACGCATTTTTCAAAGCCTCCCAAACAAACAAAAAAGGTTGCCCGCATTGCCGAAATAACTTGCGGCAAACATCTGTCGGCAACCTTGATTAATCTTAGTCCTTCTTAAGTGCGATTACAACTTTTCTTCTCATGCCCTGTCCCACACTGTATGTGGTAACCTTGTCATGATCCTGAAGTGTAGCGTGGATAATTCTTCTCTCATATGCATTCATAGGCTCAAGAGAAGTATTTCTTCCCGATTTTACAACCTTGTTTGCAAGCTTGTTTGCAAGACTTTCCAGAGCTTTTATTCTCTTTTCTCTGTAGTTTTCGGTATCCATGGAAACCTTTACAAAGTCCATATCGCCTCTGTTTACAACAAGGCTTGTAAGGTGCTGAAGTGCATCGAGGGTTTCGCCTCTTTTGCCTATTACTATGCCCATATCGGGACCCGAAAGCTCTACCTCAAGAGAGGAATCTTCTTTCTTTATATTAACATCAACCTTTTCGCCAAGTATATTAAAGAGACCGTCAAGAAACTTCTGTGCTCTCATGTCTACCGAGTCCTGGTATGTAACCCGAACATGTGCATCCTTGCTTCCAAAACCGAAAAGTCCTTTGGAACCCTCTTCCACAATCTCTATCTCTACCTGATCTTCCGTAAGACCGATTTCCTTAAGCGCAAGCTCTATTGCTTCCTGCTTGGTTTTAGCACTTTTTTCTATAACATTAGTCATGATATTATCCTCTTTTTTTCTTTTTTATATTATACTTCTTCATTTTTGCCTGCAATTTTTCTTCTCTTTCCTTGTCCTGTCTTTCTATCTCAACCTTAAGCTTCTCGTTGTAGTAGCCGTTCAGTACAACAGTCTGCACGAGAGAGAGAATATTTGATACTGTCCAGTAAAGACCCATAGCAGACGGGAATGTAAGTGTGAGCCACAAGGTCATAAGGGGCATAAAATATGTCATGGACTGAGTCATTGCCTGTGCAGTATTTTCCGAACCGCCTGTTTTCTGGTCGGGCGAAAGAACTCTCTTTGGCTTTTCTTCTGACTTTTTATCTTCCTTCTTCTTGTTCATAGCTGTACTTACCTTGCTTGTAAGGTAGGTAGTAACACATGCAAGAGCAGGAATAATAAGTGCAGTAAGAGCAATCACCCCTGCCTTACCTGCCATAAGAAGTTTAATTTCTTCCCATGGTGTCTGCGCAAGGTCAAGACCAAAGAAATCGAAGTTTAACTTACCGAGCTTCTCGGCAAGGACAATCTGTGCTCCCGCACTTGTCTCAGCTAAGCCGTGTGTTTTAAGTGCCTTTGCAAGCTCCTTTGCACCGTAGCCGAGAACATATTGAACAGGTTGCTGAATAACCCTGTAAAATGCAATAAGAATGGGAAACTGAATAAGAAGAGGCAAACATCCGCCCATGGGGTTAACGCCGTATTCCTTATACAGCTTCATTGTTTCCTGGCTTGCCTTATCTTTGTCATATTTATACTTTTCCTGAACCTCTGTAAGCTTTGGCTGCATACGCTGCATCTTTGTCATAGATTTCTGCTGTTTGAGAGTGAGAGGCAGCACCAGAAGCTTAATAAGTATCGTAAGCAGAATAATAGCTATACCGTAGTTTTCGATGGCTCCGTATATAATGTTGAGCATAAAGCCCAACGCTCTGTAAATATAGCTCATTTTTACCTCCTGATAAAAGAAACATTCTCTTTGTTAGGGCAAATCTATTCCCCCGCGGGAGAAGGGATTGCACCTGAGAATTCGCTTCAAAGCGAGATATGAGCCCTTTAGTGCTCCGTATTTTGTTATCGCCTGAATCGCATATGACGAGCAGGTCGGATAAAATCTGCAGCAAGGCTTCTTTAAGGGCGACAAATATCTGCGGTAAAATTCGATTATGCAAATAAGTATCTTTTTCATACAATCTCTGACTTTTCTATACAATATTTCATAGACGACACTACCTTGTCATAAGGCACATATGCCATCCTTGCCCTGGCAGCTATAATCACATTGTAGCCGCACTCCGTTTTGGGCATACATTCACGGTAGGCAGCACGAATAAGCCTTTTTGCACGATTACGGTCATGCGCCTTACCTACCGCCTTGGATACAGTAATTCCAAGGCTGTTTGCATTGGTTCTGTTTTTGTAATAGTGAAAAACCATGCAATCGGAAACCACTTTTTTTCCTCTTTTGTACGCGTATAAAAACTCTCTGTTGAGTTTGACGGTTCCTTTCATAGCATCATCACCAATCCCGTTACATTACAAAAAACGGAACGGCCCTTTGCATCTCATACAAAGTCGCAGACCGTTCCCTACAATAACTTTTCTTGTAGGATTGAGCTATCCTCAACCGTTTAAGCAGTTGCGTCAGTATCCGAACCCGTTTTGGGTGCGTGTTTTTACACCACTGCATCGTTAAAATACTCGCAAATGCGTCAGCATTAGCTCCGTTTTTGCCTCGCATTGACGCAAAAACACAGCACCGAAAATTTTCTGAACCAAAATCATGATAAAATAGTTGTTGTTCAAGACGGAAGGGCGAAGGAAT
Source organism: Clostridia bacterium (assembly GCA_045576075.1). Classification (GTDB taxonomy): domain Bacteria; phylum Bacillota; class Clostridia; order Monoglobales; family Monoglobaceae; genus UMGS1820. Next base: position 8,032 of record JAZNFQ010000030.1, read on the forward strand.
ACTTTCGTATTTCGAGACCGACAACGCAGAAGAACGGCTATTTTACTTGATTTTGGCGAGTTAGGATATTGACGCACCTGCTTATGCTTATGCAGATAAAACTTTTCTACCCTTTAATCTTCTGCGAGCTAAAACTTTTCTGCCGTTTCTGTCGCTCATTCTTGCTCTGAAGCCGTGAACCTTACTTCTGTGTCTCACGTTAGGCTGGTATGTTCTTTTCATTAACTCTACACCTCCTTGCAAAATACAGCCGACAAGATTCTTTCCAGACGCTTGACAAAGGCCAAAACCTCTGCCGTATCCGCCAAAGGAATCCCGCCGCGTACAAGAGCGGAGTGCCGTATTCTTGTCAAAAGATAATATTGCCGACTAAAAATCACATTTAATTATATACCAACATATTTCTTTTGTCAACACTAAATTTTGCCTGATTTATTATAAATGCCTGTTTTGTGCACATTTTTGAATGGTTTGGCTCATTTTGTGCACAAATTGTATGCTATGAACAATTCTGTAAAGGGTAAAATCAGTACAATTGCTTCGTCCGCTATACGATATCCCATATCACACTAGGTATGAATTTTGGGACAAAACATTGGGCACAAATCAAAGTAAAAATTCCGTAAAACCGACGCAAATCAATTTCCACTGCTGTCCGTTGGTTTTAGTGTTGCCTCCCTCTGAGCGAGCGTGTCATCGCGGCGGGAATTTT
>JAZNFQ010000031.1:0-58164 GCA_045576075.1 Clostridia bacterium
TAAAGTCCGCGGCTGGGAGAGTAGAAAAACTCGTGACGATATCCGTTATAGGTGTAGTATGGTGTCCACATCATACACTCTTTGTCAGATGCAGCGGAGGGGCGCAGACAGAATCTGTAGTAACCGCTTATAGAGGGATTGCCACCCGGATTTGCAGTATATCTGCTTGAGGTTTTGCAGAAATATCCTGTTCCCGTCCAATCGGCAGAGCTTGCCATTGTGTCACTTGGTGTAACTGCTGTAAGGCTTGGAGGGGTCATACCTATTGTGTTTTTTAATCTGTCTTTAGGAATATTTCCGTCAGCGTCGAGGAGCTGATAGTTGTATACCTGAAGGGTTTTGGCGGTTGAATTTGTACCATTTCCAAGCTGGATTGCATCGATAACACTCGCACCCTTAATTGTCTTTGCAGCGTAACCGCCTGCAAAACCGTTGCCGGCTTTTGCATTTCTCCCGACTGCACCGCCGTCCGTCGCATTGGCGCCGTATCCGAGAGCACCACCGTCACCTGTCACCTCAGAGCTGCGTCCTACTGCAGAACCATAGCCTGAGCACTGTGCATATGTTCCGACAGATATTCCATAGGTCGCGGTGGAGCTATGGCCAAGCGCGACGCCCATATTTGTGTTGGTAAGGTTTGAAATACTGTTCTCATCAACATATTTTTTTGTGGCTGGGTTGTAGTCGCCCGTCGGTGTAAATTCATCAATATTATCCTTGGCAAGATATGCCGACAGGTCAACCGAGCCGCCGCTTACTGCAGCGGCAACCTGTTCGTCAACGTATTTCTTTGTTGCGGGGTTGTAGCTCCCCGAGGGTGTGAAAACAGAGGTATTGTTTTTAGTAAGAACATCGCTTGTATTTGCCTTGTTTCCGAGCGCTGCTAAAGTGGCGTTGGAAACAGGCTTGTTCATATCAGAGGTATTATCAACATTTGAGAGCCCGACATCGCTTTTTCCAAGTGTAACGGCGCCCGTCTTTCCTGCAACCGAGGTGACAGAGTTGACCTGTGCGCCGCTTTCTATACCCGAGAGCTTGAGCTTATCGGCATTGCTGTAGTCATTCGTCGACAGAGCTTTTCCGCTCACCTTGTCTACCTTAAGGGCAAGTGCGGAGGCTCGCTCCTCTTTTTCTGCGTCAATTAAGTCTTTGACCTCATTATCACCTGCAATTCTTGCCTCTTCTTCTGCCGTAACCAAGGCTTTTACCTCATTGTCGCCCGCAATTCTTGCGTTTTCCCCTTGCGCAACAAGGGCTTTTACCTCGTTGTCACCTGTAATTATTGCCTCTTCTACTGTTGTGACTAAATCTTTGACCTCATTGTCGCCTGCAATTCTTGCCTCTTCTTCCGTTGTGACAAGGGATCTGACCAAAGAGTCGCCTGCAATCCTCTCTTTTGCCTCCAAATCGAGTGCTGTCTGCACACTCTCTCCGCTGCTGCAGTTTATATCAGCTGCGTTGTGGGCGCCGAATTTTCCCGCGAAATGTTCGCCAAGCTTTTCTAAAAGCTCTGTTTTAAGTGCAGAAACAATTTTGTCTACATACGAACGCAGCCAGCTTTCTTTTGCGTCATATGCATAGCTTTTCTTTTTAATATCATACCATAATGACATTATATCACTCCTTTATATTTTTTTTCGTCTGCACCCTAATTATAAAGCAGAGCGGAGTGTCATAGAGTGTCATCGGGCATAAAGACGGAGTAATTTTAAGCGGATGTTTGATATATAATATAACAAATATATGTCGGCGGTGAGAGTATTGAAAAAGATTTTAAAGTGTACAGCGGTCTATATCGGGCTTATTATAGGGGCGGGCTTTGCCTCGGGCAGAGAGGTTCTGGAATATTTTAATTTCAGGTCAAACACTAGTATTTGCGGGGTCGTCCTTGCGGCGTTTTTGTTTGCGGTTATATGTTATATTATCCTTTCCAAGGCATCGCAGGAGGGTATTTCGGATTATGATACATATATAGACTCTGTTGCAGGCTCTCTCTCGCCTGCGGTTCGGTGGTTTATGCTTGTCTATATGTTTTGCGGATTGTTTGTAATGTTCTCGGGCAGCGGGGCACTCTTCTACAGCCTGACGCCAATGCCCAAGCTCGCAGGCGCTCTGCTTATGGCGCTTATTTGTTTTTGTGTGCTCAGCTTTGACTTAAAAGGGATTGTTGCGATAAATACAGTTCTTGTCCCTCTTATGATTGGCGGAATTATGTATGTTTCGTTTTGCGTAGCTATATTTGGCGATGCCCTGACATTTTCTGCAGAGAACTTCATAAGCGGCGGGGCACTTTTATCAGCAGTTTGTTATACGGCGTATAATACCGTGACGGCGGGGGCTGTTCTTGTCCCGCTCTCAAAAGGGACAGACAAAAAAACAATCCGCACGGCATCTGTCCTGGGTGGATTTGTTATAGGCGCATTGATAATGCTTGTATGGACTGTTCAGGGGATGAATTTTGAGGCAGTGTGGGACAGCGAGCTGCCAATGCTGGAGCTTGCGGCACTGTGCGGCAGGACCTGCAAGAGAGTGTATACAGCGGTAATGTTTATGGCAATATGCACTACAGCTGTAGCATACGGCTTTGGGCTTATGGCGCATTTTTCAGGCAGAATAAAAACACTCCGCCAGCGAATGAGCTTTGCGGCAGTGATATGTCTTTGCGCAATTCCGCCAGCGATGTATGGTTTTTCAAATCTTGTAGCACAGCTCTATTCTGTGTTTGGATACATTGGTATGGTATGGATGCTCTGGATTGTGATTGACAGATACAGAGGTATTGGAAAAAAGGCTTGATGCAATGTATAAACTTTGTATTGAAATAAAGACTGCGGCATAAAATAACAAAAAAGAAAGAGGGTTATTTTATGTGCACAGCAATTTCGGTAACAGTTAAAGATAATTATTTTGGCAGAAATCTGGACTACGAACACACCTTTGGCGAAAAAATAACGATAACACCAAGGAGGTTTCGTTTTAAGTTCAGAAACGGGCAGGAAATTGACAATCATTATGCTATAATAGGAATGGCTTTGCCTAGAAACAACTATCCCTTGTATTTTGATGCCAGTAATGAAAAGGGGTTGAGTATGGCGGGGCTTAATTTCCCCGAAAACGCATATTATCAGCACGGCATAGAGGGATGTGACAATGTTGCCTCTTTTGAATTTATACCATGGGTTTTGGCACAGTGCGGGAGCGTAGCCGAGACGGAAAGGCTGCTATCGCGAATAAATCTAACTGACGAGGCGTTTGATGCGGAAGTTATGCCATCGCCTCTTCATTGGCTGATTGCCGATAAGGAGAGGACAATAACAGCAGAACAGACGAGGGATGGGATGAAGATTTACCATAACAAGGCAGGCGTTTTAACAAACAATCCGACCTTTGATATACAGCTTTTTAATTTAAATAATTATTTATCGGTTTCTGCAAGAGAACCGGAAAATCTGTTTTCGGAAAAGATAGGCTTGGCGCCTTACAGCAGAGGTATGGGCGGGCTCGGCCTTCCGGGAGACCTTTCATCGATGTCAAGATTTGTAAAGGCGTGCTTTACCAAGCTTAACTCTGTATACGGAGAGTCCGAAAAAGAGATAATAAGTCAGTTTTTTCATATACTCTATTCAGTTTATCAGCAAAAAGGCTGTGCCAGGGTAAATGATGAATACGAAATCACAAATTATACCTCGTGCTGTAACACAAATAAGGGAATTTACTATTATACAACCTATAACAATACCTCAATTAACGCGGTTGATATGTATAGGGAAGACCTGGACGGAGAGGGTATTATAACATATGAATTGATTAAGAGTGATAAAATTAATATTCAGAATTAAACCAGCGTGGCACACTCCGTACGGGCTGAAAGGCACAAAAAAGCCTGACTTTTTAAAAGTCAGGCAAAAAATTTTAGCCGAACATTTTTTCCCTTGACTCACACAGTTTTGTTATAAATCTGCGGTCAAGCTCTGTAAGGCGGTATCCCTCTTTATATATTAAAACATCCTTATAAAGCTTTTTATTCTCTGTGCATTTTTTTTGGACAAGGTTGTATCTTTTTAATAGACTCTCGGGGACGGGTGATACCCACATAAACGTCCTCGGATTTTTGTCGAGCAAATCAAACTGGCTTGCTCTTTCAAAAATATAAATTCTTCTGTAAATATTATCATGAAGCTCTTCCTTGACCACTCTTGCAAGAGGCATAGATGGAACAAAAGGGTCTGCGTGGGCAATTTCTATATAGTCGGTCAAATCATCAAACGTGATTTCGTCTTTGCTTGCAAGCGGATTATCAGCACTCATAATAAGAGAGTAGGTAAATTCTGTTACAAGCTCATATACAAAGCCCTTTTCTTCAAGCATTGCCTCAAAATACTTGTCATAATTTCCTGCATACCTAATAATTCCGAGCTTATAATCGTGATTGAGCATATTGTGAATAGTACGCTGGGAATTTGTTTCTTTATAGAAAATCTCGGCAGGGTCATCCGTGAGTGTTTTTGAGAATTCGGCAAATGCGTCTGATATATAACAGGCACGGGGAACAGAGACCGAAAATCTTTGCTTGTCGGGGGCTCCGTCTTTGTAATATTTTTCAACCTGCTCAATCTGACCCAAAATACCTTTGGCAAAATTCATAAATTCCTCGCCCTCGGGGGTCAGGCTCATACCTTTTGCTGTTCGGTCAAAAATAATTATACCTAAATCAGACTCCAGCTCTTTAATTGAGCGGCTGATATTGGGGACCGCAATAAGCAAAGCCTTCGAGGCCTTGCCAAGTGAGCCTGCCTTTGCAACCTCAACCGCATATTTCATATGCAATATATTCATAACAGCACCTGTCTTTCTGTTTGTTGATTCCGTAAGGTTATTGTACCACAAATCACCGTGCAGTTCAACAGGAAGATTGACGAAAGTGAATTATTACTTTATAATATCATAGAATAAGTCAGAAAGGAGATTATTATGACAAAGCTTATTTCGTGGAATGTGAACGGGCTTCGCGCTGTTCTTACAAAGGGATTTGAAGAAATTTTCAGCTCTTTGTCTGCAGACGTTTTTTGCCTTCAGGAAATAAAGCTCAAAGAGGGGCAGACAGACTTTTGCCCTGAGGGCTATTTTGCATATTGGAATTATGCCGAAAAGGCGGGATACTCGGGAACGGCTCTCTTTTCCAAAATTGAGCCGATTTCGGTAAGCTACGGCATCGGAAAGGAAGAACACGACACAGAGGGCAGAGTGATTACGGCAGAATTTGAAGATTATTTTGTTGTTACCTGCTATACCCCGAATTCTCAGGAGGGGCTAAAGCGTCTTGATTATCGTATGAGCTGGGAGGATGATTTCCGCGATTATCTAAAGGGGCTTGATACAAAGAAGCCTGTGATTTTGTGCGGTGATTTAAATGTTGCGCACAGCGAAATTGACCTCAAGAACCCCAAGACTAACCGCAAAAATGCGGGATTTTCGGATGAGGAGCGGGCAAAGATGACAGAGCTTCTTGCCTCGGGCTTTGTTGATACCTTCAGGCATTTCTATCCCGATAAGGAGGGAGAATATTCGTGGTGGTCATACAGGTTTCACGCAAGAGAAAAAAATGCGGGCTGGCGTATTGACTATTTTATCGTATCCGAGGCTCTTAAAGACAGACTTGAGTCTGCCTCCATACATCAGGAGATTTTTGGCTCTGACCATTGCCCCATCGAGCTGATTTTGAGGTGAAATGTCGCAAAATCCGCCTTGACATTAAAGGAAAAATGTTGTATTATATTCTTTGTAACATAATTGTAACATAACGCGTTAATTGATATAGAGAATAAAAGGAGATTATTATGTTTGGACAGGATATAGGTATAGATTTAGGTACGGCATCTATTTTGGTGTACGTAAAGGGCAGAGGCATTATTGCCAAGGAGCCGTCCGTTGTTGCTATCGACAAGAATACCAACCGCTTGCTTGCGGTGGGTGCAGAGGCACAGCAGATGCTTGGCAGAACTCCGGGGAATATTGTTGCTGTCCGTCCTATGAGAAACGGCGTGATTTCCGACTATACCGTGACAGAGCGTATGCTCAAATATTTCATTCAAAGAGCTACAAAGGGCGGGATTATGTCTGCGCTCTTTAAACCGCGTGTTGTTATCTGCGTTCCGAGCGGTGTGACCGAGGTGGAAGAGCGCGCGGTAATAGACGCGGGTATGCAGGCAGGCGCAGGGCGTGTTCATTTGATAGAAGAGCCCCTGGCGGCGGCAATCGGTGTTGGTATCGATATATCCCAGCCGTGCGGAAGTATGGTTGTTGATATTGGTGGCGGTACAAGTGATATTGCGGTTATTTCTCTCGGTGGTATTGTGCACAGCGAGTCTATTAAGGTTGCAGGCGATACCTTTGATGAGGCGATAATCAGATACATACGCAGGAAATATAATATCCTTATAGGAGAGAGAACGGCAGAGGATTTAAAAATAAAGCTCGGCTGCGTAGTCAAGAGGGATAAGCTTCTTGCGATGGATATAAGGGGAAGAAGTCTTGTTTCGGGTCTTCCTAAAACTCTTCAGGTTACATCTGATGAGATGTATGAGGCTTTGTCAGAAACCTCGGCAACAATTGTTGACTCTGTCAAGAGTGTGCTTGAGGATACCCCGCCAGAGCTTGTGGGCGACATAAGCGCAAGGGGCATAATTTTGACAGGCGGCGGGTCGCTGATATATGGAATGAGCAGACTTATACAAAATGAAACAGGAATAAAAACAATAATCGCGGAGGGCGCAGAGGAATGTGTCGCCCTTGGCACAGGCAAGGCACTTGATAATCTTGAGCTTTTGCGCAGCTATAACGCGGGCGAGCATCGCCGCAGTATGTAATTGGAGGTAATAATATGATAAAACACATTATAATCTGGAGCTTTAAAGAGGATATGACCGAAGAAGAAAAGGCATTTGCGTCAAATAAAATAAAGACAGAGCTTGAAGACCTTAAGGGCAAGATTGACGGATTGATTGATATAAAGGTCGAGGTAGAGCATTTGGCGTCGTCTACGGGCGATTTGCTCCTTGACAGCTCGTTTGAGAGCGAAGAGGCTCTTATGGGATACCAGAAAAACCCCGAGCATTTAAAGGCGGCAAATTATGTCCGCTCGGTAGTGGGAGTTCGCCGAAGCTTTGATTACGAAATATAAATAAATAAAACAGGGTTGCATTGCAACCCTGTTTTCTATTTTAAGCCCTCGAGCAAAATCGGCAAAACTCCTGCGTAAACCTCATCGAACGCAGAGAGGGGCAGAGGATTTTCGCCAAGCCCGATTTCGACTGTAAAGCCGGGCTTTTTAAACTGTTTGATAAACCAATCCTTAAAGCCTCCGTAAGCAGAAATTCCGCTTGGCATATCTCTGCGGTATTCGGAAACTTTTTCAAAACGAGCGAGATAATTTTCTGTCCCGCTTGGGACACTTCCGCAGAAATCATAGTATATAACCTCGCCCTGACTGTGCAGGGCTATAACCATATCAAATTTATTTTGCCTTGTAAAGTTTGCAACGGCGCGGCTTTCGGGCTCTGATTCGGGATATTCTCCGCCAAAGCGCGTGGGGCCGGGCTCTGTAATTCCGTTTGATGCCTCAAGGCTTTTAGACAGCTGCCACATTGCATCGTAGTTGTGGTTTAGGTCAACTCCGCGCGCATTTGCCTGCCAGAGATTTCCGTCGGCTGCAAGGCGCACTCCGTCAGGGTTTACCATTGGGACGATATACAGACTTACACCATTTAGGAGCTCGTTTGCATTATGCTCCCCTGAAGCAAGGTCTGATGCAAGCTTAAATAACACCTTTGCGGTCAGCCACTCCATCCCGTGATGTGCACCGCTGTAAAAAATCCGTCTTGTGCCGCAGCCAAGCTTTATCGCAAGGAGCGAGCGCCCCTCTACGCTCTCTCCGATGGAAAAGACGGGGATATCCCGATACAGCTTTTTAAATTCTGCAATATCAGACCACAGATGGTCATATGTGTATGCTTGATTATCTGACAAAACAAAAACCGCCTTTCATATATATCTAATATATATATGTATGAGCGGTTTTATTTATCTTATTACAAATTTGTATGCGATATTTACTTTTTAAGCCTCCGCAGGTCACCGCCCACAAAGGCAAGAACGTCAAACGAGCCTGTAATCCTCGATGCCATACGCCCGCCGTAGATGTCCTCGATTTTTGACGGACCCAAGTTAGAGGATATTACCGTACTCTTTCCTTTGAGAAGTCTTGAATTTATGATATCAAACAATGCCGCAGACGAATATCCGCTTACAAATTCCGTTCCCATATCATCTATTATAAGCAAATCAACATCATAGGCATATTTTGAGGCGTACTCCGCGCTTGTTTCCTCATCCTCGTCAAAACGCCCGAATTTCAGCTTTTCCAATGTGTCAAGAAGCTGAAAAGCGGATTGATAGTACACCGAAAAGCCCCTCTCGAGAGCCTTGTTTGCAATACAGGATGAAAGATAGGTCTTCCCTGTGCCCGCACTTCCGTACATAAAAAGATTTGATTTATTTTCATCAAAGGTTGTTGCAAAATCGAGGCCCTTGTCATAAATTTTTTTGGCAATCGCAAGTGCAGAATGACCCTTTATGTCAGGGAGCTTTTCAAACATTGCAAAATCAAAATTCTCAAAGCTTTGCCCGCGCATAGCCGAGGTCAGGTTTGAGTTTGAGCCGATATGCTTTGAAATCATATTTTTCAGGCATTCACAGCGCGCGCCGTTTTTGTCAAAGCCTGTGTCACGGCACTTATTGCAGGAATAGATTTCGTCGAGATAGTCTTCGGGAAGAGAGAGCTGTTTTAAAATTTTTGCCTTTTCGCTTTGCGCGGCTTCTATATGACTGCGGATTGCAGAAATGTCACTTGTCCCGCCCAAAACACATTTAGCGAGGGCAACTCCGCCCGCGGCAAGCTTTGCCTCAACCTCTGCAAATTGGGGCGCGGCAAGACGCACCTCTGCTTCACGTCGGCGAAGCTCCTCTTTATTTTTTCTCCGAATTTCTGAAATTTCCGTATTTGCAAGAGAGTATGCAGATTCCACAGTCAATCACCTCTTTTAAGTTATTATACGCCCGTTTCGTCGAGCATCATTTTAAGAATTTCTTCTTCTAATTCTTTATAGTCGGATTTGTTATCATCATCATAGTTGTTAAGCTTGCTTTTCTTGGTTTTTTCGCTGGGTTTTCTCCCGCCCCCGCGATAGAATTCCTCGTCTGCGGCCTTGACTTGGGCAACTGTTGTATATCCGTTTGCAATCCAGCTACCGAGAAGCTTATCCATATAGCTCCAGCTGAGCTTGCCCGTATATGTAACTGTTTTGTCATAGGCAATAGAGATAAGCTCTGTCGGGATTTTCAGCTCGTCTGTCCAGAGACGGATATATTTTTTCTCGGTTGTTGTGAGGGCGCGGTCATAAATGCCGAGAATGGAGCGCACAGCGTTTTCTGCGCGGTCAACCGCCTCAAGCTCGGTAACGTATGCCTCTGCCGCCTCGTATGTATCTATCCCCTTGTCTGCCCAGTCAATCGCCACTGTTTCAAGATATCGCTTGGTGGTCTTACCCTTTTTTGCGGCGTAGGAGAGAAGCATCATTATAACCTCAACGGGAAGCCCGAGCCAGTCATTAAAGGAAAAGAGCATTTCCATCTCCGACGCTGTCAATACCTTGCCGAGTATGGTTTCGGATTGGTAGAAAAGACCCGAAATCTGTTTGTTTTGGGTCGCAACCATATTGATTTCCTGTTGCGAGTACGAGGGCTTGCTGGAGAGAATTCTCTTGATTTTCTGCGGCTTGGTGTCAGCAGATGTTTTTGAACTATTACGGCTCTTGTTCAGGGAATAACCGCCCTCTAGAGAGATAAATTCGTTTCGGCTTGCCCAATATTCAAATATAAATTCTGCCTTCCCTGAGGATATGTCAAGCGCCGACGCAACCTCGTCAGCAGAGGGGAATACCCCGTCCGCTTCAACGCGGTAGCAGACATACAAATAAACCTGAATATATTCGGGCTTGGTAAATCTTACATATTTATCTATAAAATCAAATGAAATTGAAACATTCCCGCTCATTTGTATATCCTTTCTTTAAGCTCGTGTCAAGTAATGAAACAAGCATATCTGCATAAACTATAAAAATTTAGCTTGTAACAATTATTATAATCTTAAAAGTTTTTGAATCCACATCGTTGCTAAACGTGGCCACCGTAACACCTTCGTGATTAGGCTCAACAGTCATCTTGGTAGAGGTTTTCCACGAATCATTATCAAAAGAAACCCTGGCAGCGTAGCCGGAATAAGAAACAGACACGTGGCCACTATTTGGCCAGTTAGCTGTAAGTGTAAACTTTCTATTCGTCTCATTTTCATCTACTACAATTATGCTCTCGCTAGCCATGAAATTGTTTGAAGCATATCCAATATTTCCATTACTTAGTTCTTTGCAAATCGTATCGTAGTAACTACTTTTTTCTTCAAGTGAGGAAATTTTGCCTTTTTGAGAGGAAACTGTACGCTTTTGAGATGATACAGTTCCAGCAAGATTTTCTATTTCTACAAGTTGAACAATATTCAAAATTACGGATGTCACCATTACAATAGACAAAATCAACACCGTAGTCAAAAACTTATTGAATTTTACGCCTTTAAAATATTGTTTTCCGCAACCAACGCATTTTTTGCTTTGTGCATCAATTTGACCACCGCAAAACTTGCAAAATCTAACTTTTGATTTTTTCGCTTTTTTGTTTTCTTTCAAATTCTTAACAGCTTCTTCTGTCTGAATTTTAATAACAGGATTTAATTCTTCTTTTGGCGTTGCATTTTCTTGAATTGATGTTTGTTTTTCTATTCTTTTACCGCAATACTGGCAAAACTCACTATCGTCAGGCAAAAGATGTCCGCAATTATAGCACGTCATTTTGATTCATCTCCGTATTTGCAAGGATTTTTGTACCGCATTGACTGCAAAACTCACTGTCATTTACTAATTCAAATCCACATTTCCTGCAAAACTTAACTTGGTTTGGATTTTCGGTTTGCTCATTGCTATCGTCACTATACGCATATGTGCCCTGATTGAAATTGTCAAACAGATGAATACGTTTTTTCCAATATTTATATTCTAATGCAAAGAATATTCCATAAGCAATTAATTCGCCAAGGTTTTGCGAAAAGGTATCTTCGTCAAATCCTAAAAGAAGAAGAATTGCTACAAACACAACAACCTGGCTTAAATATTGAATTATAAAGTAATATTGCACTCCTTTTTTATTAAAGTGCGCAAGCCAATGTCTTGTCAGTATTGTGCCTACTATTAAAATCGTATCCAATGCGATTGCAAAACAAAGATATACCGATATATTCCAACTAACTCCCCATAAATCGGCATAATTCATTGGAACGCTTGCTATATCAGACAAAAGTCTGATTATGCCAGCAAACAGCCTGAAGTATATATTGAACTTATACCATTTCATACCCAAGCCTTCCATAGCTGCGATATTGTACTTGTGATTACGCAATATAGTTAATTCTGAACGTTTGTTGTTTTTACTTGACATTTTCTAATTCTCCTCGTAAACTTTTGTACCGCATTGACTGCAAAACTCACTGTCATTTACTAATTCAAATCCACATTTCCTGCAAAACTTGATTTTATCCTTTTTGACATTTTGATTATCAGTCGGTGATTTATCATTTTGTGGGTTTTTCACCTGGTTATACTCGTCCCACTTTCTGCACAGGAAAAATGCTAATGATAGAGTTGCAAAAGTTAAAAACGCAGTGGGAATTCCTCCTAGAATAATTCCATTCTCTTTTATAACTGCTGTTATTATTGCATTTACTAAAATACATAAAAACCAAATTAAAACTTTCATTTTCTAATCCTCCTCGTAAACTTTTGTCCCACATTTATGACAAAACATACTGTTATTCGGGATAGAGGCACCGCAGTTTTTACAAACACTTACTTGTGCCGTTTCGTTGCTTTCATCAGCTTTATCTCCATCCGATATGTTATATGACGAAGTATTCAAATCTTCACCCTCATCTTGAAATAGCAGGGGTGAGGGTTGGTAGCCTTCCAATACCTGTCTCCGTTTTAAAATATTAGTTCCTACGATGGAGAAAACACAAGTCCATAAAAAATAAGGACTACCAGAAGACTTGCCATTTATTAAAATAAAGAAAATCATTACCCCAAAATTGATACCATAGCAAAAAAGATTGTATTTTGCTTTGGTTATAATCTTTTTTCGCATCAAGGCAAAGGCTAATGGGAATGTTGCATATGCCATAAGGGTAATCAGCAACATAATTAAAAGTATTGGAACATATACTGTTGGTCCCTTTTGAAACAACTCATAATATGATAACGCTGTTTTTGCATTGCTGGACATAGCCGAATTATCAACATCGATTTTCTCTGAATATGGGTATTTAACACCTTCAATCAAAGATTTAAAATCATCATAATACTCATAATATTCTGTTTTGTTAATTAAAAAATAATAGCACCATCCATTATTAAAATGAAGAAAATGCAACTGTTCAATGTCATATTCTTGCCCATTTAGAGTGGGTGTTAGTTCTGCTTTGAAATAATCAACATCATTATATGTTACTTTTTCAATATTACTGTATCCTGCTCCACTCAGGAGTTCTTTTGCATCCTCAATAGTCATGGCAGACATATTTAGATATTTACGAACTTCCTCGGTTTCTGCTTCTAAAAAGATTTCTGTTGCAATATCATAACTGCTATATGTAATCACTACTGTTCTGCTTTTATTCATAAACTTTGCGTCGAGATATTGCCTTTCTTGAAGAAGAGGAACCTCTGACCAATTTTCAGGTAAGGTAATTTCTGTTCCTGTTTCCTGGTCTATATATGTTGATGCAGCAAAAACATTTGATGAACATACCATAATTAAAATAAGAAATACTAATATTTTTTTCACGTTTACAGCTCCATTCCAACATTATTCGGCAAAATGCCCGTCAAACCCATCGCACTTACTTACCTACGCAGAAGTTTTCAAAAACCTTGTCGATAATCTCTTCCTGTACGGTTTCGCCCGTAACCTCGCCAAGTGCGGAGAGGGCGTCCTCAAGGTCGATAAACAGAAGGTCAAACGGCATAGAGTCCGCAAGAGAGCTCATAGCGTTTTTAATTGATGCCTGAGCGCGCAGGAGCGCATCTCTTTGTCTTTCGTTTGCAAGATATACCTCGTCTGCATTGAGCTTGCCGAGTGTAAACATATCGGATATTGCCTCTTCAAGAGCGTCAATCCCGCGGACCTCTTCCCCTTTCGGAGCGGAGGTATATATCACAGCCTCGGGAGAAATTCCGAAAACCTCTGTCAGACTTATATCCGAAATAACAGATTTCTTATCGGTTTTGTTTATTATCAAAATTGTGCGTTTACTTTTGAGAGCCTCTGCAATCTGCATATCCTCGTCGGTTATTTCGGTTGATGAGTCAATAACAAAAAGGCAAAGGTCGGCTGTGCGTATGTTTTCCTTTGAGCGCTCAATACCGATTTTCTCAACCTCGTCGGACGCTGTGCGTATGCCCGCCGTATCAATAAGGCGAAGGGCGATGCCTCCTACCTCGGCAAGCTCCTCTATTGTGTCGCGGGTAGTGCCGGGGACATCTGTGACAATTGCGCGTTCAAAGCGGAGCAGAGCATTGAGGATTGATGATTTGCCGACATTCGGCTTGCCCACGATTGCAGTGCGGACACCGTCGCGCAGAATTTTGCCCGTATCAAAGCCGCCAAGCAGAGTTGAAACCTCTGCCTCTAAATACGACAACTTTTCCTCAAGTTCCTCATTTGATAATGGGTCAACCTCGTCGGGATAGTCAGCAGTTGCAGAAACGTTTGCCGCAAGCAGCATAACCTCGGAGCGAAGATGATTTATCTTGTCTGCAAGAGCGCCCGTCAATGCCATCGCGGCATTATGGAGTCCAGGCGTTGAGCTTGAATTCATCAAATCCATAACCGCCTCGGCACCGCTTAAATCGGTTTTTCCGTTTATAAACGCTCTGCGGGTAAATTCCCCCGCTTCGGCAAGACGCGCACCACTCTCAAGAAGGCTTGTCAGGATTTTATCCGCTGCCAAAAAACCGCCGTGGCAGTTGATTTCCACGACGTTTTCACCCGTATATGATTTTGGGGCGCGCATAAGGGCAACAAGAGCCTCGTCTATGATGCAATCGGGCGCGCTCGGGGTGGTTATGCGGCTCAGGGTCAGTTTGTGGCTCTCAAGCTCGGTAACAGATTTGTTGTTATACGGATGTGCCACCTTTGCTGCAATTTCTGCCGCATTCTCACCGCTCAGGCGAATAATGGCGATGCCTCCCGAACCTCTCGGGGTGGCAATCGCCGCAATAGTATCATTGAGTTTCATAAAAGTTCTCCGTAAGTTAATTTTTGCGGATGTTGTTGACAAGCTCGCGAAGCTTTTCGCCAAGTTCCTCGTCACCGCTGAGGTTTGCGCGCACCTTTTTAACAGCATTCATAACAGTAGAATGGTCGCGGTTGAAATCCTCACCTATTTGGGGATAGGATTCGTTTAAAACCTCTCTTGCAAGATACATCGCAATGTGGCGCGGATATGCCACGTCGTTTGAACGCTTTTTGGTTATAAGCGAGCCTTTTGGCAAATGGTAATATTTTTCAACCTCATCGATTATTACAGCGGTTGTGATATTGCGCTGCGGAAGTGTCGAAATTATCTCCTTAAGCGCCTTTTGCGCAAGCTCTATCGAGATGGTGTTTGTCCGCTCAATTCCCGCATAGGCAAGTATGCGCTTGACAGCGCCCTCAAGGTCACGGACGTTAGAGCGGATGTTGTTTGCAACATATTCGATTATCTCTTCGTCGAAAGTAAAATATTCAGCCTCAATCTTTGCACGAAGTATGGCAAGACGTGTTTCATAGTCAGGCGGCTGAACGTCAGCGAGTAACCCCATTTGAAACCTGCCCTTTAATCTGTCGGTCAGATGCGGGGTTTCAGACGGGAGTCTGTCCGAGGTCAGCACGATTTGGTTGCCCGCCTCGTATATTGCGTTAAAGGTATGGAAGAATTCTTCCTGCGCAAGCTCCTTTGTTGCAAGGAACTGAACGTCATCTACAAGCAAAAGGTCAACGTTTCGATATTTGTTGCGGAATTCCTGATTGGTTTTCTCGCGGATTGCGGTAACCAGTTCATATGTAAATTTCTCGCTCGTGGTATAGAGAACCTTTTTGTTTGGATAAAGCTCTGAAAAGCGATTTCCTATTGCCTGCAAAAGATGGGTCTTGCCAAGACCGCTACCGCCGTAGAGAAAAAGTGGGTTATATTTCTGCCCCGGGGATTCAGCAACACCGAGAGCCGCCCCGTGTGCAAGGTTGTTGTTTCCGCCGACAACAAAGCTGTCAAAGGAATATCTTGGATTAAGCGTGCTCCCGCGGTTAATCGGGTCCTCTGCTTTTTCCGCGCCTTCTGTTGCGAGAGCGGTATCGTTTTCGACAATTACATTAAGCTCAAAGGAACGGTCAGCGGCAAGCTCAAGACAGCTCTCTATCATTGACCGAAACTTTGTCATTATCATATTTTTATTAAGGCTGCTGCCGACAGACAGAGTGATAGTATCACTGCTGAGGTCTACTGCCTTTATGGGCTTTATCCATGTGTCAAAGGACACCGCAGAAACCTCCTCTGCCATTTGCGACAGAACGCTGTTCCAGATTTCGTTTAACTCATTCACCTTTATATCCTCCCGTTAAAATCGCTGTAAAACCTGTATATTATCACACAAAATGTCTGTTTTGTATACAAAACAGACACCCCTACATCAAGTAAATTAATCAAAGAAATTATTGGTGTAATATTTCTGTAACATTAATAATAGCAGATAATTCAAAATAATTCAACACCTAAATTTATGAAAAATTTGCATCAAAAGGCCGAAAAATAAGGATATCCACAAAATATTGTTGGAGTCAAAATTTACCTCAACAACATATTTGGTTTTTGGTGTAAAAAAATTTTTTTAAAAATTTTTCTGAATTTTAAGGCAGTATAAAATTATTTGTGCGTATTGACTTTTTCCCCAAAAAAGTGTAAAATTATATGATAAAACATTACTTGGAGGGAAACCTTGATGAATAATGATTTGGCGGCTTGTAAACAGCTGGCGGAGCTTTTGTTTCCGCATATAGATAAGACCCCGCAGGAGCTTGAAAAAATGTATCCGAAAAGGGAGCTTCCCGAGGGGGCAAAGGTGACGCGTATAGGGCCGAGTCCTACGGGCTTTGTGCATCTTGGGAACTTGTATAACGCAATAATAGGAGAGAGGCTTGCGCACCAGAGCGGCGGCGTGTTCTTTCTTCGCGTAGAGGATACAGATGCAAAGAGAGAGGTCGAGGGCGCGGTTGAGCTTGTACTCTCTGCAATGGCGTATTTTGGCATCAGCTTTGATGAGGGCGTAACCGAGAACGACGGACATAAGGGTGAGTATGGACCGTATCGTCAGCGCTTGCGCAAGGACATATATCAGTGCGTTGCAAAGGCGCTTGTAGAGCGCGGTATGGCATACCCTTGCTTTTGCAGCGAGGAAAAGCTGACTGAAATGAGAGAAACTCAGATTTCGAAAAAACTGAATTTTGGATATTACGGAGAGTGGGCGGTTTGCCGCAATCTCACCTATGATGAAATAAAGTCAAAAATTGATGCGGGCGAGGAATACGTTCTCCGTTTCCGCTCAAACGGAAATATAGAAAATACAGTAGAAGTTTTTGACGGAATTCGCGGGACGCTCAAGCTTCAGGAAAATTATCAGGATTTTGTGCTTTTAAAGTCGGACGGAATACCGACCTATCATTTTGCACACGTTGTAGACGATCACCTTATGCATACAACCCACGTTGTAAGAGGCGAAGAATGGCTCTCTACACTTCCTATGCACGCACAGCTTTTTGACACGCTCGGTTGGGAGCGACCCGTATTCTGTCATACCCCTGTTTTGATGAAGATGGACGGGGAAACAAAGCGTAAGCTGTCAAAGAGAAAAGACCCCGAGCTTGGACTTGAATACTATCGCGCAGAGGGCTATCTGCCGGAAGCCGTATGGGAATATCTTATGACGGTTCTCAATTCCAATTTTGAGGAATGGCGCGCTGAGAACATAGACCGCGATATAGACGAATTTGACTTCACTCTTGAAAAGATGAGTAATTCAGGCGCTCTTTTTGACATAATGAAGTTTGACGATATCAGCCGCGAGCTTATTTTCAGAATGAGTCCCGATGATATTTATGAGAAGATGTCCGACTGGCTCTTTGAATATGACAAGGAGTTTTATGAACTCTTTACAAGGGATGCAGAGCTTACCAAGAAGGCTATAAATGTCGGCAGGGATGCCGCGCGTCCGCGCAAGGATTTGACGAACTGGCGTCAGGCAAGAGAGTTTTTATCGATTTATTATGACGAGAGCCTGAAGATGGAAAATGACTTCCCCGAGAACGTCAGCGCAGGCGACAGAGCAGAGATTATAGACAGATACCTTTCAGGGTATAATCATAATGATGATAATTCAGAGTGGTTCGAGAAGGTCCGCACAATCACGGGGGACCTTGGCTATGCAATAAAGCCCAAGGATTATAAGAAGAACCCCGAGATGTATAAGGGCAGCATCACAGATGTCAGCAATGTTATCCGTGTTGCGCTCACCGGGCGGACAAACTCGCCTGATTTGTGGGAGATATGCCATATAATCGGAGAGGGCGCAATGCGCAAGAGATTAGAGGAGGCAAAATAAATGGGTGACGGCAGAGAGTTCCGCAAGGAAAAACAAAATATATTTGATATGGAAAGACCGAAATTCCCCAAGAGAGCGGTTGTTACAGGCGGTATGCCCTACGGTAACAAAAAGCTTCACTTTGGGCATGTCGGCGGAATGTTTGTGCACGCGGATGCAATGGCGAGATTTTTGCGCGACAGAATAGGCGCAGAAAATGTCATATTTGTATCGGGCACAGACTGTTACGGCTCGCCGATTGCAGAGAGCTACAGAAAGCTTTGCGAGGAAGGCTACAGCGGAACAATTGAGGATTTTGTGCGCGAAAACCACGAGAGCCAGAAGAAAACCCTTGAGAAGTACGAAATAAGTCTTGACCTTTTTGGTGCGTCAGGAATTGGCGAAACTGCAGAAATCCACAGAGAGCTCAGCCGTGAGCTTATGGAAAAGTGGTACGAAAACGGGCATCTTGAAAAGCTTGTGACCTCACAGTTCTATGATGCAAAGGCGGGACAGTTTCTAAACGGCAGACAGGTTGTGGGAAAATGCCCCGTTGAAAACTGTAATTCTGATAAGGGCTATGCCGACGAATGCTCGATGGGACATCAGTATATGCCCGAAGAGCTTATAGACCCGAAAAGCACGCTGACGGGCGATACCCCCGAGATGCGTGATGTTGCAAACTGGTACATTGACCTTACAAAGTTTAAAGAGCTTTTAGAGGATTATGTCAAGGATATTTCCGAAAAAGAGAATGTGCGTCCGCTTGTGGCAAACACAATCCGCGAATTTATGACTCCTCCGCTTGTATACGTAAAAAACGAGTTTTTAGAGGATTACGAGCAGATAAAGGCGCAGCTTCCGACACATACAATGGACTCTGCGGCAAACAAGACATCATTTTCGCTTGAGTTCTCGGATTTAGCCGACAGAGATAAGGCAAGGGCAGTGCTCGGCGCGAACAACATTCGTTTCCGCGCGGGTAAAACTCTTGTGCCATTCAGGCTTACGGGCAATATCGAGTGGGGCGTACCCGCACCAGTGCTGGACGGCGAAGAGGGGCTTACAATATGGGTATGGCCCGAGTCGCTCTGGGCGCCGATTTCGTTTACCAAGGCATATCTTAAAGGTAAGGGCGAGAGCGATGATGAATGGAAGAGATATTGGTGCTCTGATGAATCTGAGGTTTATCAGTTTATCGGTCAGGATAACATATACTTCTATGGTATAGCAGAGCCGGCTCTGTTTATGGCAACTCAAGGCAAGGACAAGCTTACAGCGCGCCCTGCTGATGACCAGATAAAAATGCCGACACTTGTTGCCAACAACCATATACTGTTCTTAAATAAAAAGGCAAGCAGCAGCGGGGCGGTAAAACCGCCGATGGCAGAGGATTTGTTTGAATATTATCTGCCCGAGCATCTGCGCGCCCACTTCCTCGGGCTCGGTCTTGGGCTCAAGAGCGTAAGCTTCCAGCCAAAGCCTCTTAACCCGACAGCGAATGAAAATGACGCCGACCCCGTTATGAAAGAGGGCAAGCTTCTCTCTAATGTATTTAACAGAGTTGCACGCTCTTGCTTCTATACCGCACAAAAGTATCTTGATTGCAAGCTTCCGCAAGGAGAGATAGACGAGGATGTTCTGCGCGAGGGCAAAGAGGTTATCCTCAAGTATGAGCGAGCGATGTATAAGTTCGAGTTCCATACAGCAATGAGCCTTATGGATACCTATATAAGAAATGCCAACAAGTATTGGGCAAAGAACATTGGCGAGGCGGACAAAGCCGACGATAATGAGCTTCGCGCAAAGGTTGTGAGAAATACGTTCCATATGGTAAGGGTTGCCGCGGTGCTTATGCACCCGATTGCACCAAAGGGCACAGAGATGCTTAGGCAGTACCTCGGCTTTGGCGAGGATTTCTGGAGCTGGGACAGAATATTTGATACAATGAATGATTTTGCGGGTGGCAAAGAGCACGAGCTTAAGTTCTTAGAGCCTCGCATTGACTTCTTCCCGATGTATGCAGAATAGGAAATAATAAAAGGCACGGAAAACCGTGCCTTTTTGATTTAAATTTTTTCTGCAAACAGCCTTATAACTTTTATTGAATTTTCTGCCGCGAGAGCCGCAAATTCGGGGAAGGACATATGCGATGCATCGTCGCCGCCGTCCGATATTGCACGAAGAACTCCAAACGGAACATCGTTTCTGTAGCAGACGTGCCCGATTGCACCGCCCTCCATCTCACACGCAGCTGCGTTAAAGTCAGCAATCAGCTGTGCCTTTTTGGTGTTTGAGTTGATAAACTGGTCGCCCGATGCGATGACTCCGCAAATGTGGTTTATTCCGCAGCTTTCAACACAATCAGAAAGAGTAGCCACAATTTTTTTGTCACAGGGGATTTCAACCCCGTCAACTCCGCAAATATATCCGATTGGGTGACCGAGAGGCGACATATCCATATCGTGCTGAACAACACAATCAGCAACAACAATATCTGCAATTTTAAGTCCGTCTGCAAGACCGCCCGCAACGCCCGTATTTATAATCATATCGGGCGCATAGGTTAAAATCATTGTCTGCGCGCACATTGCCGCATTCACTTTTCCCTCGCCGCATACAGTTACAACGGCATCCTTTCCGCAGAGCTTGCCGCGTGTAAAGGTCATACCTGAAATCGTCTTTTCTTCTGTTTCTGTCATAATTCCTTTTAAGCCGTCTATTTCAATAGTCATAGCGCCTATAATTCCAAGCATAGTAATTCTTCCTTTCCCTGCAAAACTGCCTCTTTATCTTGGGATAACCGCGTCAGACGGCATACGCCACGCACCCCTCGGGGAGAGCGCAACGCTGCCCACCTTTACGCCGTCGGGCATACAGGAGCGTTTAAACTGACTGTTGTAAAATCTTCTTATGAAAATATCAAGCCATTTTGCAATTGTTTCGATATCATATACATCTGCAAATGCAAGAGAGCAAATTCTTAAAATCTTTTCCCTCGAAAAGCCCCACCTTACCATATAATACAGGAAGAAATCGTGAAGCTCATAAGGTCCAACAATTTCCTCTGTCTGTTGTGCGATACTTCCGTCCTCCTCGGGCGGTAAAAGCTCGGGGCTGACGGGTGTGTTTACCACATCATAAAGAAGAGCCTTAAACTCGTCTGTGCCCAAATCCGCGACATATTTTACGATGTGGCGCATCATTGTTTTAGGAACAGAGGCGTTCACGCCATACATAGACATATGGTCGCCGTTATAGGTTGCAAAGCCGAGGGCAAGCTCGGACAAATCGCCCGTACCTACAACTATTCCGCCCGTTTTGTTGGCAATATCCATCAAAATCTGCGTACGCTCGCGCGCTTGTGCGTTTTCATATGTGACGTCGTGACAGTTTATGTCTGCGCCAATATCTTTAAGATGGAGAGTCACAGCCTCTTTTATGTTTATCTCTCTCAAGGTTGCGCCTATCATTGATACAAGCGCCTTGGCGTTATTGTAGGTTCGGTCGCTTGTGCCAAAGCATGGCATGGTAACTGCAATAATTCCCTCTTTTGATAAGCCGAGGCTTTCAAACGCCTTTGCCGTAACAAGCAAGGCAAGGGTCGAGTCAAGTCCGCCCGAGATACCTATTGTAACTGTTTTGGCGCCTATATGAGAAAGGCGTTTTTTAAGTGCGTGATATTGAATTGTGAAAATTTCTTCGCAACGGGTCTTGATATCCTCCGCATTGCTTGGGATAAACGGCGTCTGTGAAAATTTGCGGTGGAGCTTGGTTTCTTTTATTTTTGTATCAAAGAAAATTCTCTCATAACGGCTGTCGGATTTATTCTGGAATGACGAAATACGACAGCGCTCTTGGCTGACTTTCTGAACATCCGCGTCAGCATATATTATTCCCTCCGAGAAAGGCTTTGACTCGGCAAGGAGCGTGCCCGCCTCGTATATCATATTGTGACCCGCAAAAACTAAATCGGTTGTTGACTCGCCCATACCCGCATTGGCGTAAATATAGACTGTTGCACACCGCGCGGACTGGACCTCTACAAGCTTTTTGCGCCACGCGCCCTTCCCGACAAGTTCATTGCCCGCAGATTGATTAACGATAATGGTTGCGCCGTTTGCACAGTGCTCGTTGCTTGGCGGTGCCATTGCCCACAAATCCTCACAGATGTCGGCAGCAACGGAGAAACCTACCATATCCTTTGCTGTAAATATGAGCTTGGGTCCAATAGGTATGTCCTTGTCACCGAGGCTCACGGTTGAGTTCTCTTCCATTGTGTTAAAGTACCGAGGCTCACAAAACTCTCCGTAATTCGGAAGGTTGCTCTTTGTGGCAAGACCGAGAATTTCTCCGTCCTTTACAAAGGCAGAGCAGTTGTAGAGCTTGCCAAAATGCAATACAGGAAGTCCTATAACAGATAAAATATCAAGCTTTGCCGTCCCCGATGCAAGCTTTATAAGAGCATTTTTTGCTCTGTCTGTGAGATTGGTCTGAAAAAACAAATCTCCGCACGAATACGAGGTCAAGCCAAGCTCGGGAAGAACAATCAATTTTGCCCCGTGCTCTGCTGCAGATTTTATACATTCAAGTGATTTTTCTGCATTGAATTCAACGTCGGCAACCCGAAGCTCGGGCGTAGCCGCCGCAACCTTTATAAAACCATCGTACATTTGCAATCCTTCCTTTCAGGAATTAATTGGTATTTCTTTTCTTTATAAACCGCACCGCCGCATATGCAAGCGGTGTGCCGCAAAGCGCCTCAATAGCGAGCTTTGCAAAATATTGTATGGTAATCATTGTAAATAGGTCGCGAGCAGGTGATGTTCCGCCAAAGGCTACTATTACAAACAATACCGTATCAAATATGTATCCGACTGCAGAGCTTCCTATTGTTCGCATCCACATATGCTTGCCCTGCGTAAGTTTCTTCATTTTTGCCATTACCCACGCATTTGAAAGCTCACCGCATAAAAATCCAATTAAGGATGCGATGACTATTCTCGGCACATAGCCGAAAATTATTGCGTAGGCATCTGTTGTTGCCTGCATATAATCGGGCGCGGGCAGTATAAGCCCGAGAGCCGTGCAAAGAACAAAAATAATATTGCAGAAAAAGGTCAGCCATATAACCTTTCTCGCTGTTTTAAAGCCCCAGATTTCTGTGAGTACATCCCCGAGCATATACGCCGCGGGAAAAGTGATTGTTCCTGCATCAAAGAGTGCCAAGTCCCCGATTGATATGACCTTTACAGCCATCGCATTAGATGCGATATAGATTGCCGAAAGCAAAGCCGCAACAACGGTCAGCGTGTTCCAATCTCGGTTTTTTGCAGGGTTTTCCGATACCTGTGTATTCATTTTTAATTCTCCTCTTCTGCCAATAGGCATTCATTTATTTTATCATACTTTTTAAGTATAACATTTTTTGTTTGTCCGCGCAAGTCATTTTCGCTCTGCACGCGAACCTCCATATAATTTTCGGTAAATCCGCTCCACATACCGTCCCTCTTTTGTTCAAAAAGCACAGGGGTGCAGGCGCCGAGATGGCTCTCGTAAAATTCCCGCTTGAGCCTTGCCGCGATGTCCAGCATTATATGGGCGCGCCGAGTTTTTTCTTCGTCCAAAACGTGATTTTCAAGGCTTGCCGCCGCCGTTCCCTCTCTTACGGAATAGGGGAATATATGCATCTGCGAAAAGCCGATTTCTTCGCAGAAACGCTTTGATTCCTCAAAATCAGCCTCGGTTTCCCCCGGAAAGCCGACAATCAAATCGGTTGTAATCGCGGCATCCTTAAATGCCGAGCGAAGATTTTTAACCGCCCTCCTGAAATCCTCTGTGGTATAACGTCTGCGCATAGAGGACAGGGTTTTATCACAGCCGCTCTGCAGTGATAAATGGAATTGGGGGCAAAGGCTTTTAAGGGCGGCTGCGCGTTTTGTAAAGTTTTCGTCTATCATAACGGGCTCAAGTGAGCCAAGACGCAAACGTACGTTCCCGCAAGCGCTATCAACGGTTTCCATTACGTCGATTAAGCCAATTTCTTCTTTTAAGTCCTTGCCGTATGAGCCAATGTGTATACCCGTCAGCACAATCTCGGAATATCCGTCAGCGGCGAGAGCCTCTGCCTCGCGCCTGATTTGTTCCATATCACGCGAGCGGACTGGACCTCTTGCATATGGGATTTTACAATACGAGCAAAAATTGTTACAGCCGTCCTCAATTTTGATTTCGGCGCGAATTCGCCTTTGTCTGTGAACAATCCCGAGTTCTTCATATTCTGTGACCTTTAGTATGTCCTCGATTTTATCGGTTTTATTCCCGCGCATTGCTTCCTCACAGAGCCCCACTATATCCGCGCGGTGACGGTTTCCGATAAGTACATCTATATTTTCCCCTTGCCGAAGCTTGTCCGCTTCGGTTTGAGCAAGACAGCCCGTAACTGCCAGAATGGCATCTGGGTTTTCGCGGCGTGCTCTGCGGATTTGTTTAAGGCTTTTCGCCGCGCCCGTGCCCGTTACGGTGCAGGTATTTATAACGCATATATCCGCTATTCCTTTTGTTACGGTATAGCCCGCATCTTCAAACAGCTGTGCCATAGCCTCGCTCTCGTAGATGTTGGTCTTGCAGCCGAGTGTGATAAACTTAACTGTCATTTATGGCTCTCCTTTGCATTTGGTTTTGAATATTCAAACGGGACGTCGAGGACGCCGTCCCCTACAAATTCATAGATTTTCCCTATATTTCAGTCTATATTATGAGTATTGCATAAATTTGCAAAGATAAATCTATGAAATTATTATATAATTTTTGATTGACTAATGCAAGAAAAAAATGTATAATTTAATAGGTATAAATATGAAAATTTTTAGGAGGTTAGTTAAATGACAGAATTTACAGTTGTTTTAAGCTCAATCAATGACGTTAAAAGCTTTGTTAATGTGGTTACAAAATATGACTACGAGATAGATTTAACATCGGGCAGATATGTAGTTGACGCAAAGTCAATTATGGGTATTTTCAGTCTTGACCTCACCAAGCCTATAAAGGTTGAGGCTCACGGCGAGGATTGCTCAAGCCTGCTTGCTGAGCTTGATGCTTTTATTCAGAAATAAGAAGGGTTTAAAGCTACAGTCCCTGCATACTCTATGTGGGGATTTGTCGCGTTTAAAAAACGTTTTTCAAATCGGGGTTTGCTATGCAAAATGAGTTTATGCAAGCCGCAATTGAGATGGCACGCGCCGCCGCAGACGCGGGGGAGGTTCCTGTCGGTGCGGTTGTTGTAAAGGATAATAAAATTATTTCTGCGGCACATAATATGTGTGAGGCGGAAAATAATTCCTTGCGCCACGCAGAAGTTATTGCGATAGAGAGGGCTATGAAAGTGCTCGGCAATTCGCGCCTTGAAGATTGCGACCTTTATGTTACGCTCGAGCCTTGTGCAATGTGTTGCGGGGCAATATCGCACGCACGCATCAGGCGGCTGTATTTTGGGGCATATGACAAAATCGGCGGTTGTGTGGTTTCAAACCTTGATTGCTTTAGCTCGCGCTCCCCTCTTTTATCACCCGAATATTATTGCGGTATAATGGAGAGCGAGTGTTCTGCACTTTTGTCGGATTTCTTTGCGAAACTGCGACAGAGTAAATAAAGTTTGTAAATAAATTAAATTTATATATATTTTGGAGGTAAAACAATGGCAAAAAAGTATGTATACCTTTTTAAAGAAGGCGACGCATCAATGAGAGAGCTTCTCGGCGGTAAGGGCGCAAACCTCGCTGAGATGACTAAAATCGGACTTCCTGTTCCCCAGGGCTTTACTGTTTCAACAGAGGCTTGTACACAGTACTATGAGGACGGACGCAAGATTAATGATGCTATTCAGGCTGAAATAATGGAAAACATTGCTAAGATGGAAGAAATCTGCGGCAAGAAGTTCGGCGACAAGGAAAATCCTCTTCTCGTATCTGTTCGCTCAGGTGCAAGAGCGTCTATGCCGGGTATGATGGATACAATCCTCAACCTTGGTCTTAACGAAGATGTTGTTGAGGCAATGTCAGCTAAATCAGGCAACGCAAGATGGGCTTGGGACTGCTACAGAAGATTTATCCAGATGTACTCTGACGTAGTTATGGAAGTTGGTAAGAAGTATTTTGAACAGCTTATCGACGAAATGAAAGAAGCAAAGGGTGTAACTCAGGATATCGAGCTTACAGCAGATGACCTTAAGGTACTCGCTGGTCAGTTCAAGACTGAGTACAAGAATAAGATTGGTAAGGACTTCCCGACTGATCCGAAGGAACAGCTTATGGGCGCAGTAGAGGCCGTTTTCCGTTCATGGGACAACCCCAGAGCAAACGTTTACCGTCGTGACAATGATATCCCTTATTCATGGGGTACAGCTGTTAACGTACAGATGATGGCGTTTGGTAATATGGGTGATGACTGCGGTACAGGTGTTGCATTTACCCGTGACCCCGCTACAGGCGATAGAGGTCTTATGGGTGAGTTCCTTGTTAACGCACAGGGTGAGGACGTTGTTGCAGGTGTTCGTACACCTATGCCTATCGCTGAGATGGCAGACAAGTTCCCCGAAGCATTCGAAGAATTCAACAAGGTATGTGCAATCCTTGAAGACCACTACAGAGATATGCAGGATATGGAGTTCACTGTAGAGAACAGAAAGCTCTATATGCTTCAGACAAGAAACGGTAAGAGAACTGCAAAGGCTGCTCTCAAAATCGCTTGTGACCTCGTTGATGAGGGTATGATTGATAAGAAGAAGGCAGTTGCAATGATCGACCCGAGAAACCTTGACACACTTCTCCACCCGCAGTTTGATGCAAAGGCTCTCAAGGCTGCAACTCCTGCAGGCAGAGGTCTTGGCGCATCTCCCGGTGCTGCTTGCGGTAAGGTTGTATTTACAGCTGAGGACGCGGAAGACTGGAACGCAAGAGGCGAGAAGGTTATCCTCGTTCGTCTTGAAACATCACCTGAAGATATTACAGGTATGAAGGCTTCTCAGGGTATCCTGACAGTTCGTGGTGGTATGACATCTCACGCAGCCGTTGTTGCTCGTGGTATGGGTACTTGCTGCGTATCAGGTTGGGGCGAGATTAATATGGACGAAGAAAACAAGAAGTTTACTCTTGCAGGTAAGACCTACAGCGAGGGCGACTTCATTTCAATCGATGGTTCAACAGGTAACATCTACGACGGAATTATCCCGACTGTTGACGCTGAAATCGCAGGCGAGTTCGGCAGAATTATGCAGTGGGCTGACGAGTTCAGAACACTTAAGGTTCGTACAAACGCTGACACTCCTGCAGATGCAAAGAAGGCTCGCGAGCTTGGTGCAGAGGGTATCGGTCTTTGCCGTACAGAGCATATGTTCTTTGAGGCAGAGAGAATTGCTGCTTTCCGCGAAATGATTTGTGCAGACACAGTTGAAGAGAGAGAAGCTGCTCTTGAAAAGATATTGCCTTATCAGCAGGGCGACTTTGAGGCTCTCTACGAGGCGCTTGAAGGAAATCCTGTTACAATCAGATTCCTTGACCCGCCTCTCCACGAGTTCGTTCCGACCGAGGAAGCTGACATCCAGGCACTTGCAAAGGCACAGGGTAAGAGCGTTGAGGATATTAAGGCTCTTATCTCAAGCCTCCACGAGTTCAACCCGATGATGGGACACCGTGGCTGCCGTCTGGCTGTAACATACCCCGAGATTGCAAAGATGCAGACAAAGGCTGTTATCCGCGCGGCTATCAATGTTAAGAAGGCACATCCCGACTGGAACCTTGTTCCCGAGATTATGATCCCGCTTCCCGGCGACCTCAAAGAGTTCAAGTATGTTAAGAACTTTGTTGTAGAAACAGCAGATGCAGAAATCGCAGCTGCAGGCGTAGAGCTTGCTTATGAGGTTGGTACAATGATGGAAATCCCGAGAGCATGTCTGACAGCTGACGAGATTGCAACAGAAGCTGAATTCTTCTGCTTCGGTACAAACGACCTTACACAGATGACATACGGCTTCTCAAGAGATGATGCAGGTAAGTTCCTCGATGCTTACTATGATGCAAAAATCTTTGAGAACGACCCGTTTGCAAAGCTCGACCAGACAGGCGTTGGTAAGCTTATGGAAATGGCTATCACACTTGGTAAGCCCGTTAACTCAAAGCTCCACGTTGGTATCTGCGGTGAGCACGGCGGTGACCCCGTATCTGTTGAATTCTGCCACAAGATTGGACTTGACTACGTTTCATGTTCACCCTTCCGTGTTCCGATTGCAAGACTTGCAGCGGCACAGGCGGCTATCAACAACTAATAAATGCATTTTAAAACGAAGGTGTAAATTTTACACCTTCGTTTTTTTTGCGCAAAAAAGCGGAGGCGTAATTTCACGCCTCCGCTTTTGTCATAGCATAAATTATTTCATTAACTCTGATATACGATGGATAAAGAGTGCAACCTCAATTCTGCTTGCATTGCCCTGCGGATTTATGGTTCCGTCGCCGTAGCCGCTCATCAATCCGCTGTCTATGCATGCCGCAATAGCCTCGCGCGCATAGAAATCAATATAATCAGCATCTGTAAACTTATTAAGAACTGCAGTGTTCGGGATAGATGTCAATATACCCTCGCGGCTCATAACACGGTATGCAAGGGTCGCCATATCCTGTCGGCGAACAGGTGCGTCGGGGTCAAAGCGGTTATCACCAACGCCTGATGCAATTCCGAGTGCGCGTGCTACGCCAATTTCGTTGTAGTAATAGGCACCCTTATAAACATCGTCAAAATTATCGGTAAATTCCGCTGTCTTACCAAGAATTCTAAGCAGCAAAACAGTATTATCCGCTCTCGTTATATTTGCGTCGGGGTCAAATTCGGTTTCACTTCTGCCCTTTATTACGCCTTGTGCGGCAAGGGCGTTTACCGCATCCATTGCCCACCAATAATCGTCCATATCTGTAAATTTATTTACATACTTCCCTCCGATTGTCGGAACAACATAATCGTCGGTGTTTGACATATTGTCGAGAGTAGGTGGAACGGTATTCTCCTGAACATCTTCAGAGGCATTATCCCCTGACACAGAAACGGCGTTTTCGGGCGGAGTGGCATCAGTGCTGTTTACTTCCTGCATAAGTGCATATATAGACGGATTTTCAAGAAAATCGTTATATGTAAAGCAGCAATAACCACCGATGCTTGGGTTTTCTCTGCCGTTTAGGATGTGTGTGCGAAGCTCGTTTGTACCATTTTCGCCCGTCCACGCGGGGAGGGTGCTTGATGTTGTGCGATATGCGCCCTCGCCGATATAGAGATTTACGTCTGTGCCCCGAACAACGTCTGACCACCAATTGCAGAGTGTGGTATAATCCGCGATTTCATATCCAATATTCCAATAAATCTGCGGCATAATATAGTCTACCCAGCCGTTTTTAACCCAAGCCCTTGAGTCTGCATAAATCTTGCTGTAGGAGCCGCCGCCCGCTGTATCGCTGCCATCTTGCATCTCGGTTTTATTTGCCCAAATTCCGCGCGGGCTGATACCAAAGCTTATATCGGGGTCGGCTTTGTGGAGTCTCTCATCAAGTGTGCGCACAAGCTTGTCAACATTGGCTCTTCGCCAATCATCGCGGTTTGGATATTCGTCCTTTGAATACGAATACGTAGCATCATCGTTAAAGCTTGCGTCGGGATAGAAATAATCGTCCATATGCAAGCCGTCAACATCATAATTCTCAACTATCTCTAGCGCCCCGTTTACTATAAGCTCAATAGATGCGCTGTCACCGGGGTTAAAATACATCTTCCCATTGCTGTCGGTCATCACAAGATTGGGGTTTAAAACCGCGGGATTGTTTGAAGCGAGAAGGTCATTTTCCGATGACGAGTTTGTTATTCTGTATGGGTTAATCCACGCATGAAGCTGAAGCCCTCTTGCGTGTGCCTCCTGGATTGCAAAAGCGAGCGGGTCAAAGTTATCACTCGGGGCGAGGCCTTGTGTGCCTGTAAGATATCTTGACCACGGGAAAATTTCTGATTTATAGAGCGCGTCAGCACTTGGGCGAACCTGAAAGAATACTGCGTTAAAGCCCATCGCCTTGCAGTTATCAAGTATTTCGATAAGCTCTTCTTTTAAAACTGATGTGTCCGTGGTAGGGGCTGACGGGTAGTCAATGTTTGCAACAACTGATACCCACACGCCTCGAAGCTCTGTATCCTCCACCGCACTTACACTGCGGACTGCAGGCGGATAAAAAGCTGCGATAGAAATTACGGCGCAAATAAACAGCGCGAGCATTCTGAGAGTAAAACTGTGGTTCCTGCCTGTGTTTTTGTTAATCACTATAAATGCATCTCCTTTTTTAGCAGGACAATATGCCCTGCTCGTTTTTCGCCTGAAAATACGGCACCTATACAATCTTATGAGTATGTAATGTAACTTAATGCACCGATGGTGCAATTCATTATATTATACCATAAATATCATCAAGTTTCAACTATTAAAAAGGCTCAAATCAAAATTTTGATTTGAGCCTTAATATTTTAGATTCTCGCTACGCCTGTTTCTCTGGCAACTTTAACAACTGCCTCTGCAACAGCCGGTGCAACCCTCTTGTCAAGAGCTGATATAATAATATTTTCTTCGCTTATTTCATCATCAGGAATAAGTGATGCTAAAGCATATGAGGTAGCAACCTTCATTTCTTCGTTTATGCATTTTGCTCTGCAATCAAGAGCACCCCTGAATATTCCGGGGAATGCCAGAACATTGTTAATCTGATTCGGGAAATCCGATCTTCCTGTACCAACAATCCTTGCCCCTGCACTCTTTGCAAGATCAGGCATAATTTCAGGAGTGGGGTTTGCCATTGGGAAGAGTATGGCATCGTTTGCCATGGATTTTACCATTTCAGGTGTAACAAGATTTGGAGCCGATACACCTATAAAAACATCTGCTCCCATCAATGCATCCCCAAGAGTTCCTTTTTTGTTTTCTAAATTTGTTACCTTTGAAATTTCCTCTTGAGCACTGTTGTTGTTGGGATCGCCCTGGGTTATTATACCAAATCTATCGCAATATGTAAGGTTTTTAACGCCAATATTCATCAAATGTTTTCCTATGGCAATTCCTGCTGAACCAGCACCGTTTATGACAACCTTTACCGTGCTTATTTCCTTTTTTACAAGCTTAAGTGCATTTATAAGCGCTGCAGCCACAACTATTGCTGTGCCGTGCTGATCGTCATGGAATATAGGTATATCGCATATTTCCTTAAGTTTTTCTTCTATTTCAAAGCAACGCGGAGCAGATATATCTTCAAGATTAACTCCTCCAAAACTTCCGGAAAGGAGATATATAGTACGAACTATTTCATCAACATCCTTTGATTTTATGCAAAGAGGAAACGCATCTACATCGGCAAATTCCTTAAAGAGTGTGCATTTTCCTTCCATAACAGGCATACCTGCCTCCGGACCGATATCGCCAAGTCCCAAAACTGCTGTACCATCTGTAACAACTGCTACAAGGTTTGATCTGCGTGTAAGCTCGTAGGATTTATCTATATCCTTGTTTATAACCAGGCAAGGCTCTGCAACACCGGGTGTGTATGCAAGTGACAAATCTTCTTTTGTATTAATCTGTGCTCTGGAAACAACCTCTATCTTTCCATTCCACTCATAATGCTTTTCTAGAGATCTCTGTCTGATATCCATTGATTAATCCTCCCATGGGAACTTATATTGTGTAAGGCCGAGCTCATCGCGGACAGCCATAATTTCTTTCTGAACAGACTCATTGATAGGAACACCGTCCGCTCTGGACAGACGTACGAGATGTTCCTTTTCTCCTGCTGAATATATTCTCTCTGCCCCGGGAGCTTTCTTTGAGTTTCTTACAGAACGGATAATTTCACCGGCTTTCTTTCTGCAGAGCTCTTCTCCAAGGAAATGATTTGTATCAATAGCTATGAAGAAATGTCCCAGATGATAAGGAGATTTATTACCCTGTGCGTCTTTGCCGTCGAGAGCCTTTCCGTATGAACCATCCTGAAGAACAGCTGAAAGCAACTCTACAACCATAGCATAACCGTAACCCTTGTATCCGCCAAGAGCCTCACCGATACCGCCAAGAGTTGTGAGTGCCGCAGTGCCACCTCTGATCATTCGGAGAGCTTCGCCAGCATCTCCCTCTACAGGCTGTCCGTCCAAACCGATAATGGTTCCGGGATGAATTTCCTCGCCTATTCTCTCGTAATACTCAACCTTACCATTTTGTGTAATGGATGATGCGCAGTCAAGAATAAAGTCAAAATCCTCATCTGTGGGGATACCTATTGTGAGAGGGTTTGTACCAAACATTCCCTCAACTCCGAATGTAGGAGCTACAGACGGGCGTGCATTTGTTCCTGTCATACCTATACAACCCTCTTTGCAGGCCATACTTGCATAATATCCAGCAATTCCGTAATGACAAGAGTTTCTTACAACTACCATACCCATACCATATTCTTTAGCCTTATTTATAGCCATTTCCATAGCCTTATAGCCTATAACCTGACCCATTCCGTCGTGACCGTCTACTACTGCTGTAGCAGGGGTTTCTTTGATTATCTCAAAGTTAGTAACAGGGTTTTGAATACCATCCCTTATTCTGTCAAGATATATAGGTTTGAACCTATTTACCCCGTGAGACTCTATACCTCTTTTGTCAGATTCCAAAAGGACATCTGCACAAATCTTAGCGTCTTCCTCAGGGATTCCGTAACCAACAAATGAATCAATCACAAAGTTGGTAATGGTGTTCCAATCTACAACATTTTTCTTTACCATTTTCTCTCCTCCAAGTTATAAATTATAAAAATATAAAAAGTGCACTTATTCCAAAATAAATAAGTGCACTCCTCATCTCCATGCACCTATATTTTAATACATTTTTACTGCTTTGTCAATATTTTTTTGAACATAATTTAATTTTCTGATATGGTTTTACAATATTGATGTAAAAACGCCAAACGAAGTCTTGCAATTTAAGGAAATATATGCTACAATAAAGGATAAATGAATTTTGAAAAGAGATGGGATTATGACGCTTGAAGAGATTAAAGCACTTGACGCAAAATATTATATGAATACCTTTGGTGAGCGCACCCCTCTTTGTTTTACCAAAGGCGAGGGGATAGAGCTTACAGCAACAGACGGCAAAGTCTATCGCGATTTCTTTGCGGGAATTGCTGTAAATTGCTTGGGGTATGGTCACGAGAGGCTTTGCAGAGAGCTTTGCGACCAGATTACAAAGCTTATTCACGTATCTAACGTATATTACGGCGAAGAACAGGCAAAACTTGCACAGATGCTTGCCCAAAATTCGTGTGCAGACAGAGTTTTCTTCTGTAACAGCGGTGCCGAGGCAAACGAGGGCGCAATAAAGCTTGCAAAGAAATATTTTACATCAAGAGGCATAGATAATAAATATGAGATTATAACTCTTAAAAATTCTTTCCACGGGCGCACTCTCGCAACCGTTGCGGCAACAGGGCAGGAGAAATACCAAAAGCCATATAGGCCCTTGCTTGAAAAGTTTATCCACGTTGAAGCGAATGATATCGATGCATTAAGAGAGGCAGTCTGCGAAAATACTGCCGCAATAATGGTTGAGCTTATACAGGGTGAGAGCGGCGTGCATCCCCTTAAACAAGAGTATGTCGATGAAATCAAAAGCCTTTGCGAAGAGAATGACATAATCTTAATTGTAGACGAAATACAAACGGGAATAGGCAGATGCGGGAATTTGTTTGCGCATCAGAATTATGGCATAGAGCCTGATATATTCACTATGGCAAAGGGGCTTGGTGGCGGGGTTCCCGTTGGTGCCTTTGCGGCAAAGCAGAAATTTGCAGACGCTTTTACCCCCGGTGACCACGGGACAACATTTGGCGGAAATCCGCTTGCAATGCGCGCGGGCTGTGTGGTAATAGACGAGCTTATAAATAATGGTGTTATTGAAAACGCACGGGGTGTCGGCAGATACTTTATTGAGAAATTAGAGGCTCTCTCGGAGTGTACGGACTGTATCGCAGAGGTTCGGGGGCAGGCTCTTATGATAGGGGTCGAGTTTAAAGACGAAATCGCAAAGACAGTTGTATCAAATATGAGAGATGCGGGCTATATCGTCGGCGGTATAGGGGCAAAGGTTCTTCGTATAGTACCGCCTCTTATCTTAGGCCGTAATGATGTAGACGGATTTGTATCCGCTCTTGAAGAGGTTTTAGAAAATATATAACGGGGGGTTGAAAATATGAGTCTTAAGCATTTTATAAGCATACACGATATTACGGTTGATGAATTTCATCACCTTCTTGATTTGGGCGCAAAGCTGAAGGCAGAGCAAAAGGCGGGGATTGAACACCCCATTTTAAAGGGTAAGGTTCTCGGGATGATTTTTACAAAATCATCAACCCGCACAAGAGTATCCTTTGAAACGGGAATGTATCAGCTTGGCGGATATCCGATATTCTTAAGCTCTAACGATATTCAGCTTGGAAGAGGCGAGAGCATTTATGATACCGCCAATGTTATGAGCAGATTTGTAGACGGAATAATGATAAGAACATATGCGCATCAGGATGTACTTGACCTTGCTGAGTTTGGAAGTGTACCCGTTATAAACGGACTTACTGACCTTTTGCATCCGTGTCAGGTTATGGCGGATATGATGACTATTTATGAGCACAAAGGAAGACTTGAGGGCTTGAAGATGGCATACATCGGTGACGGAAACAATATGACCCACTCACTCCTTTACGGCTGTGCAAAGGCAGGAATGGATATAGCCGTTGCAACACCCAAGGGGTATGAGCCAAACGCCGAAATTGTCGAAACTGCCAAAGAGGACGCAAAGCTGACAGGAAGCAATATCACAATCACATATGACCCGATTGAAGCAATGAGCGGTGCAGATGTTGTTTGCACAGACACTTGGGTAAGTATGGGACAAGAGGCAGAGAAGGCAGAGCGTATCAAAATCTTTAAGGATTATCAGATAAACGCGGATTTATTTGCAAAATCAAAAGAGGACAGTATATTTATTCATTGCCTGCCCGCATACCGCGGATATGAGGTTACAGAGGATGTAATCGACGGACCCCGCTCGGTAATATTTGACGAGGCAGAAAACCGACTCCATGCTCAAAAGGCAGTCCTTGCGGCTGTAATGGGTAATCGGTAAGAAAGGACGGATATATATGGAAAACCTTTATGCTTTTGAAGTTAAAGTCGCAACCGAAGAAGATATTCCCGCAATACACAAAATTACACGTCATGCTTTTATTAAATATTGCGAGGATGCAGGACTTGACTTTGACATCGCCGCACTTAACGAAACGTATGATGATATAAAACGTGATATTGAAACAAAAGACGTTTTTGTGGTAAGAAAAGATGATGAGCCTGTAGGAGCGGTGAGAGTGGAAATTCTGGATAACAATGAGGCGTATTTGAGCCGCTTTGCCGTTGATGACTCTCACAGAAACAGCGGTATCGGGAAAATTCTTATGAGCGTTGTTGATAAAATTATGAAACAGCACGGGGTTAAGCTTTTGCGGCTCCATACCTGCTCTAAGGTAACAGCACTTATCAGATTTTACTACGGCAGAGGGTTTTATATCTCGAGTGTAGACTACAGCAGAGGGTATCCCAGAGCAGAACTTATAAAGGAATATTAAAGAAAGGATAGTCATATATGAAGATAAAACAGTTATTTATGACAGCGCAGGCAGACGGGACGCCTGTTGAGGTAAACGGTTGGGCAAGAACACTTCGCATATCCAAAAATTTTGGATTTATTGAGCTTAACGATGGTTCATACTTCAAGAATTTACAGATTGTAATAGAAGAAGAAACTCTTTCTAACTTTAAAGAGGTTGCCAAGCTGAACGTTGGCTCGGCGCTCAGAGTAAAGGGTGTTTTGGTTTTGACGCCTGATGCAAAACAGCCGTTTGAGGTTAAGGCAACAAGCGTAGAGATAGAAGGCGCAAGCACGCCTGATTATCCCCTCCAGAAAAAGCGTCATTCCTTTGAATATCTGCGCACAATTCCACATCTGCGTGCACGAACAAATACGTTTGCGGCAGTTTTCCGCGTTCGTTCGCTTATTGCATATGCAATCCACAAGTTCTTTAACGAGAGAGGCTTTGTATATGTTCATACCCCGCTGATAACGGGGAGTGACTGCGAGGGTGCAGGCGAGATGTTCAGGGTAACAACTCTTGATATGGACAACCTGCCAAGAACCGAAGAAGGTGCCATTGATTACAGCCGCGACTTCTTCTCGCGCGAAACCTCGCTGACTGTAAGCGGACAGTTAGAGGGTGAGGATTTCTCTATGGCGTTTGGTGATATTTATACCTTTGGCCCGACCTTCCGCGCAGAGAATTCCAATACAACAAGGC
This sequence comes from Clostridia bacterium, assembly GCA_045576075.1. Lineage (GTDB taxonomy): Bacteria > Bacillota > Clostridia > Monoglobales > Monoglobaceae > UMGS1820. Next base: position 36,284 of record JAZNFQ010000031.1, read on the forward strand.
ACGCGGCAGAGTTTTGGATGATAGAACCCGAGATTGCTTTTGCGGACCTTAACGACAATATGGCACTGGCTGAGGATATGCTCAAATTTATAATAAACTATGTTATGGAAAACGCACCCGAGGAGATGAATTTCTTCAACAATTTTGTTGACAAGGGCCTTATCGAGCGTCTTACAAACGTGGTTTCAAATGATTTTGGCAGAGTGACCTATACGGAGGCGATAGAGCTGCTTAAAAACAGCGGTAAGGAATTTGAATATCCTGTCAGCTGGGGCTGCGACCTTCAGACCGAGCACGAGAGATATCTTACAGAAGAAGTTTTCAAAAAGCCGATATTTGTAACTGATTATCCCAAGGAAATAAAAGCGTTTTATATGCGCCTCAACGAAGACGGTAAGACAGTTGCAGCGATGGACTGTCTTGTCCCCGGAATTGGCGAAATAATCGGCGGAAGCCAAAGAGAAGAGCGCATAGACGTATTGACAAAGAGAATGGCAGAAATGGGTCTTGCCGAAGAGGATTATTCACATTACCTTGACCTTCGCCGTTTTGGCGGAACAAAGCACGCGGGCTATGGGCTTGGGTTTGAACGTGCGGTTATGTACCTTACAGGTATGGGCAACATACGCGATGTATTGCCTTATCCGAGAACAGTAAATAATTTGGTTTAGGAGCGGGTAAAGATGCAGATTTTCGGAATTGAGTTGTGGCGTATAATTCTTTGCATTGTGCTTATTGTTATAGTTGTAAACAGGGCAAACATTGTAGCCTTTTATGCCAAGAGCTTATATGTAAAGGGAAATTACAAAAAGGCGCTTAAAGTATATAATGTTGCAGATAAGGTTGGCAATATGAGCACAAAAAACAAGACCTTTTACGGTTACGCTCTCCTGCGCGACGGCGAGGTTGATAAGGGTCAGCTTATTCTGCGCGGGCTTTTGCCTTACACCAAGGAAGACAGCGCGGCAAGATATCAGCTGAAAAATCTTCTTGCCCTTGCAAGCTGGAAACAGGGATATCTTGACGACGCAATAGAAGCTCTTGAAGAGGTCATTGCTGCAAACTACAAGACTACGGTAATATATCAAAATCTTGGAATATTCTATAACATCAAGGGCGACGTTGACAAGGCACTTAAATTCAATCAAGAGGCATATGAGTATAACAGCGACGATAACATCATACTTGATAACCTTGCAGACTCGTATGCAAAGAGCGGCAATTTGGAAAAGGCAAGAGAGCTTTATGAGGAATTGCTTGCCCGTGAGCCAGAACCGCACTTTCCGGAAGCATACTACGGCTACGGAAAAGTTCTGATTGAGCTTGGCGAAAAGGAAAAGGGTATCGAAATGATAGAAAAATCATTGACAAAAACCTTTGCATTTTTCAGCATCAAAACAAAAGAAGAAGTAGAGGCAATGCTTGAAAAATATAAAAAGGAGATGTGATTTTCACATCTCCTTTTTTATGCTCTATTTCAGAATTTCCGATAAATTCGCCATTATACTGCCCGCTATCTTGGGGTTGTTCATACTATAGATATGTATATTGTTTATTCCGTTTGCCAGCAAATCTATTATCTGTTCTGTGGCATATGCAATTCCCGCCTGCCGCATCGCCTCGGGGTTATCTGAAAATCTCTCTACTATTGCGCGGAAACGCCTCGGGAGCTGCGCGCCCGAGAGCGAACATATACGTTTTATCTGTTTTGCATTTGTGACGGGCATAATACCTGCAGTAACGGGTATGTCTACGCCTGCACGAAGGAGCTTATACATAAAGCTGTAAAACGTGTCGTTATCAAAAAACATCTGTGATGTCAAAAATTCACAGCCACACTCTGCTTTGATTTTAAGATGCTCGATATCGGCATCAAGCGACTCTGCCTCGGGATGACCCTCGGGATAGCACGCACCGCCCACACAAAATCCACCAAAGGCTCTTATTTCCTGCATAAGCTCGTATGCGTGTGAAAAACTCTTCGAGCGCACAGCACTCCCGTCTGCAGGCATATCACCGCGAAGGGCAAGAATGTTGTTTATCCCAAGCGAGCTAAGTTGGTTAAGAACCTCTTTTATTCTGTCACGCTCAGATGCAACGCAGGTCAAATGGGCCAGAGCGAGAATACCGTTCACATTCTGAACCTCGTTTGCCACCTCGATTGAGTTATCACAATTTGTCCCTCCCGCTCCGTATGTAACGCTCATATACGCAGGAGAAAGCTTTGCCATTTCGGCAACGGTTTGCTTTGCTGCTGTCAGCTCTCCGCCTTTCTTTGGCGGGAAAAGCTCACACGAAACCGTGATTTTATCCGCCTTTAATAATTCCGAAACTGTCATTTTATCAGTCCTCCTCGGTATTTTTGCCGCAAAGGGCATATCCGATTTTATAGACATCCCCTGCCCCCATTGTTAATAGTATATCATCAGCTCCAATATTGCTTTGCAGATATCTTGTAATTGCATTTGTGTCTGACATATATATGGCATTTGGAATTTTAATTGCCAAATCACACGAGTGGATGGTTCCGTCATATTTTTCGCGTGCGGGATACACGTCGCATATCATTACTCTGTCTGCAATTTTTAAAACCTCTGCAAAATCGCCAAGGAGTGATTTTGTTCGGCTGTAGGTGTGCGGCTGAAAGACAACCCATACGCGTTTTTTGCCCATACGCTTTGCTGTCTCCAGGGTAGTCTTAATCTCTGTCGGGTGGTGTGCGTAATCGTCAACTATTTCACAGTCATTAACTGTACCTATATGCTCAAACCTGCGCTTTGTACCGCCAAAGCCCTCAAGCCCCGATTTGACTGCCGACATATCTAACCCCAAAAAGTCAGCCGCTGCAGTAACTGCAATTGCATTGAGAATATTGTGGCGGCCCGGAACATTCAGCTCTACTGAAACAACGGTGTCATCCAGATGAGTTATATCAAATTTTGCACAGCCGTTTTCCCTGTATACAATATTTTTTGCAGAAAATTTTGCATCAGGACTTTCGATTCCATATTTTATGACTTTTTTATCTACATTTTGCACAACTGCAGAGGTGTTTTTATCATCAGAACAAACAATAATGCATCCAAGTGGCGATGTAAGGCTTGCAAATTTTTTAAAAGATGATATAATATGATTAATACCACTAAAATAATCTAGGTGGTCCTCTTCAACATTTGTTATAATAGACAAAAATGGTTTGAAGTGCAAAAAACTTTCAACATATTCACATGCCTCAAACGGCAGATAGTCGCGCTTGCCTATACGAAGGTTTCCGCCTATCTGAGGTAGTTCTCCGCCCACCAGAATGGTTGGGTCGGTTTTTGCTGCGAGCAAAACAAGTGAGAGCATAGATGTCACGGTTGTTTTTCCGTGAGTTCCCGCAACGGCCAACGGATATTTGTAAAGCTGCATCAGGGCGCCGAGAAGCTCTGCCCTCTCTATTGTGGGCACGCCCGATTGCCTTGCGGCAGATAGCTCGGGATTATCATCCGAAATCGCGGCGGTATAGCAAACGAGGTCCGGCGACTTGATATTTTCTGCACTTTGGCCAATAAAAATTTCTGCGCCCTTGGCTTTTAATTCATCAGTGAGCTCAGAGTGTCGGCTGTCAGAGCCTGTAATCTTGTATCCGAAATGTATAAGCATTGAGGCAAGAGCGCTCATACTTATTCCGCCAATTCCTATCATATGGATTTTGGCGCCGTTGGGAAGTTGCTCCATCGTAAATTCGCTCATAATATAACCTTCTTTCCATCTTAGTACATATTTTAAGTAAAATAATTTATAAATAATATTACATACAGCCGCGAGGAGCGGCGAGGGGGAAAATTATGCAAATTACTGACATTAGAGTTCGCAAAATCAATTCTGAGGGACGTATGAAGGCAATTGTTTCGGTTACATTCGACGATGCTTTTGTAATCCACGACATCAAGGTTATCGAAGGACAGGACAAGCTGTTCATCGCTATGCCGAGTCGCAAAACGCCCGAGGGTGAGTTTAAAGATATTGCTCATCCTATCAATGCAGAAACAAGAGAAAGTCTGCACAGCAGCATTCTTGCAAAGTATCAGGAGGTTGCAGAAGCTTCCGATGCTGAGGTTCTGTAGAAAATCTTTTGAGTGGTTGCTACTAAAGTAGCAACCACTCTTTTTTTATTATGCCAATAACAAGGTTCTGGGGCACCCGACCGCAATCTTTGATTGCGTTATCGGGTCGGGTTCTTACTTCGGAATAACCTTTTTGTTAATAGTGCTTCTTATAATGTCTATGACATTGGCATTGCCCATGCTTCCCGCTATTGTCATTCTTTTTACATTTTCGACTCCTTCAGACGGGATATTCACATCATATTCTGCCTGCGTGACTTTATCATCCACCAAAAGCTGCATTTTATAGCCCGCAGACTTAGCCATAAGACGAATATCGTCAGTATAGTCGCCGTAGGGATATGCTATCATATCACATTCCCTGCCGAGATTTTTTTCTATCTCATATTTTGACTTTCTCAGCTGTCTTATTACCTCGCCCGAGTCTAGCGCTGTCATTCTTTTATGGCTGACGGTATGGGATTGAATTTCTATAAGACCGCTCTCTTCCATCTCTTTTGCCTGCTCCCAAGTAAAGTGCGAGTAGTTGACTTTGCCGTCACCTGCAACTGCTCCTACGGTATCCGTAACAATAAAGATTGTTGCGGGGATTTCAAGCTCCTTCAGTATGGGGTAGGCGATTTCATAATTGCTTAAATATCCGTCGTCAAATGTCACTACTATCGGGTTTTCAGGCAGACTTACACTGCCGTCCTCACACAGAACATATTCATAATACTGGCGCAAGGTTATCGGCGAAAAGTTTACCTTTATTGCCGTCATATGCAGTCTGAAATCAGTCGGCGATATTAAAGACACCGCCTCTTCGTTTGTAAACTCGTCGGTTGTGATGTGGTGATAGAGGAGTATCGGAACCTTTGTGTTTTTCTTTGTTTCCTGCCACGCCTCAAGCTCTGCTTTTTTTTGTGCTTCCTCGGGGTCGAGGGGTACAATAACTTCTCCGTCTGCCCGCTTGAGCCATTCGGGGCGCTCGCTTGTTGCGGAGGCAGAAACCCAGCCGAAAGAGAGCGCAAAGGCTACACACAAAGATAAAAGCTTAATAGTTCTTTTTATCATAATCTCCAAAAACCTTTCCTGCATTATCAATGAATTCTTTATTTGTTTTTGTCTGCACAATCCAGTTTATCATATTTTCTGCAACCTCTGCCCCGGGTCTGTCCGAAAGAGCACGCCTCATTTTCCACATTGCTTCAAGCTCTGCCTGCGTGAGAAGTAGCTCTTCTTTTCTTGTGCCTGATTTTGAAATGTCTATTGCGGGGAAGATGCGCTTTTCCTGAAGACGCCTGTCAAGGTGAACCTCCATATTTCCTGTCCCCTTAAATTCTTCAAAGATTACATCATCCATACGACTGCCCGTTTCTATCAATGCAGTTGCAAGAATTGTAAGACTTCCGCCTTCTTCAATATTTCTTGCCGCACCGAAAAATCTCTTCGGGCGGTGGAGTGCACCGGGGTCAAGTCCGCCTGAGAGGGTTCTTCCCGATGGTGCAACGACAAGATTGTATGCCCGCGCCAGCCTTGTTAAGCTGTCAAGGAGTATAACAACATCACGTTTGTGCTCGACAAGACGCTTGGCACGCTCCAAAACGATTTCCGCAACCTTTGCGTGATTTTGCGGGTCCTCATCAAAGGTGGAGAATATAACATCTCCCTTTATGCTCCTTTGCATATCGGTTACCTCCTCGGGGCGTTCGTCAATCAAAAGGACGATGAGCGAAACCTCGGGGTTATTTTCCGTTATGCTGTTTGCAATACTCTTTAAAAGGGTTGTTTTTCCCGCTTTGGGCGGGGCAACAATAATACCGCGCTGACCCTTACCGATGGGCGCAACAAGGTCTATAAGGCGCATCGAATTGTCGGGCTTGCCTCTCTCCAGATGCAGTCTTTCGTTTGGGTAAATCGGTGTCAGGTCATCAAATGCTTTTCGGCGGATAGAAATGTCAACAGGGTCGCCGTTTACGCTTTGAACGTACAAAAGAGCCTGATATCGCTCACCCTCGTGCTGCATACGGCTGTTGCCGATGATAAAGTCGCCCGTTTTTAAATTAAATCTGCGAATAAGATTTTGCGAAACATAAATATCATTTTCACCCGATTGATAGTTGTTGCTGCGCAGAAAGCCAAATCCGCCGTCTGCCATAATCTCAAGTACACCGCTCATCAGGTTTGTCCGCCTTACAGGGTCGCTGTATTCTGTGTTATCGCAATTTTCGCGGGAAGAGGGCGCTTTTATATTTTTCTCTCTTTGAGAGGCTTTATTCTCTGGTGTTGTTTTTTGATGAGTTTCTGTTTCATTATTTTCTTCGAGCAGTTTTTCTATAAGCTCTTGTTTTTTAAGAGATGAAACGCTCTTTATACCCGCAGCCTTTGCGGCCTCGCGCAGTTCGCTTATTTTAAGTTTGCCGAGCTGTTGTTTATCCATATTTATTCTCCATTCTCTGTTTCCTGCAGGGTGTTGCTTTCATCTGAAACAAATATATTGATGATTGGGTTTGCGTCATAGACCTTCCCTGCAATAACTGAATTTTCAATCGAGCTGTAGAGGGAAGAGTTATCGCTCATCGGAACGATGGCATATATAATCGAAAATAATATAAATGTGATTAAAAGCCCTTGTACCGCACCTAAAAGTAACCCTGCAAGCTTGTTTACAAATCCGATTAAGGGTATCTTTGAAACAGCAATCAAAAGCTTTTGCGCAATCCATATTATTATCCTTGCAATAATTAAGACCGCAATAAACGAAATTATGTTCATTACCGTTTCTGTCAGGGCAGCTGCAGTCGAGGCTATAATCTCAGCACTACCCGCGCTGGCTGCCGCGCGCATAAATTGAGGAAGAGCCGATATCTGCTCTGTACTGCCTATATGCGAGGACATAACATTTTGAATTTCTTCAAACACGATATTGGACAGGCCGAGAGAGGTGAACAAATCTGTAACTACGGGATAAAGCATCCACGCCAATGCAATAGACGCTATAAGAGAGAGCATACCCACTACAGAGCGCAAAAAACCGCGTTTGTAACCGAATATCGCAAATATTGCGATTATTGCTATGACTATAAAATCCATATAGCTGAGGTTTTGCATAGTTAGCCCCCTTGTATAAATGCTGATTAATTCCATAATTGTAGGGTTTGGCGAATCGCCTCCCTTGCCTAAAGGGAGGGGGACCGCTTGCGGTGGAGGGATTCATCCTCGACGAACCGCTCTCGGCACATCGCAGGCGCTGTGCCCTACAAATCATCATTTATTTTACATCTATTACTTCAGCCTTGACAGAGCCAATAACTACAGCCCTGCTTTTATCACCGAAATATCCTATACTTTTAATATCGTGTGCAACATTTACCGTGCTCTTTTCCTTCCCGCGTGCGTTTATGCGGGAAATCCCCTTTTGCTGTGCCACAATTGCGCTCCTGCCGCTGATTGAGAGCGCCTTTATATCACCCGATGCAGTATATGCTCCGCGCAGACGCCCCGATGCAGAGTAGAGCTCGAGCACAGAGTTCCCACGCCCGTCGAGAGTCGCTACCGCAATGGTATCATCGCTGTCTATGTTATAAAGGGACGGACTTTTTCCTACCAATGAAATATTGAATTTTTCTTTGCCATGAGCAGAATACGCGGTAATATTTCTGTTTGTTACCGCAATCAGACGATTATTTGAGGTAAAACGCACCTCCGCACAGATTTCGCCGCTGCGCACCTCAGATGCTACCGTTTCGCCGCGGTGGGTGTCGATAATTTGTATTCTTGTGTCAGGAGAAGCGCCGTCTGTCATAAGCTGTGAAACGGCGAGATATTTTCCGTTATCCGTAATATCAACATCGGTTATATACCCGCTTCCGCTGTTCCACTCGTAAAGCTCTTTTCCGCGTTTGTTAAAGACAGTAACCTTGCCCTTGTAGCCATCGGTATCTGTCGCAAAAACGCAATAACCTTTATTAGTTATTTTGGCAGATATTATATCGTTTTCAAGATTAAATTCCTGTTGCTTTTCGCCGTCTTTATAGCTTGCGGCAAAATGCTTGCCCGACAGGTCGGCGAGAAGAAGATAATCTCCGTCAACCTCAGCGAGCGGCTCTGACATAGTTTCGTCTATGGTCCATTTTATCTTGCCGTTTGCATCTACTGCTACTCCGCCCTGATTGTTGTATATAAGGACATCTCCGCCTATCTGCTTTGTCATATATCTGCTTCCTGTCTGAGCATCGATGTCAAGGACGTCCGTGCCGCCGCCTGTCGAAAACAAAGAAATCGCCAGTGCCGCCACTGTTATAATGACAATAAGAGCGGCAAACATCTTTGCGGGATATATGGCGCGGGTTTTGCCGCCTGACTTTACAGAGGCAGTCTTTCCCCAAAGCACCGCTATATACTTATATAAATCCGCAAAAAATTTTTTTGTCTTTTCTATATACATATTTGACTTCACACGCGGACATTCCTTTCGGTTTATTTTTATCAGTAAAATACCTTTTTTAAGAACAAGCCATCAGGCGGGGCTGTAAGCCCGCTCCTGCGGCGGTCACAGCTGTTTATTATATCAGGGATTTCTTCGGGCAGAATTTTGCCAGTTCCAACCTCTGTAAGTGTTCCCGTTATTATTCTTACCATATTGTATAAAAAGGCATCAGCCTCTACGGCTATTGTAATCAATTCCTTGTGATTAATATCTTCTGTGACAGAGCAATCGCGTATGGTGCGAACAGTAGTTTTCTGACTCCCGCCTGCCGCCATAAATGCCGAAAAATCGTGAGTGCCTATAAAATGCGCGGCACCCTCCTTCATTTTCTCACGGTCAAGTGTATACGGGAGGTACCAGCTGTAGCCTACAAAAAACGGATTTCTCATTTTCCCGTTCCATATTTTATATTCGTATCTTTTGCCCTTTGACGAAAACCTTGCATTGAAATCCTCGTCGGCCTCCCATGCCTCAAGTGCGGTTATATCGCTGTTTAATTTATAATTAAGGGCATACGGCAGTTTGTCGACGGGAATTTTTACAGAGGACTTAAAGTTCATAACATAGTCTATTGCGTGGACGCCCGCATCAGTTCTGCTGCAGCCCGTCACCTTTACCTGCTCGCCTGTAATTTCGCTCAGTGCCTCTTCAAGTATTTGCTGAATGGTAACTCCGTTTTTCTGGTATTGCCACCCATGATATTTACTGCCGTCATAGGTCAGTCGCATAGCAATATTTTTCATAAATCAAACTCCAAAAATATTCAAAACGATTATCATTGCGGTCAAAATGATTAAAGCTATTGCCGCACCCGCATCTGCTGCGCTGAATTTAAGCTCGTTCAGGCTTGTGCGCCCCTCGCCCCCGCAATAGCAGCGGCATTCCATAGCTGTTGCAAGCTCGTCCGCTCTGCGGAACGCATTTATAAAAAGCGGTATAAGAATTGGTATCATAGCCTTTGCCCGCTTCAAAAGGTTGCCCGATTCAAAATCTGCACCTCTTGCGGCTTGTGCCTTCATTATTTTATCGGTTTCCTCCATCAATGTCGGGATAAAGCGGAGGGCTATCGACATCATCATCGACAGCTCGTGTGCAGGCACGCCTATCTTTGTAAAGGGCCTTAGCAAATGTTCCATTCCGTCTGTTAAGGAAATCGGAGATGTCGTAAGTGTTAAGAGCGATGTCCCGAGTATAAGAAAGGTAAGGCGAAGAATCATAAAGACGGCAAAGCGTATACCCTCTTTGGTTATCTTTAAAAATCCAAGCTGCCATACCACCTCGCCGCTTGTTAAAAACAAGTTAAAAAGTCCCGTTATGATTATGAAAACCATTATTGGCTTTAGCCCTTTAAACACAAATACGGGCGGAATTTTTGACACCATTATACATCCTGTAATAAAAATCGCAAGGGCTATATAGCCCGCAAAGCTGCTGATGCAAAATACCAGAATTATATAGGCGAGGACAAACAGAATTTTTGTTCTTGGGTCAAGCCTGTGTATGACAGTATCCCCTGGGAAGTACTGCCCGAGAGTTATGTCCTTCAGCATTTGTCAGCCCCCCCTGCCTGATAATGTCTTTTTAATATAATAAAGGGCCTCGTCCATTGTGTAAATCCCCTCTTTGATGGGAAATCCCTTCTTTCGAAGCTCGTCTGTAATTCGTGTTATCTGCGGAACGTTCAAGCCGATTTCGGTGAGGCGGTCAGCGTGCGTAAAGATGCGGCTTGGCGTATCAAACATCTCAACCCTGCCACCGTTCATCACAAGAATTCTGTCGGCAAGTCTTGCAACGTCCTCCATACTGTGCGAAACAAGGATAACCGTCAAATTCATTCTCTTGTGCATATCCTTGATTTTAAGCAATATTTCATTGCGACCAGCGGGATCAAGCCCTGCCGTCGGCTCATCAAGAATTAAAACCTCAGGCTCCATTGCAAGAACACCCGCGATTGCAACGCGGCGTTTTTGCCCGCCTGATAAGTCGAACGGAGATTTGGATAGAATTTCTGTCGGCAAACCGACAAGCTTTGCGGCAAACTCTACCCTTTGCTTTATCTCGCTATCGGGCAGCCCCATATTTGAAGGCCCAAAAGCAATATCCTTAAAAACAGTTTCTTCAAACAGCTGATATTCAGGGTACTGCATAACAAGTCCAACCTTGAAGCGTACATCGCGAAGCCTGGTTTTTTTATCGGTTAAATCGTGCCCGCCTACAATAATTTTGCCCTCTGTCGGCTTTAATAAACCATTTAAGAGCTGTATCAGGGTAGACTTGCCCGAGCCTGTGTGACCAATCAAGCCCACAAACTCGCCCTTGCCGATTTCTATATTCACTTTGTCAAGCGCCCTCTTTTCAAAGGGCCCGCCCTGCATATAGACGTAACTTACATCTTGTAGCTTTATCATAAAATCACCTTACAGCTTTTTATAGCTTTGCCATACCCATAATTATGTCTGCACATTCCTTGGTTGTCAGTGCGCTGTGCTCTGCGGAAAAACCGCTTTTTTCAAGCAGATATATAAGCTCAGTTGCCTGTGGGGTATCAAGCCCGAGCGCCTTGAGCCGCTCTACCTGCGGGAATATTTCAAAGGGCGTGCCCTCCATTTCGATTTTTCCCTTGTCAATTACAAGGATGCGGTCTGCCTCGACTGCCTCCTCCATATAATGCGTGATTAGAACAACCGTCATATTTCTTTCGCGGTTAAGTTTTTTTATCGTGTCAATTATTTCCCGTCTGCCGATTGGGTCAAGCATAGCTGTCGGCTCGTCAAGAACGATAATTTCAGGCTCCATCGCAAGAACGCCCGCGATGGCAACCCTTTGCTTTTGCCCGCCCGAGAGCATATGCGGTGCGTGTTTTGAGAATTTTGACATATTTACAGCTAAGAGGGCATCGTCTACACGTCTGCGGATTTCTTCTCTTGGGACGCCAAGGTTTTCGGGCGCAAATGCAACGTCCTCTTCAACTATGTTGGCAACCATTTGATTGTCGGGGTTTTGAAAAACCATACCAACCTTGCGTCTTATGTCAAACAGTTTGTCTTCGTCAGATGTGCATATCCCGTCAATTGTAACAGTGCCCGAGCTTGGCAGTAAGATTGCGTTTAAATGCTTGGCAAGTGTAGATTTGCCCGAACCGTTGTGCCCGAGCACAGCAAGAAACTCACCGCGCCTTATGTCAGTAGTTATTCCGCGCAAAACGGCGCTTTTTTCTCCGCTTTCTTCATTTACGTAGTCAAATCGCAAGTCCTTTATTGAAATTATTTTATCAGGGGTCATATTTAATTCCGTGTTATTCTCCATAGTTTATCCTCTTTGCCACCTTGTGCTGTATCCGCATGGAAGAACAAGACCGCTGTTTTCAATAGGTAGTCCTATCTCGTCAGAGGTAACTGTTCCGCCAAAATTTTTGCCTATGGTAAGCTTTAGTATGTTCTTCATTACACTTCCCGAAAGCCCCGTTGTATAGGAATTTACCAAAAAGAAGAGAGGGTTTTCAGGGAGAAGCTGCAAGCACAGCTCTATTAAATCAAAAATCTCATTTTCTATTTTAAAGACCTCTCCGCCAGGCCCGCGCCCATAGGATGGAGGGTCCATTATTATTCCGTCGTATTTATGTCCGCGCCGAATTTCACGCTGAACGAATTTTTTCACATCATCTACTATATACCTGATAGGATGCTCCGACAGCCCCGAGAGTGCGGCATTTTCCTTTGCCCAAGCAACCATACCCTTTGATGCATCAACGTGACATACCTTCGCGCCCGCCGCTGCCGCCGCAACCGTTGCGCCGCCCGTATATGCAAACAAGTTCAGTACATTTATTTCTCTGTTTCCCTCATTCTTTATAAGCTCTGCGAACCAATCCCAATTTGCCGCTTGCTCGGGGAAAAGTCCTGTGTGCTTAAAGCCCATAGGCTTTATGCCAAAGGTAAGATTTTTGTAGCTGACAGTCCACGAGTCAGGCAGTTTTTTATAGCATTGCCAGCTACCGCCGCCTGTTTTGCTTCGGTTATAGCGCGCATCTGCCATATTCCATTCCTTTGCGGGATTGTCTGTTCTCCACGCAATTTGCGGGTCGGGGCGAACCAATATTTTATCCGCCCATTTCTCGAGTTTTTCGCCGTTTGAGCAATCTATAATTTTATAATCCTTCCAACCATCGGCAAGAAACACTCATAATCACCGCCTTTTGTATAATATCTACTTCTCTTTTATCGAATAAACTGTGCTTTCGCACTGTGCATACTTTGTATTGATAATAACCGTTGTTCCAGCCGCGAGATATTTGTTTGCAGCAGTATAATAGCCGTTTTCGCCAACCTTGCCTTCAAATTCAACGGTTACATATGCATTATATCTCTCATTGGGTGCTATAGTCTGGAATGTGCCGTCTGCCATATTTACCTGATATTCGCCATCTTCAATGCGCACATCGGTAATCTCGCCTATATATTCTTTAGAGGTCTTGTCATAAACAGGACCCCCGCGCTCAAGAGCCTCCGCCGAAAACATACGGACATTTCTTACAAGAAATGTGCACTCTATATCCTCGCCCGCAGTGGCTATTGTTTGGGTTGTACCCGAAAATCTTATATATATACCGACGGCAAGGACTGCGATTATAAGTATAACTGCAATATCAATAACACTGATTTTGCCGAAAAGCTTTCCTTCTTTATTAATAATCATAATCTATTCTCCTTTTGGTTAGTTATTGGAGGTTTCAAGACCGATTACATAGCCTTTCCCTGCCCAATTCTTACTGCTCAGAACCGCATTTTCCCCTATTCTTATTGCTGTGCCGTCAATTTCTATTGCGGACTCTTTTTCAGTTCCGTCACCCACAAGGGTAACTCTTATGTCATATTTATCTGGAATCTCGGTACGAAGGACTTGTCCGTCTAAAATGTCGTATCCCGTAGCCTTTGCAGGAAGAATTTCTACATTCTCAACACGGGTCATCGCCTTTTCCTTTTCTCCTACCCCTACAATATCACCGTTTGCAATAATGTCAGCAAATTCTTTGTCCTCTCCTGCAAGCTCTACGACAGTTATCACCTCAACATTTTTTGAAGTACTTATGCCGCCTGCACTACCTTTGTCTGTCAAAAGGTATACACCCGCAACTATAACGGCAAGGGCGACAATTATTATGAACAAATCCATTCCATTAAATTTTACCTTTTTCTTTTCCATAATTCATTAATCCTCTCTTCCAAGGGTTTTCAGATAAAACTGCTCTATTCTTCTTGTATTTACCTCAGCTGTAAATGTTTCGTTATATACTCTTTTGCACTCTGCGCTTATGCGCCTATATAGCTCATCGTCACAAAACAGCTTTTCAAGGGCGTCGGCGAGTGCCATCGGGTCGTGGGTTGGTGTAAGAAATCCGTTTACACCGTTGCTTATAACCCCGGGGTTTCCACCAAAGTCGGTAACTACTGCGGGCTTTCCAAGGCTCATACCCTCAAGTAGAGCAAGGCTTGTCGCCTCTGTCCCGAACGAACAGTTTACCTGAACGTCCATAACGTTCATCAACGGCTCTACATCTTGTAAAAAGCCAAGCATAATAACTGAGTCCGAAAGGTTCTCTCTTTTGATTTGTTCTATCAAATCATCCTCAACATCACCCGTGCCTGCTATCAAAAATTTTGCGGAGATGCCGCGCTCCTTTAAGATTTTTGCGGCCTCGACAAAATATTTATGCCCCTTTACAACATTCAGCCTTGCCGCCATTACAGCAACCTTTTCGCCATCTGCTATGCCATAACCCTTCTTCAGCTCTGCAACTTTTTCTTCGCTGTATGGTATAAGAGGCTCTACGCCGTTTAATATTACCTTAATTTTATCGGGGTTCACGCCCGTATCTACAAGGTTTTGCTTTGCCGCCTCTGCAACTGCTATTATGTTATCAGCTGTATGATTGTTTACAAAACCATTTATCGCCTTGCCGATACCCTTTGAAATTTTAGAGGACGGCGGGAAAACGCTGTGCCTTGTGTAGACTGTTTTTATCCCGCACAGTTTTGCCGCAATGCGCGCTGACATACTTGCGTGGGTATGCACGAGGTCTGGCTTTACCATTTCAAAAAGCCTTTTCAGCCCCGAGATAGCCTTGATATCAAGCGATTTTTCGGCAAGGTGGTCTACCTCAAAAATTTTCACATTATATTTTTCGGCCTCTGCCTTTAACTGACTGTTTCTCGGCAGAACAACGCAAACCTCAAATTTAGTTCTGTCAAAGGTTTTCAAAAACGTGAGAATACACTTGCCTGCTCCGCCTATGTTTGAATCAGATGAAACCTCAATTACCTTTATCATTGAATTCGTTCCTCCTCTGCTCTGCAACGTATACACACGCCCTGCCTATTGCAAGGGTGCACCAAAATACCAGCATTACTCTGTAATTATAAAAGCTGTTATCGAACATTCCTTGTACTAAAAATCCGCAAATGCCTGCTGTAATCGCTGTCATCATTGTTGACAGGGCATCGCCCTTGCCGCCGATTTGGTAGCCAACCATAACCCTGCGGAGGTAGAAGAAGATGATGAGCAAAAATACTGCTATTCCCGCTACGCCCGATTCTACAAGAATTTGCAGAAACAGATTGTGCGAGTGCGGGGCAACAATTCCGTTGTAGGAATAAAAAGGGTAAACCTGAGTAAATGCCTCTTGTCCCATTCCTATGCCCGAAACCCAGAAATCCTTTATCATTGCGAGGGTTCCCATCCATATATAAACGCGGTATGAGGTCGAAGAGTCCTTCATATCGCCGATGCTTGCAAAGCGGTTTATTATGCTCTCAGGCAGAACCATCGGCAAAGCAGGAAGGGCGAGGAGCCCGAGTCCCCAAAGCTTACCTGCTGCAAATGTTATAAAGATTACAGCTGCAAATAAAATGCCTATCCAGCAACCGCGGGAAAATGTGAGTATGAGCGCTGCAAACATTACCGCTGAAATTCCCGCATAGACGATTTTGGACGCGGGATTTTTGTTTATCCACATAAGTCCTATCGAAACGGGGAGTGCGAGGAGTATATATTCGCCAAGGACGTTCGGGTTGCCGAGCGTTGAATATATGCGCATCTTGATGTCGCTGAACATATCCTCGTCCATCCACGCCTGCGCGGTGTTCCAGCCAAACAGATATTGTGCAATTCCGTAGAGACAAACAAGAAGCCCCGAGAGAACAAAGCACACCAAAATTCCGCGAAGGAGTTTTTCAGTATTTACAGAGTTGATTATCACAAAATACATCGTCATAAAGGCAAAGTAAATTGCCCATATACTGAGGCTTTTTATCATTGAAAAGGATGTTATTCCCGCAATCAGATATACTGCTATGAACAAAATAACAAAAAATCCTGTTCCGTCAAACTTAAATCGAAAGTCCTTTGTTCTCAGTGCGTGAAGGAGCAGAGAGAAAAGACACAAAAGCGAAAGACCAACCGCCGCCATTGTAGGCACAAGCGGGGCTGCAAAAACGAGGGCGAATGCGCCCGCAGACGGTTTTTTGATTATGAGAAAAACCGCAGTGATGCCGAGTACGGCAAGCGGGATAATAAGCGGCGAGGTAAAACCGCCCGCAAGACCCGCAACAAGACCAACTGCACCGCCAAGATAAAGTCTTGAATTGCAGGTGGTGTACTTATTATCAAACCAATCAAAATCAGGCTCAAGCCCCAAAAGCTTGCAGGAAAGACTGCAAAGTGCAGAATTCTTTAAATATTCGGTTACATTTATATCAAAGGGGATTAAAACAAGGCCTGTTGCCAGAAAAATGACCGAAAGATAATTAATATTTTTGCAAACAGCTTGCGTAGCAAAAATTCCAATCGCGGAAAAGCAAAGAAAAACGCCGATAAATCTAAGGTTTAAGCCGAGAATGTTACTTAGCAGGGCGCGACACAGCGTAAAAATTCCGCTTTTGTCGATTGCGCTGTTTAATCTTTCACCATATTTGTTTTGCAAAAATTCTATAAAGGTAAAAGGGCTGCGCACAAAACGCCCCGCAAGACTCTTTTTAAGGGCGGTTTCGTTAAAGTGCAGATGCCTGAAAAAGCCGATAATACGGCTCTCCCTCCACGCGTTTGAGATGCAGTCGTAGACACGCCTTATAAGTCTGTAGGTCAGACTGTTTTTTATAAAATTCCAGAAAAACATCCATACTGCCTCAAAGCAACCGATATTTTTATGCATTTTACCTCGCCCTTCCGTTTTTCTTTTTCAGTAGTTTTCCAAAAACTGACGCTATTTCGTCAACCCCCAAAAGATATGACAAAATCAAATATACAATACCGCTGGGGACTGCGCATATGCACAGCCTAAAGAGTGTTTTGAGCGTGCCTGTTCCTATCCCTGCGGCAAAGGTGTCGACAAGCCTTGCAACCAAAAATGCTACAGCCGCACAAATAAGTATTTTAACTATATTCAAAATAAATCGTGTTGTAATAACCCCGCGTCTGCGTCTGTTTATCATAAAGATAAGGCATACCGCTATGCTCACGGAGCTTATTGCACTTGAGAGTGCCAGACCGCCGACGCCCATATTGGAGATGCCAACGAGAAGGTATGCCGCGATAAGATTTACAGCTACGCCTATGATTGATGTAATCATCGGGGTTTTCCCGTCCGAGAGCGCATAAAAGCTTTTGTTGAGTACCTCGCAGATTGCATAGCCAATCATACCGAAGGAATAGAAGAACAACGCCTCGCCTGTTATTGCCGATGCTGAAGCTGTAAATGCACCTCTCTCAAAAATAAGGCTGATAATCGGGTTAGATAGGGCAAGAAAAAGTGCCGATACAATAGCGATTATATAAATGGTATAGCCAAGCGACACGCGGGTCATAGCCGAGAATTCCTCTGACCTATCCTCGCCGCTGACTCTTGAGAGCTTCGGAAAAATAAAGTTGGTGATTGCGTATGCAAAAACGCCGACCATTATAATATATATCTTGTTTGCCCAGTTAAGCGCCGATACTGCACCATTATCGAGCTCTGAACCAAACCTCATATTTATTACGTTGCAAAGGGGCTGTGCCCACGAGCTTATAAGAACGGGCAGGGCGATAAGCGCCGCCTCTTTTATCCCGCTGTCTTTGAAATTCAGAATAAATTTGTATCTGTATCCGAATTTTATTAAATGGGGAATTTGAATTATAAGTTGAAGTGCCCACGCGACAAGCATTGACACCGCAACGCCCATAAGACCGAGGCGATTGCCGAATAGCAATAAGTAAAGTATCATCACGCCGTTTGAAACAACGCTTATAAGCGACGGGATTGTAAACTCCCCAAACGATTGCAGTATTCCGACCGCAATATATGCCATAGATGTAAATACAATTGAGGGGAACAAAACCCTAAGTAGTGCCGCAGTCTGCGCGGTTTTCCCTGGAATTTCGGCGTATCCGGGAACCATATGGTCGACTATCGGCTCTGCGAGTATTATGCCGATGACTGCTACGCCCGTTGCAATCAAGCCAACTATTGCGGCAAAGTTATTTGCAAAGGCGATTGCACTATCGCGTCCGTTATTCTCTATGTTTTTGTTAAAAATGGGAACAAAAGTAGACAATATGGCAACGCCCAGAACCATATCAAAAAATAAAAGCGGTATCTGGGTCGCGGTATTTAAAATATCCGACTCCATCCCTTGCCCGTATATATTTGCAACGAGCACCTCGCGAAGCAAGCCCATAACCTTTGCAAGCATAATTATTATAGCCATCTTGCCTATGGTCCCTACAGCCTTGCTACCCTGAGTCTTTTCCTTTGGCATTTATCAAACCGACCTTCCTGCCCAAGTGGGCACAACATAAGTCATTATACAACATATTTATTATATAATAATATCGGTAAAAAGTAAACACAATATAATAAACTTAACATAAATTTAAAATTAGAATTTTTGGCCGAACCCTGAGAATGCCTCCCTTGTGTAAAGGGAGGGGGACCGCTTGCGGTGGAGGGATTGTGGCTTTTATTACAATCCCCCAGTCAGCTACGCTGCCATTTCTCAGCTGCCGCCTCGGTCGGGGAAACCCCGACACCCCCCATCGGCGCACCCGAAAAAATATAGTAATATCATTCGGATTTATTTGTAGGGGGGGGTCTCCGCGCCCTCCCGATAAACGGGCGGGGATGGAACCCCGCCCCTACAATATCATTCCGAGATTGCAAACGGCAATTTTGGATAACCAAAGGCGTGGTTTATCTTTTTATAAACTCATTTATCCATAAAAACAGCGCAATCGTAAGATTGCGCTGTTTTCCTATTTTGTTATCATTGTTCCTATACCGCTATCGGTAAATATTTCAAGAAGTAAGCAGTGCGGAATTCTTCCGTCTATAATATGGACATTATTTACACCCGCATCTATTGCCTCTATACAACCTCTCACCTTGGGAATCATTCCACCTACAATCTTGCCATCCTCTATCATTTGATTAATTCCCGCTTTATCAATCTGATAAATTATCTCATCACTGTCTGCCGATTCCTTCACGCCTTCAATATCGGTGAGCAAAATCAGCTTCTCTGCTTCAAGAGCCGCAGCAATTGCGCCCGCAACCGTATCGGCATTTATGTTATAGCTGTTTCCTTCTTCATCAACGCCAATAGGAGCAATAACGGGGATATAATCATCCCTCGTAAGATGTTCAAGCATCTTCTCGTTTATTTTCACTATATCTCCAACATAGCCAATATCCGTCTTTTCGCCGTCAACATCAGCATAATATTTTTTACACTCAATCAGCTTGCCGTCAATTCCCGAGATGCCGACACCCTTGCCGCCCTTTGTTCCAAGCAGGGATACAATCTCCTTATTGGTTTTTCCGATTAAAACCATACGTGCAACCTTTATTGTTTCTTCGTCTGTAACACGAAGACCGTTTATAAACTCACTCTCAATCCCAAAGGTTTTAAGCGCAGATGAAATGTCAGGTCCGCCGCCATGAACAAGAATTGGATTTATACCTATATATTTAAGAAGAGTCACATCCTCCATAACCTTATTCTTGAGTTCATCGTTTATCATAGCATTTCCGCCGTACTTAACTACAACAGTTTTGCCATAAAACTTTTGTATATAAGGCAGTGCCTCTATCAATATTTTCGCCTTATCTATAATCGGCTTAATTTCAGGCTGGTTCATTTTAAATTCCTCCTAAAGATACATTGCAATATCATCAAGACCTGTGTCCTCGGTCAGTCCATACATAATATTCATATTCTGTATCGCCTGACCCGCAGCACCTTTTATAAGATTATCAACGCAGGACACGATTACCGCTCTGCCGAGTCGCTCGTCAACTACTACTCCGATGCCGACTCTGTTAGAGCCTGCTATATGCTTTACTTCGGGAAGTGTACCCGCATCATATACTCTGATAAACGGCTCATCCTTATAAAAGTCCTTATACAGAGCCACGATTTCATCTGTAGTCTTCTTTTCTTTTAGGTTTATGTAACAAGTTGCAAGAATTCCGCGCTTCATCGGCGCAAGATGAGGAGTAAACGAAACCATAATCTCCTCTCGCGCAGCACGCGAGAGCTCCTGTTCAATCTCGGATGTATGTCTGTGGGTCGCAATCTTATACGCCTTCATAGTTTCTGTGCACTCGCAGAATAAATTAGGAAGAGATGCACTTCTGCCCGCGCCCGTTACACCCGACTTTGCGTCAATAATTATGCTGCTGTTATCAGCACACCCTGATGCAACAATGGGATAAAGCGCTGTAATAGAACACGTTGTGTAACAACCCGGATTACCAATGAGGCGCGCGCCCTTTATCTTATCTCTGTGCAGTTCGCAAAGTCCGTACACAGCCTCTGCCAAAAGCTCGGGGTTAGAGTGTGGCTGTTCGTACCATTTCTCATATACAGCAGGGTCATCATACCTGAAATCTCCCGAAAGGTCTATTACACGAAGTCCCCTGTCATAAAGGCTTGGTATTACCTCCTTGGACGCGCCATGCGGAAGTGCGGTAAAAACAAGGTCACAGCTTTGCGCGATATCGTCTATATCAAGGCCTGTAAATTCAAGGTCACAAATACCCTTGAGGTTAGGATACAAATCCGATATAACCGCGCCAACATTTGAGTGGGACACAACTCTGGTAAGCTCAACCGCGCTATGCCTCATCAAAAGTCTTACAGTTTCTATTCCTGCATATCCCGTAGCACCCAAAACGCCAACTCTTATCACTATAAATCATCTCTCTTTTATCTAAAATAATCGAATGTATTCCATTATAACTGATTTTTCAATATTTTGCAATACCATTTGGTAAAAAGATATCATTTTGTAAAAATAAGTCAAGCGGCTGCGAAACGCAACCGCTTGACCTGAATAATCTTTAATTAATATATAATTCTTCTTCCGCCGGCAAAACGTTCACTGTAATAGCCGGTATCTATGCTTGCATATCTTACAACATCGCCCGTATGCGGTGCGTGAATCATTATTCCGTCACCTACATACATACCGATATGGCTCACATAGCCGCTTCCCGGGCTGCTGTAGAAACCAACAAGGTCACCAGGTGCAAGGGCTTCTCTTGAAACCGCAACACCATTTTTCATCTGGGCATCGGCAACACGATTAATGTTGTAGCCAAGCTGTTTGTAGCAGTATTGCATCAAGCCACTGCAGTCAAATCCTGAAGGACTTGTTCCGCCCCATACGTACGGAACGCCAAGGAACTGTGTAGCAACGTTAACCGCCGCCTGTCCTGCAGATGAAGACATTTCGGGGATTGTACCCTCAAACACCTTGATATAATCTGAAGAAACATAACCTATTAATCCGTCGTTGTTGTAAGCCACACAAACCCAACCTGGTTCAATCCAATTTACTCTTACATATGTATACTTGTAAAGTTCTGCCACAATGGGCGCATCCACAGATGTATAAGCTCTAACATTCAGAGAGTCCGTGTCGACAATACCATAAAGCTGTCCGAACTCAACCGGCTCCTCTGTTGCACTTGCAGGAATTATTATAAAAGCAGATATTGTCATCAATACGCAAAGTAGTGCAACAACTCTTCTAATATTCTTTGTAAAACAATTCAAAATAAAATACCTCCAAATTTTATGAAAATCCTACCTTTCTTTCCAAGTTCACCTCTTTCAATTATATTGATTTTTTCGCAGACTCACACAAATCCACATAAAATCTGCGTACATTATACACCCAAATTAACAAAAAGTCAAGCTTTTGCCTTCAAAAACCCGCGTTTTTATGCATTTTCTCAAAAATCAACCCTCGAAAATCCCGCGTCC
>JAZNFQ010000032.1:0-40978 GCA_045576075.1 Clostridia bacterium
CAAGCTTAATTGTGGTAGTTGTAACAGCTGTAACCTCAGGGAGAGCAACAATGCCAGCTATACCTGTTTCAACGCCGCCTTCCTTTGCCGTAACCTCAATTGCTTCAACAGGAGCAACACGACCTGCAGTTGACTTTGTGATTGTGTAATTTGCAACAGCTGTCAGGCTATCAACATCATCTGTATAATCAGCGTTCTTGAACTCAATTTTTTCATCTGCAGGCTCAGCAACTGTACCATTTACAGTTTTTCCGCCAGGTGCCTGTAATGTGTCAACCAAATCCCAAACAACTTCGAGCTCATCACTGTTTTCTACAGTAAATTCTTGTCCGCCTTCTGTTTTACCTGTACCCTTAACCTTATCAGGAAGAACAGGTCCGTTTTCTGCACCATACTCAACCGGTGTACCAACCGTAACAGTTTCAATCGCATTATACATCTTTACAGCAGGCTGTACTGTGATTGTTACAGCAGCAGTCTTGCCGTCCAAATCATAGTATTCTGCGTCGCCTGCAAGAGGAACGTTGAGCACTATGCTATCACCAACACTCGCGAGATTCAATGTATCTCCGGCGGTTGCAACTTCAGCAGCTGCCCAGTCAAGCTCGACATCCTCTTCTTCTGCATCAGCGCTTGCAAGCTTGATTGTTGTTGTCTCAACATCCGCAACCTCAGGAAGAGCAACAATTGCTGCTGCATCGCTTTCTGCGCCGTCAAATCTCTCTTCAACATCGATTGCAACGTCTGCTACTACACCTGCGGTTGACTTTACAATGTTATATTTCGCAGTAGCAACAGGAGCATCAATTGGTTCACCATTTTCATCCTTGTACTTGAGGATATCATCTTCTTCAGTTGTAACCGTTCCTGTAAGGATAAGATCATTTTCCGGTGTGTGAAAGGTGTCAACTGCCCCCCAATCTACATCAAGCTCTATGCCATCTTCAGCATCGATAAGCTCGCCGTTTGATGTTTGACCAACACCATTAACTTTTGTATTAGAAAGATCAGGTTCCTCTGCACCATACTCTATGTCGCCAAGTTCTATTTCTTCGGTTGAAGAAATCCACTGTTCCTCAATAACTGTGATTGTACCTGCTGTTACATTGTATGGCACATCATGCATAGCGTAGTTTGTTAACCCGCCGGTTGCTACCGTAAAGGTTATTGTATAGTCGCCAGCTGCAGCTTCTGCTGTAACATCAAATTTTGCAGTACCAATCTTTGTCTTTGTTGCCAATACATAGTCTTGTAATGAGTCAATTACTATGTTATTATCATTTACCGTCAAGCTTGCGCCCGGTAACGCAGCAAACGGCCAAAACTCTTCACCCAGGCCCGGGATTTCAATTTTATCCAATTCAAACCCGGCAAACGTTACTCCGTCACCACCGCTTATTGAAAATGAACCATTTAATGCACAAAATCCTGTTCCTTCAGTATTTTGGATATAAACAGGAATCAATATATTTTCCTGAGCAGTATTTAATGTTACAACTGTTGCTTCGCCAAGAGAAATCTCAACTGCTTCCTCCCCTGCAGCGCTAACTGTAACAAGGCTTAAAACCATTGCCAAAGCCATAAGCAATGATAAGCTTTTCTTTAAAATTCTCATTTAAGAATTTCTCCTTTCAGCTTCTAAATATCATTTTTATATCTGGTTGTGAGAATATTTGTTAATCAACCACAGGAAGTTCCATTGTTGCATCAACGAGTCTTCTTCTCAAAGCAGTTAAGTCAGCTGTGGTAATTGCTGATGTTTCAGGATTATGAATATTTGCAGCTTCTTCAATAAATCCATCCGGTGTGTCACTAACCAAATATCTTCTGAGTGCGGTCAAGTCAGCCGTAGTGATAAAACCATCACCATTTATGTCACCATACGTGAATGTTTTTATTGCTGATTCGAATGTAGTGGTGAATGTAATATTTTCAGGGATGGTAATGGTTGTGTCGCCATCTTCTATTGTACCCTCGTCGAGAGTTACAGTAACTGTTATTGTTGCTTTGCCTTCAGCAACTGCGCCGTTAGAAGTTGTAACTGTGCAGTTAGCATCATCACCAGAGGTTATCAGCTCAAGAGCATAAGATTCTGCTCCACTTTCATCCTTAATGGTTACCGTCTTGTTGTTGAGTTCCTCTGTAGCATACACTGTAAAGTCATGGTCTGCCGCTTTAGGATCATCCTCATCGGAGATAATGCCCTCTGCGCATTCCACCTCTGCTACTGTCCAATATGTTCTTACTGCTGTTTGGAATGTAAGCGTAAATTCAAGACCCCCTGCGCCGACAACTGCATTGTTCGTTCCTTCTGTACCCTCCAGAATTGTTACGGTTGCAGTAGCTGGTGCAAAGCCCCCTTCAGCACTTCCTGTGTCGATTGAAACAGAAACCTCGAAGTTCGCAGGATCATCTTCAAGAGTAATTACGGCATTATCGTTGTTATCATTGGTAACGGATACCGTCTCGCCGTCAAGAAGTCCTGCTATATAAACTTCCAATTCTTCCTCAGTCTTAACAACATTGTTTGCGGGGATTTCTTCGCCCTGATATTCAGCACCACTTGGATTCCAAGGTTCGGTCGGGCTTTCTGCCTTATAGTTAACAGTAATGGGATCTAATGTTGTAACTCCAGCTGCGCCAACTGTAACATTACCATAGGTTCCTTCTCCAAGTGTAACCGTAGCTTCAAGACCCGCGGTATCATTTTCGGGATTAAAGTCACCAGCTAAGGTCATTTCAACTGTAATATTGCTTTCTTTGTCAGCTTCGCCAACAACAGCCTCAAGCTCCGTGTTATTTTTTGCAACCTTTACTGTTGCAGCCTTAACCTGTGCTGCTACAGCAGCTTCTATCATCTCTTCAGTTACACCGCTTACAGCATCGATTGGGTTTGCCTCAACAATCTTATCACCCCAAACTGTAAAGCTATTAGGTGTAACGGTAAGTATATCCGCCGTTCCTGAGAAGACAGCTGCGAACTCAAGCGTATAAACTGCATCTACGTCATTGTAAACGCCTTCAACGTCAACAGTATCATCAACTGTCAAAGTTGCCTTGTGTGTTACGCCTTCCTTGCCTGTAACTTTTTCTACATTAAGCGTAACATTACTCCAATCAACCGGCGCAAAGTTACCATTTCCGTCCTGAAGGTTAACAGCATAACCAGCAAGAGCATCCCTCAATGCGTCTTCTATATTTGTGCTGTCAAGATTAACACTGAGTGCCTCTTCGAGCCCGGCAAAATCATCGTCGTTTTCTGTGTTTTTAAGTGCAGCTTCAGCCGTTGCATCCCAAGGTACAACAACCCTTGCAGAAACAGAAGCCCGTACACGATCGCCGCCAAGGAGAATAATGATTTTTTCACCTTTGCCAACCTGTATTGCATCTTCACCGGTTGTGTCAATCCTAAAGCTGATCGAATCTGCCGGTTCCTCCTGTGTCACATATGCGATTGTAAGCCGTTGGGAATCATTTAAGTCACCCGTATACGCAAGCATTGTAACACCCATATCACCGACACCCTCTGAAGTATATGTAACGGTAACTTCATAAAGTCCCTCGCCGCTTGCGTCAACAGAACCTTCCACCGGGATTATATCCGCAGCAGTTATTTGAACTGTAGCAGCGTCAGTTGCAAAAGCAACTGTGCCCATAGACGCCAAAACTGCAACAGCAGTAAGGAGAGCGCCTAATCTTTTAAATAAATTAAAACTTTTCATTATCTATCATGCCTCCTAAACAACTAACATTTTCTCATTTCATATCCGCGATGTTTACACACGCGGAAAATTTAATTTTACGACTTTCGTCGATACCACAAAAATATTTAGCTTTTAAGGCCTTGCCTCCTTTCATTAAAATATATGGATACGAATACGGGAACGGGAATAAAAGCTTTAATCCCCCGACCTGCAATCATAATTTGTGCAGACTCCTCCATATTCTAATTAATTTTTAATCATATATTGTGAATTATACTACATTATCTGTATTTTTTCAATAGTTTTTTTTAAGTTTTTTTAAAATTTTTAAATTTTAATTTGGCTTGTGTTTTTGCCAAACAAGGAGATACAATATTTTGTGGAGGGGAGAGAATGATTGGGGCTGCCGTTCCAAATCCCGCGAATTTTAAAGACAAAGGCTCGGACGAATTATATCGTCCGAGCCTCTAAAGCTATCTTATTTAAGATTATCCTTGAGGATTTCAAGCTGTTTTTTAATCTCATCGGGGAGCCTGTCGCCAAACTGTGCGAAATACTCTTCCTGATTTTCAACATCCTCCATCCATACTGCCTTGTCAACGCTGAGGAGTTCTTTGAGCTGCTCCCCTGTGATGTCAAGGTCTGTTGTATCGATTGTGCCTTCTGTGGGGAGAAGACCAATGGGACTCTCGACTGCATCGGCATTTCCTGCGCAACGGTCAAGTATCCAGAGAAGAACTCTCATATTATCGCCAAATCCGGGCCAGAGGAAGTTACCCTCGTCATCCTTTCTGAACCAGTTAACGTGGAAAATCTTCGGAGCCTTTTTGGGATCCATCTTCTCGCCCATTTCGAGCCAGTGTCCGAAATAATCAGCCATATTGTAGCCAACGAATGGTTTCATAGCCATCGGGTCGCGTCTTACAACACCAACCGCACCCGCTGCAGCTGCAGTTGTTTCAGATGCCATTGTTGCACCTACGAACACGCCGTGCTCCCAATCTCTTGCCTGATATACAAGCGGAGCAGTCTTTGCACGTCTGCCGCCGAACACGATTGCCGAAATCGGAACACCCTGCGGGTTTTCAAATTCAGGAGAGATACAGGGGCAGTTGATTGCAGGAGCAGTAAATCTTGAGTTCGGGTGAGCAAGGTTGCCCTCATAAGTCTTGCCGTTTACCTGCTTGCCCGTCCACTCTGTGCAATTTTCGGGCGGGTTCTTGTCAAGACCTTCCCACCATACTGTCATATCGTCGTTGTTGATTGCAACGTTTGTAAAGATTGTGTTTTTCTTTGTTGATTCAAGCGCATTGAAGTTTGTCTTCTCGCTTGTTCCGGGGGCAACGCCAAAGAAGCCTGCCTCGGGGTTGATTGCGTAGAGTCTGCCGTCTTCGCCTATTCTCAGCCATGCAATATCGTCGCCGACGGTCCAAACCTTATATCCCTTCTCCTTGAGGTATTCGGGCGGGATAAGCATAGCAAGGTTTGTCTTTCCGCAAGCACTCGGGAAAGCAGCTGCGATATACTTAACCTCTCCCTTGGGGTTCTCAAGACCAAGGATGAGCATATGCTCTGCCATCCAACCCTCTTGCTTACCAAGGTAGGAAGCTATACGAAGAGCAAAACACTTTTTACCGAGGAGAACGTTTCCGCCATAAGCCGAGTTAACCGACATAATGGTGTTGTCCTGCGGAAAATGAACAATATATCTCTCGTCAGGATTTACATCCTTCTTTGCGTGCAGACACTTTGTAAAGTCGTCACCCTCGATTTTCTCTAAAACCTTGTTTCCGACTCTTGTCATAATTGCCATATTGAGCACAACATAAATGCTGTCGGTAAGCTCAATACCAATCTTTGAAAACGGCGAACCAACAGGACCCATTGAATAAGGGATAACATACATTGTTCTGCCCTTCATAGAACCGCTGTAGAGCGCGTTTAACTTTGCATACATCTCATCAGGCGCCATCCAGTTGTTGATGGGGCCAGCCTCTTCCTTGGTGGGTGTGCAGATAAAGGTTCTGTCCTCTACTCTTGCAACGTCATTTTCAGCTGTTCTGTGATAGTAGCAACCAGGGAGCTTTTCCTGATTGAGCTTTATCATCTCACCGCTCTCTACACTCTCTGCGCGGAGAGCCTCAAGCTGCTCCTCGCTGCCGTCAATCCACACAACGTTGTCGGGTGTGCAAAGAGCTTTCATTTCTTCAAGCCAATTTAAAACAAATTTGTTGTCAGTCATTGTTTTTCCTCCTCATATATGAAAGTTTAATAGATTTCATAATAAAAATTATTCCTATTATACTATAAGCGATTATAAGAAAAAAATCAATATGTAAATTAGCCAAATTTTTCACAAAGTTTATGAATAATTTTACATATTGATTTTTTATGTCGGGAGGAGCTTGCCCCTCCCACAAGCCTCCCTTGCCTAAAGGGAGGTGGCACGCGTAGCGTGACGGAGGGATTCGTTTTCCCGCAGAATTCCGCGTATCGATCCATCGCGGTTCGTCGAGGGCATCGTCCCCTACAAATTTTGCAACACGTTTGAAAGTTCGGCAAATTTCTCTATGCTCAATTTCTCGCCTCTGATATCCGCAGCCAGACCGATTCTATCAAGTGCAGCCACGACTCTTTCTTTATCTAACGTAATGTACGGGCTCTTCGATAGCGCATTTACAAGTGTTTTACGCCTTTGTCCAAAGGCAGACTTTACAAGAGCGAAAAACTGTTTTTCATCCTTCACCGCAACTGTGGGGGAAGCGCCCACCTTGAGGTGAACCACGCTTGATGCGACCTTGGGCTGTGGGATAAAGCAATGCGGCTCTGCCTTGCAGATAACTGATGCCGTCGAATAATAGCCGACAGCGACCGAGAGCGCACCGTATTCCTTGCCGCCGCAAGAGGCGCACATTCTGTCTGCAACCTCCTTTTGCACCATAAGAGTCATCGACAGTACGGGCAGGCGCTCCTCAAGGAGTTTCATCACGATGGGGGTTGTAATATAATACGGCAAATTTGCAATTACATGAAACGGCTTATTTTCAAACTCTTCCTCTGCAAGTTTTTCCAAATCAACCTTTAGTATGTCGTTACAGATAAGCTTAAAATTTTCAAACTCTGCCGTTGTTTCAGCCAAAACAGGGAGGAGCGCCTTATCAATCTCAACCGCGACGCATTTTGCGCCCGTCTGCGCAAGCCTGCGCGTCAGGGTGCCTGCGCCCGGACCAATTTCAAGAACACAGTCACCTGCACCAAGCTCCTCTGCTGATACTATTTTATTTAAAACGCCTTCGTCAACCAAAAAGTTCTGTCCCAAGGACTTTGAGAACGAAAAGCCATGTCTTCCGAGCACGGCTTTCAGCTCAGTTGGATTACATAAATTCATTTACATTCTGCCCTTCTTCTAAAGTTTTATGCCTCGCTTTTTACAAATCGGGTAAATACCGCCTTGCAAAGCTGCCACAAAAATGCGACTCCGATACTTATACCATAGACCGCCGCCGCACGTATATAAAATCGGCTCTCCAACGCGGTTATGCCTGCAGCGGTCAGTTTATCGTTTACAATGACAAGAATGAGGCAATGGGATAAATATATTGTATAGCTTGACTTATCAATGGCAGAGAGCGGTTTTAATATCAGCGCCCCGCCCCCCGAGAAAGCTTGCGCAATCATATAGAAAAACAAAATCGCGCTCATACAATACATAATATGAATAAAATCAAGCCAAATTGGAAAATGCCCGACTGTCGACAAGGTGAGGGCAACGTTGAGCACTGCACAGATAAGGAATCCGACACAGATTGACGGAATATTCCGCTTGAGATAGCTTTGAAACTTGTCATAGTGTCTGCCAATCATACAGCCCGCCGTCCAATATACCAGATATCTTAAAGCACAATTATCAAAATTGATATTTGGGATTGACGGGAACAGAGTGGTAAGTATCGGCATAAGAAACTGACTGCAAATAACCGTTATTATAAGCGAAAACGCCACAGTTATTGCGGAATTCCCGCGTTTAAACAACGTCATCCAAAGAGGTGCCAATATATCAAACTGAATAAGAATTATAACAAAATAAAAATGTGCAGACAGGTCGCCATATATTATGCGGGAAAACAGATCAGATAACGAAAACTCAAAGTATCCGCTTGTGCAAAAATATATGTAATAGACAACCACCCACAAAACGTATGGGATATAAACACGCATAAGACGTGTTCTGTAATATTTGAGATAATTTATGCCATCTCCGCGATGCATAAAAAGCTTGACACCGCTGAGTAATATAAAACCCTGAACAACAAAGGATGAGAGCCTGTGTGCCGAAAAGATTATTTTGAAAAACGTGGTGCTCTTTGGCATATTTGAAACTACCTCTGACGCAATATGAATAAAAATTACGAGCATACAAAAGATTATGTTTAAAAAAACAATATCGTTCTTGCGCGCACGCCCCTTTTCCGACATTGCGGCCCCTCCTTTCGTAAATGTTGATTTAATTTATGTGTAGCAACACATTGTAGGGGACATTCAAGAATGTCCCGCGGGCAATTCGTGAATTGCCCCTACAACATCGTAATCCCGCAAAATACATCGTAGGGAACGACCTGTGTGTCGTTCCGTTGCGGGAGGAGCAAGCCCCTCCCCTACGATTTGTGGTTCTGTATAATCTGCATTTGCAAAATTAAATTTCCAATGCAAATATAAGCAAAGTATACTCTAAATCCCAAAAAAAGTCAAGGCACGGACAGCTGTAACTAAATCGTAAAAATTTTGTAAAATGTTTGTATTTTTCTATTTACAAAATTCTTTTTTTGTGTTACAATATATTGTATAGAAAAAGGGGTGTTGTTGCTATGTACATACAAAATGATTTGGTCAAGATAAAGACCAGCCTTGCCGATAATGTCGGAAGCAAGGTCAGACTCAAATCAAAGCATGGGCGCAAGCAGGTTGTTATTCGCGAGGGGGTTATAGAAAACACTTATCCGAGCATATTTACGGTTAAGCTTGACACCTTGGATGATATACCCTCTACCGACAGACGCGTTTCTTACAGCTATGCTGATGTCTTAACAAAAGCGGTTGAGCTTTATATTTACGAGCCGACTGAAGAAAACTAAATAATTTAAAAGGCGGAGATTTCCGTCTTTTTTATTTTGTGTGACGGTGAGAGGAAGGCTCCCTTGTGTAAAGGGAGCTGTCAGCGTAGCTGACTGAGGGATTGTTCCATTTTTGACAACCCCTCCACCGCAAGCGGTCCCCCTCCCCTTACACAGGGGAGGCTATTCCGAACGCACAAAAAAAGAGGAACCCGAAGGTTCCTCTTAATTTTTTAATTAAAGCTTATTCAGCGATCTGCCACTTGTTACCAAAGTCATAAGCCTTGATGATGATTACGTCTGTAATTTCGTCGTCATACTCGAAAGCAACAACGAAGTCCATCATACCAAGAGCATCATTAGTTGTAGCAACATCGAATGCATCATCAGCAGTCGGGAAGTCAACCTTCTTGCCAGTAGCAGCTGCGTCGATGATCTCTTCATCAAAGTCTACGTCTGAAGCATAACCAACAGAAATCTTGTTAGTTGTTCTTACAGGATCAATTACATAAACATTTGCATCAACAGCCTTGATTGTCTCATAGGTTGCGAAGTTATATGTTGTAGATGTTGTGAAGTTTGTTGTAGGAGCAGTAGCAGGAGCAAATCTGATTACATCCTTGCTTGATACATAACCAACAACCGGACCGAAGTAAGCCTTCTCGTCGCCTGTTGTGTAGTTCTTAAATGCAACAGCACCATCTTCATCTGTATCCTTAACTCTTGCAGCGAACTCACCGTAGAGAATAGCGTCAGTGATTGTTGTGCCGTCAGCGCTCAATGAGAGCTTGTAAGCGTTACCTGCTGTGAGTGTAGCACCATTATAATCAACATCTGTGTTAGCTGTGAACTTCTCGCCATCCTTGAAGAATGTTACAGAATCAACGATTTCATCGCCAACAACTGCCTTACCAACAGAGTCAATAAGAGCGATGTTGGTTGACTTATCAAGGTTACCCTTGGTGTTGTAAAGAACCATTACAGAAACGGTATCCTGTGCGTCATAGAGGTAAGCAGTGGTGTATGTGCCTGAGTTCAAAGAAGCGATTGTGTCAACCTTTGAATCGTTAGCTATTGCACCATTAGTTGCTACATCACCATCTGTACCGTTGAACATATAGAATACAAGTGTATCTTCGTCAACATCAAATTTCTTTGTGCCAATCTTAACATAGCCATCTTCTGCATCATATTCAGCTGAACCAGCGTGCTTTCCAGCCTCGTGATAAAGCTCATTCGCATCAGCATCAGTCTGTGCAAATGTAAGAGCCTTAATCTCGCCTGCGCTGTTAGCTTCGTATGTTACGAAAGCGTTCTTAACAAGAGCTTCGAACAAGCTTCTGTCGATATCTTCTGCCTTGTAAGAAGTTGATGTATAACTTGCAAGCTTTGCTTCTTTAATGAATTCTTCCTTATCCTTGTTAAGGATCTCAACTTTGTCAGCGAGGTAAGCTGTGTAAACTTCGCCTGATTTGTCAAGAAGCTCAACCTTTATAGCAGTACCATCCCAACCATCGCTAACTGCTTTAGCTTTGATTATGAAAGCGTATTTATCAGAAGCAACTGTGCTGCCTGTCTTGCTGTAAGCTACGATCTTGCCAAATCCATCGATGTAGAATACACCCTCTGAACCAGGCTTAAGAGCATCGCATTCGTAAGCGTACTTAGCAACATCATAAGCGTTGCCGTCAATTGTGTACTTCTTGCTTACAGCAGATGTTGTAGAAGCCTTCTCAGAAGAAATTGCACCTTCAATCTTGCCTTCTTCGATAACTTCAGCTACGATATAGTCATTGTTCTTGTTAGCAAGAACAGAGAGAACATCCCATTCAGCAAGCTCGGTGTAGTCGATTTCAACGCCACCCTTTGTGAGCTTGATGATCTGCTCTGTATTCTCTTCGTCAAATACGAGAGTGATTCTGTCGTTGTCGATAGTTTTAGCAGATGCGTTCTTAAGTGAAACCTTACCATTTGCAGAAACTTCGTCTACAACAACAGGTGTTCCAACTTCTATAGCTACGATAGCATAGTCTTTGTCAGAATCATTGTCGATAAGTGTGATCTCACCACTCCAAGCCTTATCAGCCTTAAGAGCTGCGATTATGCCAGCCTTCTCGCCGTCAGCAACAGCAACGCCGTTTAAGAGCATAGCTGCGTCATCTTTAACATCAACAAATGTAGTTGTTCTGTCAGAATCATTCTTCCAGTACTCAATCTTGTCTGTAGTAGTATCATAATCAACAAACTTGTCAAGACCGATTGTCAAAGTGCTGTTCTTTGTAGTTTCAGCAGCAGCGATAACAACATACTCGTTGTTTCTGCCAGCTTCTTTTGCATAACCTGTAACGTGCTTACCAATGAGAGCATCGATTCCAGACTCGCCTGCATAGAGAACATCGTCCTCATCATATTCATAGTAGTCATTTGTCTTAGAATCATCATCTGTAACTACTACAGTTGCATCTTCTTCTGTATCGATAGGCTTATAAGCATCAAGGTCTGTAACCTGGTTAGCTGTAACCCAACCTGAGAACTTCTTTACACCAAGGTCTCTGGTGAGAAGAGTTGTGAAGGGGTAGTCGCCATCAGGCATATCATCATAGATAACATACTCAGCGTTTGCACCATAAGTAGCGCTGTCCATCAAAGGAGTATCGATTGCGTTGTAAACCAACTGTGCAATCTGGCCTCTTGTAGCCTCTACGCCTGTGCTTGCACCGATTACGCCATCAACGATACCAAATCTCTGAGCAGCCATGAGGTGACCTGTGGGGTAACCGCCGTTTGCATCAGCGAAAGGTGTGTAACCGAGTGTTACAACGAGCATTTTGATTGCCTGCTCATAAAGAACGTTATCCTCCGGACCGAAGTTTCCGTCACCGTAACCATTTACGATGCCCTGGCCTGCTGCCTGTGCAACATAACCGGAAGCCCAGTGTGTAGAAGGAACGTCAACAAAATCAGTTGCAACCTGAGCAACACTGTTTATACCCTGAATTCTTGATATAATAGTTGCTACCTCAGCTCTTGTGATTTTGTCTTCAGCTCTGAAGTCCATTGTACCGTCGCCATCTGCATCATCACCTGTCAAGATGTCGAGGTTGCTTAACATTTCGATTGCTTCATAATAGTCATGTTCAACGTCTACGTCAGAGAAAGACTGAGCAAAAGCAACAGTGCTAACCATCATAGCGAAAACAGCTACCAAAGCAATAACCTTTTTGAGATTTCTCATTCCCAAATCCTCCTTAAAAATATAAAATTTAATTTTTTTCTGCTTTATTCTGCGCCATTTAAACGCAGATAAGTTAATTTAAATACACCAAGACGCAGTGTATCCATTAACTTATTTCAAATTATACCACCAAAACGTGCCAAATGTCAATAATTAATTTAATTTTTAATAGTTTTGTAACATTCCTAATAAAAAAACTTTAACCATTGACTCTAAAGCATACTGTTTGCATAAAAACAGCATTTTACATTTTGAGATATACATTTGTTTCTATATTTTAATACTATATCCGCGATATGTCAAGGGTTTTTTATAAATTTTACCTTTTTTTTGCGAAAATAGTGCTTTTTTAGGGGTTTATCCCGAGCATTCACAGCATTTGCCGTAAACACCTCGAAATATTTGCCCTGCCTTATTTATGACGCTCTGCATTATTTTTTTGTTCCATATATTTTTATTTTACGGGAGGGCACGGAGACCCTCCCCTACATACAATATATGTTTACAGAAAATTGTAGGGAATGCATTTATGCATTCCGTTGCGGAACGGATAAATCCGTTCCCTACAAGTTGTGATTCCGCGAGCGACATTTAAAAATTGCGGGGCGTAATCGCCACCGCAATTTTTACATACCCATATCATTTTTTGCCCGAAGGTTTATAAATGCCGCCATTGCACTTGAAGATGCAGGGCATATCCAGTCCCTAAACCCTTTCAGCGATGACGCGTCTTTACATATCCTCACATCATATCCAAACGCGCCCTCCTGCGCCTTGCTACTGACAAGAAACCTTGGAACTCCTTTTGGGACCTCCCACGTGGGCGTGACGTTGCCGCAATTGACATAAAATATGCGTACGGGGCTTCTTTTTGCCATTGAGTCCGCCGCAGCTGTAGAATATATACGCCTGCCCCCCTGCGTAAGTGCCGTTTCGACCTCCTTGTCATCGCCGTCAAGGTAAAAACAGAGCTGTTTCTGATAAATGGCGCGCCTTTTCCTGTCAAGCTCCATAAGAGCGGGGCGCGACGCTGTTATTCCAAGTTCCTCATCGCGAGCGGTGAGCGACTCGCTGTGCATACGATACTCGTATATGGGCTTTTTGCATATTGTATGCTTTATTGAAAACAAGGAGTTCATACGCATAAACCAGTCGTAGTCCTCGAGCAGATATTTATCCTCTGCATACCCGCCAAGCACCGAAAGCGTACCAGAGCGGTACAGGAACGCCGCCCCTATTGTGTTGTTTGCAACAATGTTGAGTTTGTCTGTACTGTCAGGGAGTATTACGTTTCCGCTCATCAGGGGCATTTCGTACCAGCCTTTTCCGCGAAGAATATCACCATCCTCGTCTATAAGGCGCATATTTCCGTAGACCATATCGCAAGCTCTGTCGCGCGACAGCTCTGATGCAAGAATTTCAAGACACACAGGCATCATTCGGTTGTCCGCGCTCGTCCAGGTTAGAAACTCGCCCCTTGCCGCAGCAAAGCCGTTGTTAAGAGCTGTCGGCAGTTTCATATTTTTTTGGTGGATAACCTTTACTCTGTCATCCTTTTTTATAAATTCATCAGCAATTCTGCCCGACTCATCCGTCGAGCCATCGTCTACAACAATTAACTCAAGCCTTGTATATGTTTGCGAGAGGACCGACTCAATCGACTCTTTCAGATATTTTTCGCCGTTATACACAGGCAGGACCACCGAAACAAGTCCGCGCTGAACATCGCCGCGCAAATCGGCGCTGCAGAGCGGATGTTTGTGGTGGAGCGCAGCTTTCATTTTTTTGAATTCATTTGTAGAGCGCCTGAAAATTCCGAGCATATTTGCAAAACCTTCCTATATATTATATGATTAATTGTAAAATGGCCGAAACGGTTCGTCGGAAACCGCCGAACCCTACAAAACCACTATATAATATCTTTAAAATATCTGTCGCGGAGCTCGACAAATGCATCAAGCTCGCTCTTTTTGTAAAGCTCTGCCTTTTTGTCACCCGCGCGGCGCAACCTTTTAAGCTCCGCCTGAATAATTTTTATGCGCTCTGTCACATAGTTATGACTCCAGCCGCTCGGCGCATATCCGTCAAGATAGAGTCTGTGCGTTGTAAGTATTCCTGCCCTTATTGTCCTTTTTACGTGTTCTTTTGTGAATCTGTCCTCTGCAACTATGTGCTCAACCTTGGCACGCGGCTCGATGCCGATTTTAAGCCCGAGCTTTCTGACCGCAAAGCAAAGCGCGGTTTCTTCACCGCCTGCAAAATCGTTTCCGACTCTGCCATATTCAAGCGAAAAGCCGCCAACGCTATCGAGCACCGAATGTCTTATCGCAAAGCACGCCCCGTACGGAAACTCGTACTGCTCGCGCGCCTCCTTGAATTTGTTATAGGGTACTGTGTACCCGCTCCAGAGAGCCTCTTTGCCCTCTAAAAATACCTCGGGCAGAGGGTTTGGGAGCTTTAAGTATATTTGCCCGCCTACAATCGCCGTTTTCGGATGCCTCTCAAAAGCCGAATATATTTCCGTCAAAAGACCGTCACACGCCCTCGAATCATCATCAATAAAAAGCAGATATTCACCGCTCGCCGCTTCGGCACCGCGATTGCGCGCCCGCGACAGCCCGAGAAACTCTTCGTCTACAATATGTACGGACGGAGGAAGAAGATGCAAAGGAAAATCCCCGCCCGAATTGTTCACCAATATGACCTCGAGCATATCCTGTGGGAAATCCTGAGAAATTATCGATTTTGCCGCATCTGCCGCCATTTCAAATCGGTTTGCTGTGCAAATTATTACGGATATTTTCTTTTGATATTGACGGTGTGCCCTCTTTGGCAAAGTAACAGTCGCTTTGCCCCCCGTCCTGCCAAACATCTCGTTGGCACCTTTACGCAGGGCAAGAAGAATTCCGCCGTTTTTTATCTCGGATAAATTCAAAAGCGAAATATTAGAATTCTTTTTCCGCACCGCCACTTTCACCTCTCATTATCTCTATCTCTGCAGGTGAGCGGTATATGCCAAATACTTCCTTTTCGGAAACAACGCGAAAGCTTTGCACGCCCTCTGCATAATCATAATATTTTATAGGTACACATCCCCTGTCCTCAAGCGATACACAAATCGAGTATTCGCCCGCCGAAAGATAGCATGGGAAGGTGATTTTAACCCTGTGCCTCCCGTATGAGTCAAACAAAATCCCCTCATCCGCTGTGGACATAACCGTCACATCAAGCCCGAAGCCGTTTTTTATTGACATAGAAAACGCAAAATTATTCAAATCTATCCCAGCGGGAATTTCGAATGTGCATAAAAATTCTGCCATTTCCCCCGTCTGCAACAGTTTAGGTGCCGAAACAGACAGAATTGACCCCTTTGCAGAGCCAAACCGATTTACGCAACCGAAACCATCTGTATGCGCTGTGGCGAGCGCCTCGCCCGCACAGCCCGTCACGCTTTCCATATACGCGGCGCTGACAGACATTACATCCCCGTCAAGCCTTACTCTGCCGTCGTCTAACCATATCGCCCGCTCACAAAAACTGCGAATCGTGTCAATATCGTGGCTGACCATAATGATGGTTGTCCCGCGCGCATTTAACTCCCTGATTTTTGCAAAGCATTTCTGCCGAAACGCGAAATCACCGACCGCAAGCGCCTCGTCCACCACCAAAATATCGGGGTCTGACGCAACAGCGCAAGCAAACGCAAGCCTTAAAAACATCCCGTCCGAATAGGTCTTGACGGGTCTTTTTATATAATCGCCAATATCGGCAAAGCGCGCTATTTCAGGGATTTTCGCCCTGGTCTGCGCACGCGTCTCACCGCAGAGCATCCCATTTAAGTATATGTTGGAAATCCCCGTATATTCCGGATTAAAACCCGCACCAAGCTCTAAAAGTGCAGAAATTTTGCCGTTTGTCTGAACCTCGCCCTCTGTGGCAGAGGTGATTTCGCATATCAGCTTGAGAAGAGTCGACTTTCCCGACCCATTTGCGCCGATTATCCCGACACACTCCCCGCCATATATATCCATGTTAATATCTCGGAGCGCGGTTTTGCTCTCCCCAATGCCAAACAAGCCGCCGATGAACTTGCATCGGGGCTTGCGGGTTTTATAAATTTTGCTTACATTCTTTAACGAAATCTTCATTATTTACTTTTCGGGGTAAATAACCTCGGTACCGCCCATATACGGACGAAGAACCTCGGGAACAGTTATGCTGCCGTCGGCATTCTGATAATTTTCAAGAATTGCCGCGGTTGTTCTTCCGATTGCGACACCCGAACCATTGAGGGTGTGAACGAGCTGTGCCTTATCCTTGGGTGAATTTTTATACTTGATGTTTGCACGGCGCGCCTGGAAATCCTCGAAATTACTGCAGGAGGAAATCTCTACAAAGCGGTTGTAGCTGGGCATCCAAACCTCTATATCATACTTCATTGCGGCAGTAAAGCCAAGGTCGCCGATACAGATTTTTACAACTCTGTACGGGATTTTGAGGAGCTGAAGAACCGACTCTGCATCTGCAACTAACTTTTCAAGCTCTGCATATGACTCCTCGGGCTTTGTGAATTTCACAAGCTCTACCTTGTTGAACTGATGCTGACGGATAAGACCTCTTGTATCTCTGCCCGCAGAGCCCGCTTCTGCGCGGAAGCACGCAGTATATGCGCAGTATTTAATAGGAAGCTTCGCGCCATCCAAAATCTCGTCGCGGTGCATATTCGTAACAGGAACCTCAGCGGTTGGAACAAGGAAATAATCGGTGTTTGCAACCTTGAAGGCGTCCTCTTCGAATTTAGGGAGCTGACCTGTGCCGACCATACTGTTTCTGTGAACCATAAACGGCGGGAAAATCTCTTTATAGCCGTTCTTTTGGGTATGTGTATCGAGGTAGAAGTTCATAATCGCACGCTCGAGTCTTGCACCTGCGCCGCCATAGACAGTAAAGCGTGTACCCGTGATTTTTGCCGCAGTTTCAGGGTCGAGTATGCCAAGAGCGGCGCCTAAATCCCAATGCGCCTTCGGCTCAAAGTCGAATTTTGTAGGCTCCATAAAACGACGAACCTCGATGTTATCCTCGTCCGTATCGCCCTCGGGCACGGTTTCGTTCGGGATGTTCGGGATTGTGTATAAAATCGCGTCTATTTTCTCGTCGAGTTCACGGATTTGCTCGTCAAGAGTCTTGATTGAGTCGGACAAAAGCTTCATTTCCTCAAAAACAGCAGTTGTATCCTCGCCCGCTTTTTTCATTGCTGGGATTTTCTTTGAAACTGCGTTCTGTTCGGCTTTTTTCTGCTCGACCTCATACATAATTTCGCGCTTCTGCTTGTCAAGCTCCAAAAGTCCGTCAATATCTACATTTTCTTTTCTGCGGGAGAGCGCCGCCTTTA
The DNA here is from genome assembly GCA_045576075.1 of Clostridia bacterium. GTDB lineage: Bacteria > Bacillota > Clostridia > Monoglobales > Monoglobaceae > UMGS1820. The sequence continues at coordinate 17,443 of JAZNFQ010000032.1, forward strand.
TCCTCTCTGTTTCTGTTCGGAGTAGCTTCATATCAATCATTTGTATATCTTCCTTTCTGTCTTAAAATTATTCTAATCCTTTAGTTATTCTCATCTACATACGCTTCTACTATAGCAAAAACCTTTGCAAAATCCTCTGAAAACGCAGATTTGTCCGCCTCGGCAAGCTTTGCCGCCGCCTCATCAGCCTTTCCGTCTTCCAAAAGCGCCAGAGCCTCTGCCGCAACCTTGCACGCGCCATCTTCTGCTGCGCTCGCCTCAACTGATTTTTTCAGTTCCTCATTTTCCTGCTTTAGAAAATAGTTCTCATCCTTGAGAGCGACAATTTCATTTTGAATTGTCATATTGGTTTGTGTCGTCTGCTCTATCTGGGTTTGGAACTGCTGCTCACGGCTGTCCGCCATTGCCGCAATGATAATTATTATTATCACCGCCAAAAGCATTATGACCGCATATGTAGCAAGCTTGCCTGCGCCTTTATTTTTATCCTTCATTTTTATCGCCTCTTTTCCCGAAATTTTGTCAAATTGTGTTTTGAGCCTCAAAAACGCCTCTTAAATCAATTTTTCGACTTTTGCAATACCCCAAGTTTGCCAAGCCTCAAAACCAAGCTTAAAACTCAATTTTGAGCTGTCGATTTTTGTCGAAAACTCTATTTTTTCAATTCAAACAAAATTCTCTCCAAATCATCCTTGCTGTAATACTCGATTTCGATTTTTCCTTTTTTTGCGCCCTCGCTGATTTTTACCTTTGTCCCGTATCGCGAAGAAAGAATGTTTTCTATTTCCTTATAGTGTTTTTGGGTCATTGTATTTATCTTCTTTTTGGGCGAGGTCTTTTTTTCTTCCTGTGCCGATTGAACAAGCTGTTCTGTACGGCGGACGCTCAACTCGTTTTCGATTATTTTTTCAGCAAGCTCTGTCTGGCGTTTTTTATCAAGGGGCAAAATCGCCCTTGCATGCCCCTGTGAGAGCTTTCCCGCCCGCACCATTTTCTTTACCTCCACGCAAAGATTGTTAAGACGCAGAGCATTTGCAACTGCGCTTCGACTCTTGCCGACGCGCTTTGATATTTCCTCTTGCGTAAGCGAGAAGGCTTCCATTAACCGAAGATACCCCTCCGCCTCTTCAATCGGGTTTAAATCCTCTCTTTGCAGGTTTTCTACAAGCGCAAGCTCCATAACCTCTTGCTCCTCAAAATCCCTGATGATACAAGGGATTTCACGAAGTCCCGCAAGCTTTGAGGCACGCCATCTTCTCTCGCCCGCGACAATTCTGTATGTCCCGCTCGCCGTAGGGGTTACAAGTATGGGCGACACCACGCCGTGCTCCTGTATTGACATTGAGAGAGCCTCAAGCTTGTCCTCGTCAAACTCTTTTCGGGGCTGATTTTTATTAGGCTCAACATCAATAATGTCTATCATTGTGACAGTGCCACCGTCTTTGCCTATCTTATCTATCTCGGCAACAATATCTCCCGCGGGCTCTGTAAAAAGCGCGCCGAGACCCTTGCCAAGCCCCTTTTTCTTGGATTTACTATCTGCCATTTGCGTCACCTTGCTTTCTTCTGCGCAGGAGTATTCATCTTTATAACCTCTCCTGCAAGCTTTTTATAACACTTTGCGCCTTTGGAATTTTTATCAAAGGCGGTTATCGGCTGTCCGTAGCTTGGCGCCTCGGAAAGACGCACATTTCTCGGGATTACCGTAGAATACACGGTCGCGCCGAAGTATTTGCGAACCTCTTCTACCACCTGCCCTGACAGCCTTGTCCGCGCATCATACATAGTGAGAAGAACGCCTTCTATCTTAAGATTTTTATTAAGCGACTGTTTTACCATCTTAACAGTCCGCGTCAGTTGACTCAGGCCCTCGAGCGCGTAATATTCGCACTGAATGGGTATAAGCACGCTGTCTGCAGCACCCAGAGAGTTAAGCGTTATAAGCCCAAGCGACGGCGGGCAATCTATTATAATAAAGTCAAATTCATCGCGAACCTCGTCGAGGCGCGCTTTTAACTGAAATTCCCGCTCTTCTCTGTCAACCAGCTCAAGCTCGGCACCCGCAAGGCTTATCGCCCCGGGACAAACCCATAAATTATCATAATCCGTCTTTACCATTGCATCCTTTATCGAAACCTCGTTTACAATGCAATCATATGTGGAATAATCGTCCCCACCTACAGAAACGCCAAGCCCGCTTGATGTATTCCCTTGCGGGTCTGCGTCAATTACGAGAACCTTTTTCTTTTTCTGCCCAAGGCACGCACTCAAATTCACCGCGGTAGTAGTCTTTCCGACACCGCCTTTTTGATTGGCAACCGCTATTACTTTAGCCATATTGCACCTCGTTTCGTATTGTTTCTATTCAGTATATCACACATTTTAAAATTCTTCAAGGGTTATTCGAAAAAAATGTTTCACGTGAAACAGAAAATCCGCAAAAAAGATTTGTTTCACGTGAAACATTGTCGTTTTATATCCCCTTCATTGTAAGACTGATTCTGTTTTTCGCTACATCTGCCTCAAGAACCTTTACCTTAACTATATCGCCGATTGCAACAACCTCCATAGGATGCTTTACATACTTGTCAGAAAGCTGGGAAATATGAACCAAGCCGTCCTGATGTACACCGATATCCACAAACGCGCCGAAATCGATTACATTTCGTACGGTTCCCGTCAAAATCATACCCTCTTTCAAGTCCTCGATGCTCATAACATCGGTACGGAGAACGGGTTGTTCTACCTCATCACGCGGGTCGCGCCCAGGTTTCATAAGCTCTTCAATCATATCGCGGAGCGTCGGCACGCCTACCTCTGCCTCTGCGCTAAGCTTTTCTATGCCGTACGCCTTTGCCTTCGCAGAGAGGTCTTTGAGGCTGTTTGCCTCTATGTCCGCGGCTGTGTATCCGCACTTTTCAAGCACTATTTTTGCGGCATTGTAGCTCTCGGGGTGAACCGATGTATTATCAAGCGGGTTCTTTCCGCCCTTTATGCGCAAAAAGCCCGCGCATTGCTCAAACGCTTTCGGTCCGAGCTTTGGCACCTTTTTAAGCTCCGCCCTTGACTTAAACGCACCCTCTTCCTCACGATATGCAACTATATTCTTTGCAATCGCCGAGGATATTCCCGAAATGTGAGAGAGAAGAGGAGCCGACGCCGTATTCAAGTCCGCGCCGACGCTATTTACAACGTCCTCAACCACTCCGCCGAGGGTTTCGCCCAGCCTCTTCTGGTTCATATCGTGCTGATACTGTCCAACGCCGATTGCCTTTGGTTCAATCTTTACAAGCTCTGCGAGCGGGTCTTGTACACGGCGTGCAATCGAGATTGCGCTCCTCTTTGTTACGTCAAATTCGGGAAATTCCTCTGCCCCGAGCTTTGACGCCGAATAAACAGACGCCCCCGCCTCGTTTGTGATTATATATCTTGTCTTGCAGCTTGGAATTGATTTAAGCACCTCAGCTGCAAATATCTCTGTTTCCTTTGACGCGGTTCCGTTGCCGATAGAAATAAGGTCAACATTATATTTGGCTATAAGCTCCTTAATATATTTTGCGGCGGACTCCTTCTGCGCCTCGGAATGTGTTACGAATATAACACCTGTGTCGAGAACCTTTCCCGTCGCGTCAACAACGCCAACCTTACACCCCGTACGATATCCGGGGTCAAGCCCGATTACCACCTTATTATGAATTGGCGGCTGCAGGAGGAGGTTTTTAAGGTTAAACTTAAACACAGTCATCGCCTGCTCTTGCGCCGCCTCTGTAAGCTCTCCGCGGATTTCGCGCTCGACAGACGGCTGTATAAGCCTTGAATACGCATCACACACCGCATTTTCCACATACACAGATGATGGCGCAGGGGTTTTTGCGACTTCCTTTCTCTTTAAATAGGAAAGGATTTTTTCCGTATCGCACTCAAGTGTTACAGAGAGAAAAGCCTCTTTCTCGCCGCGGTCAATCGCAAGCACGCGATGCGGGGCAAGCTTCTCGCAGCTTTCTGCAAACTCATAGTACATACGATAGACGCTGTCCTCGTCTTTTGACGCCCGAGTTGATATAACTCCCGTCTTAAACATCAGCTCACGGATTTTCTTTCTGTGCTCTGCGTTGTCGGAAACTTTCTCTGCAATTATATCCATCGCACCCGCGAGCGCCTCGTCTGCAGATGCAACCTCTTTTTCTTCGCTTATATATTCCGCCGCAATCGCCTCAATATCAGTATCTTCTATATTTTGCGCATATAAAATATCCGCAAGAGGCTCCAGCCCTTTTGCTTTTGCAACTGTTGCGCGGGTTTTGCGCTTGGGTCTGAATGGGCGATAGATATCCTCAATCTCCGTAAGCTTTGTGCAGGCATCGATTGCCGCCTCAAGCTCGGGTGTGAGGTTTCCCTGCTCGCCGATTATCCGCTTTACATCCTCTTTGCGCTCTTCCATATTGCGAAGGTACGAGAGGCGCTCTTCAAGCGTTCTCAATATCTCATCATCAAGCTCACCCGTTGCCTCTTTTCGATATCGCGCGATAAAGGGAATGGTGTTTCCCTCGTCAATAAGCCCCACTGTATTTTCAATCTGCCACAGCTTTAAATTAAGCTCCGCGGCAAGCTGTTCATTAATCGTCATTTTATCCACCTCTTTAGTAATATATTGTCAAATAAATTATTACAGTTTATTCGTCAAACATTCCGAAAAAGTCTATCTGGCTTGACTCAGAGAGGCCGTCTAAAACCCCGTTTTCTTCAAGGGTTTCGGCAACCGCCTTGTTTATGCCCGCCCTTGCCTTAAGGTCCTCCTGCGATAAGAATTTACCCTTTGCTGCAGCCTCCATAATAGCCTCAGCCGCCGCATCGCCGACACCCGCAAAGGCGTTAAGGGGCGGCAAAATCGCGTTGCCTGATTTCTGGAATTTCCGCGCATGCGACTTGTATAAATCAACGGGCAAAAACTCATACCCGCGCTCATACATCTCAAGGCATATCTCCAGAATTTTATACAGCTCCTTTTCGTTCGCCGTAGCGGCGTTTCCTTTAAGGTCTATAAGCTTCATCTCTTCCTTGACGCGTTCTTTTCCTCTTGCCATAATTGCGGCATCGAAAAGGTCCGCCCTTACTGTAAAGTATGCGATATAAAATTCAATCGGATAATACACCTTAAAGTATGCAATACGCAGAGCCATCATAACGTATGCCGCGGCGTGCGCCTTGGGGAACATATACTTGATTTTTTTACACGAGTCAATGTACCAGTCGGGGACATTGTTTTCCCGCATTGCCTTTTCAAAGTCCTCGGGCATACCCTCTTTTGCGGCGCGCCCTTTTCTTACAAACTCCATTATTTTAAACGCCATTCCCGGCTCGAGGCCCTTGTGTATAAGGTATACCATAATATCGTCACGCAGACCTATTACCTCGGAAAGCGTCGCCGTTTTAGCCTTTATAAGCGATTGTGCATTGTTAAGCCATACATCCGTTCCGTGTGATAGCCCCGATATAATAAGAAGCTCCACAAACGAGGTCGGCTTGGTTTCTACAAGCATCCCGCGAACAAACGAGGTTCCAAACTCGGGCACGCCAAATGTGCCGACAGGGCTTCCTATCTGCTCAGGGGTTACGCCAAGCGCGTCTGTGCCCGAGAAAAGACTCATAACCTTTTCATCATCAAGCGGAATTTCAAGGGCGTTAATCCCCGTCAAATCCTCAAGCATACGGATTGTAGACGGGTCATCGTGGCCGAGAATATCGAGCTTTAAAAGGTTATCGTGGATAGAGTGAAAGTCAAAGTGGGTCGTGATAATATCCGAGTCCTTTTTATCAGCAGGATGCTGAACAGGACAGAAATCGTGAATATCCATCGTCTTCGGGCAAACTATAATTCCGCCCGGGTGCTGACCCGTTGTCCTCTTTACATCAATCATACCCGAAGAAACACGGATAAGTTCCTCCTCGGGTGCAATAACACCCTTTTCCTCGTAATACTTTTTTGCAAAACCGTATGCAGTTTTATCGGCTATAGTGCCAATTGTTCCCGCCTTGAATACATAGCCCTCGCCGAACAGCTCGCCTACGTATTTATGGGCTGTCGCCTGATACTCGCCCGAGAAGTTAAGGTCGATATCGGGAACCTTGTCGCCCTTAAAGCCAAGGAAGGTTTCAAACGGAATTTCAAGCCCGTCTTTATGAAGCTTTTCTCCGCAAACGGGGCAATCCTTATCAGGCATATCAACGCCTGTCGGGTACTCGCCGTTTTCAAACCATTCGCTGTGCTTGCACTTAGGGCAGACATAGTGGGGGCAAAGCGCGTTTACCTCTGTAATGTCTGAGAGCCACGCGGCAAAGGAAGAACCAACAGACCCACGAGAGCCGACAAGATAGCCCGCCTCATTTGATTTCTTAACAAGCTTGTGTGCAATCATATACATAACGGAATATCCGTATTTCGTGATACAATCAAGCTCTCTGTCCATTCTCTTTTGCACAACGGGTGGCAAAACCTCGCCGTAAACTCTGTGTGCTTTTTCGTGGCACATTTCAACAAGGTCATTTTCACAGTTTTCAATTGTCGGCGGATAAGAGCCGTCCCGAACTGGCTGAATTTTCTCGCACATATCCGCAATCTTGTTGGTATTATCAATAACTACCTCTTCGGCTCTGCCTTCAAGATATGAAAATTCTTCAAGCATCTCCTCGGTCGTGCGGAGGTAGAGGGGTGCCTGCTCGTCCGCATCCTCAAACCCCTGCGCACCCATCAGCACGCGGCGATACATAGCGTCTTTGGGGTCCATAAAGTGAACATCGCAGGTGGCAACTGTCAGAATTCCCAGCTTATCGCCAAGCGCTAATACCTTTTTATTAAGCTCCTGAAGCTCCCCGCGCGATGCCGCCGCTCCGCTTCTTAGCATAAATTCATTGTTCCCAATCGGCTGTATCTCTAAATAATCATAAAATGCCGCGATTTCGAGGAGCTCGTCCTCGGGCCGTTTTTCGACAATGGCGCGGAAAAGCTCGCCCGCCTCGCAGGCAGAGCCTATTATAAGCCCGTCGCGGTGTTTCTCAAGAACACTTTTGGGGATGGTCGGCTTTTTATAAAAGTAATCAAGGTTGGACTTTGAAATCAGCTTATATAAATTTTTCAGCCCGACATAATTTTTTGCAAGTAGAATTATATGGTATTTCTGACCCTTTAAAAGCTCGGGTCTTGTGTCTATGTTTATTTCTTCGCCCGCGCTGTCATTTCCCTTCATTTTTGCAAGCTTGAGGAAAACCTCTGCCGCCCCTGTTGCATCATCTACCGCGCGGTGATGGTTCTCAAGGCTTACCCCAAGGCGTTTGCAAACAACGTCAAGCGAATGCTTGCGCTCATCGGGATACAGCTCCCTTGACATTTTCAGCGTGTCAAGAGTGGTGTTGTGAAATCCGAGTCCGAGTGCCGCCGCATTGTAGCGGATAAATCCGCAGTCAAAGCCTGCATTGTGCGCAACAACAACAGCCCCCTCGCAAAAGTCAAGAAACCTCGGGAGGACTTCTTCTATAGTGGGCATATCCGCAACCATTTCGTCGGATATTCCCGTAAGCTCCGTTATATTCTGCGGAATGTGAACCTTCGGGTTGATAAGCTGTGAGAATTTATCTGTAATCTCGCCGTTTTCAATTTTTATTGCGCCAATCTCCGTAATCTGACACTCGCTTGGGATAAGTCCCGTTGTTTCTATATCAAATACAACATATTTGTCAGAGAGGCTTACGTTCTTTTTGTTTGGGGTATCGTCTATTAAATACCCCTCCATTCCGTAGATAACCTTGAAGTTTTCAAGCTTTGACGCCGCCTTGTGCGCATCAGGAAATGCCTGGGCAACGCCGTGGTCGGTAACCGCAATCGCGCTGTGACCCCACTTTGCCGCACGGCTTATTAAATCTCCTACCGACGAAACCGCGTCCATCGCACTCATCTTTGTGTGCATATGGAGCTCTACGCGCTTTTTATCGGCGTTATCCATACGCATCGGCGGCTTTTCCAAAAGCTCAATCGAGCGCACCTTTAAAACGGGCTTTCGCAAATACTGGTCATTTTCATATGTACCCGAGAGCTTGACTCTCTTGCCGACATCTACAAGCTTTAAGACCTTGTTTAGCCTCTCTGTCGGTGCAAAAATATTGCACATACACGCCCAATCCGAGTCGCCAAGCGCAAATTTAACCGACGTCTTTGCCGCAAATCGTGGATTAGGCTTGGTTTCGTGTGTTTCATATGTCAAAACCTCACCCTCTATTATGTATGTAGAGGGCGCCTCGTCCTCTGCATTCAGGACAAGCGACGAAATCGGAACCGCAGGTCCCGCAATAGGCTTGCCAAACAGCAAGCCCGACTTGATATCTTCGCCCGAAACCGCTGCGAGAATTGGGTTTTTTGCAATCTCCTTTTCGGTAATCTCTCTTTGCTCGCGGTCACGCTCTTCCAGATACTTTTCTGCATCAATTTCTTCATATATAATATTTATCTCATAATCGGTACCTGTTTCATCTCTCAAAACGTTTCTGATATACTCGGCAAAGCCGTTGCGCGCGAGGAGAGCCTTCCCCCCGATTATTTGGGATATGTTAATTTCTTTATCGCCTATTTCGACCTCTGCCTGCATCAAAAAGGGACGACAGCTCCCGCAGTTTACCAAAAATGCGTCTATAATCCCTTTTATAAAGTCGCTATCCGGCACATAGTTTGGTAAGTAAAAGCTTATATCAATATCATCAAGACGGTAAACCGACGCAACGTCCTGTGCAAATTCTAAAACCTCGCCTCTTGGCAGTGGCTCTTTTGAGCCGAGTACAACCTCTGCCCGATTTGCCAGCATATCAAGACGGCATTTTTCAATTGAGCAACTCTCCAGCATAGTCGCAAGCGGTTCTTTTACCGTCACCTTGTCAAATAAATCTAAAATTCCTTTTTTCATATATATTTCCTCTTAAATTTTCTCTATCTCCTCAAGCAATCTCGGTATAATTTCTTCTTCCGATATCTTTCCTACAATTTCACCTTTTTTAAAGAGCACCGCACAGCCGTCACCGCCCGCAATGCCAATGTCTGCATCCGATGCCTCTCCAGGACCGTTTACAACACAGCCCATAACTGCCACCTTCATCTTTTTCCGAACCCCGCGGACCGCATCCGAAACCGCGTTCGCAATCGGTATAAGGTCAATTTTTGTTCTTCCGCAAGTCGGGCAGGAAACAACTGTTACACAATCTCCGTCAAGGTCAAGCGCCCTTAAAATATCGTGAGCCGCCTCGACCTCTCTCTCGGGGTCGTCGGTCAGCGAAACGCGGATTGTGTCCCCAATTCCGTCAGCGAGAAGCGAGCCTATGCCGATTGCGGATTTTATAATCCCGTCACGCGTTGTGCCCGCCTCTGTAACGCCAAGATGCAGAGGATAGTCAAATTCTTCAGCCGCCATTCGATACGCCGAGATTGTGGTTTTTACGTCCGACGCCTTCATCGAAAGAGCGATATCGTCAAACCCGTATCGGTTCAGAATTTCAATATGCCCGCGGGCACTCTCTACCATTGCGCGTGCAAGGTTTCCGCCGCACTTTTCCAAAAGCCCTTTTTCTAAAGAGCCTCCGTTTACACCTATACGGATGGGTATGCCCGCCGCGCCCGCCGCATCTGCAACCGCCGCCGCGCGTTCCTCTCCGCCGAGGTTTCCGGGGTTAATGCGGATTTTATGAACCCCGTTTTTTATACAGGTCAAGGCAAGGCGGTAATCAAAATGTATGTCCGCCACAACGGGAAGGGGTGACATCTTCACGATTTCTGCCATTGCGTCTGCCGCCGCTGCATCGGGGACAGCAAGGCGTACAATATCACAACCCGCACCGCAAAGTCTGTTTATCTGCGAAAGAGCAGCATCTATATCGGTTGTCGGCACGTTCAGCATCGACTGAACCCCAATATTGCTCCCCCCGCCGATTTTTATATCCTTGATTTTTATAAATTTTTTGCTCATTATCAAAACCCCTATTTTTCTATAAATATTGCGGGACGTCGAGACGCCGTCCCCTACGAATGTTTTCAATGTCCGCGTGTTTCGCATAACATTGTAGGGGCGATTCACGAATCGCCCGCGGGACATTCGTGAATGTCCCCTACGATTATTATACAAATTATGTATGGACCGAATTTGTCCTTTTTGAAAAACGAATTGAATTTTTCATTGCCGCCGCGGTATAAATCCCTCCACCACCTTCGGTGGTCCCCCTCCCTTTAGGCAAGGGAGGCCGCGGAACCGGGGACGGCAAAGGCCCCCTTGCCTAAAGGGGGCTGTCAGCGGAGCTGACTGGGGGATTCGTCTCAAAAAATTCAATTCGTTTGCGGGAGGGCACAGAGACCCTCCCCTACTGAATAAATTTGCCATGCAAATTTATTCTATCATATCGAATTCTCTATGGCAAGCCGAAATTTATATTTTTTATCCCTGTTTTGCCCTATACCACAACATCTTGTGGGCTGCGTTTTTTGGCATATACAACTCGATTTTTTTGAAAAAATTTCTTGACAAATGGGTTTTTGTGTGCTATCATATTAAGTACCTCTGAAAAGGGGTTTTCTTTGTGTTGACAAAAGCCCTGCTTTTGAAATTGAGGATATTGAGGTGAATTTAAATGCAAACAAAAATCACATTGGCATGCACCGAGTGCAAGCAGAGAAATTATGATACAACCAAGAATAAGCAGAATTGTCCGGACAGGCTCGAGATGAACAAGTACTGCCGTTTCTGCAAAAAGCACACCTTGCATAAGGAAACCAAATAAGGTTGAGGAGTGGAAATTATGGATCAGGCAAAGCCGAACATTTTTACCAGAATGGTAAACTATTTTAAAGAAGTTAAGGCAGAAATGAAGAAGGTCGTATGGCCTACCCTTTCAAAGATAAGACTGAACACAATTACAGTTATTGTATATGTGGTTATTGTTGGTCTTGTTATCTGTGGGCTTGATTGGCTCTTTACATGGCTTATGTCATTATTCTACTAAACAGATAACTTATAGGAGGGAAGGGAATTTTTCCCGAATATTATGGCTTCAAAAGACGCAAAATGGTATGTGGCACATACCTATTCAGGCTATGAAAACAAAGTAATGGCCGATATTATGAAGACCGTCGAGAACAGAAATATGTCCGATATTATTCAGGATATAAAGGTCCCGATGGAAGAGGTTATCGAAATGAAGGATAACCAGAAAAAAGTTGTTGAACGCAAAATCTTTCCCGGTTATGTTATGATAAAAATGATTATGACCGACGAGAGCTGGTATGTTGTAAGAAACTGTCGCGGTGTTACGGGCTTTGTCGGCCCCGGCTCCAAGCCTGTTCCTCTTACAGATACCGAGGTTGAGAATATGGGTCTTGAGCATAAGACAGTCGTTCTTGATTTTGCAGTCGGCGACAATATCAGAGTTAAGTACGGTCCGCTTGAAGGCTTTGTCGGTGTCATCACCGAAATTCAGCTGGACAAGAAGAAAATTCGCTCCAAGGTTTCTATGTTTGGAAGAGATACCGATGTTGAGCTTGAGTTCAATCAGGTAGAGGCTCTGGTATAAAAATTGTTACCCACACGGATGATTCCGTTTATATATTCCGTCAAAACTTTGGCGGTCTGTGGGAGGGAGAGTTCATAAGAATTCCCCGATAATACCACGTTTGTGAAATGAGGAGGTGTATTCGAAATGGCACAGAAAATCACAGGTTACATTAAACTGCAAATTCCTGCCGGCAAAGCTACTCCGGCTCCCCCTGTAGGTCCTGCTCTCGGTCAGCACGGTGTTAACATTATGGACTTTACAAAGCAGTTTAACGAAAAAACTCAAAAGGATGCAGGCCTTGTAATTCCGGTTGTTATAACCGTATATCAGGACCGTTCCTTTACCTTTATCACCAAGACTCCCCCTGCTCCTGTCCTTATTAAAAAGGCTTGCAAAATCCAGAGCGGTTCGGGTGTTCCTAACAAGACAAAGGTTGCACAGCTCAGCAAGGCTGATTTGCAGGCAATTGCAGAGCAGAAAATGCCCGATCTTAACGCGGCTTCTCTCGAGGCTGCAATGTCAATGATCGCTGGCACAGCCCGTTCAATGGGTGTTACCGTTGAGGAATAATCTTTAGCGGCTTTTCAAAATAGTGGGAGGGGCGAGATTTCGTCCTGCAGAACCACAATAGGAGGATTTTACATTGAAGAAAGGTAAAAAGTATCAAGACAGCGTAAAGCTGCTTGAAAAGGGTAAGTTATACGACACCGCTGAAGCTTTGGATTTGGTTTGCAAAACTGCAACCGCAAAGTTTGACGAAACTGTTGAACTTCACATAAAGCTCGGTGTTGACTCAAGACACGCCGACCAGCAGGTTAGAGGTGCGGTTGTACTCCCTAACGGTACAGGTAAAGACGTACGTGTTTTGGTTTTTGCACGTGAGGGCAAGGCTGATGAAGCTAAAGCTGCAGGTGCAGATTATGTTGGTGCAGAAGAGCTTGCACAGAAAATTCAGACTGAAAACTGGTTTGAATTCGATGTTGTTGTTGCAACCCCTGATATGATGGGTGTTGTTGGTAGAATAGGTAGAATACTCGGTCCTAAGGGTCTTATGCCAAACCCCAAGGCAGGTACAGTTACTCCTGATGTTGCAAAGGCTATTGCAGATATCAAATCAGGTAAGATTGAGTACCGTCTTGACAAGAGCAACATTATCCACTGTCCGATAGGCAAGGCTTCCTTCGGTGCAGAGAAGCTCGCTGTTAACTTTGAAGCTTTGATGAACGCTGTTATCAAGGCAAAGCCGGCTGCTGCAAAGGGTCAGTATCTAAGATCGGTTACCGTTGCATCTACAATGGGCCCCGGTATCAAGGTAAACCCCAACAAGCTCGGTTAATTTAATTTAAGAAAAAAACAAATTATATACAGTTCCGCAGACAGCAGGTGGCAAATGCCGTAAATCCTGCCGAGGAGATAAATGCAAATTTGCAATTAACCCTTGTGTGTCTGTAGATATACAGGGGTTTTTCATTGGCTCTGCCATTGAAATTCCATCGCGGAATTAAAAGGCAGAAAGGAGGATATCAAATTGCCAAGTCAAAAAGTATTGGAAAGCAAAAAGGCGATAGTTGAACAACTCAAGGAAAGATTTCAAAATGCTCAGGCGGGTGTTCTTGCTGACTACAGAGGTCTTAGCGTTGAACAGGATACTGCTCTTCGTGTAAAGCTCAGAGAAGCAGGTGTAGAATACACCGTTGTAAAGAACAATCTTACCCGTTTTGCAGCAAACGATTTGGGATTAACTGATCTTGACCCGATTCTTCACGGACCTACTGCTATTGCAACAAGTTCAACAGATGTTATTGCACCCGCTAAGGTTTTGGTTGAATTTGCAAAAGAGAACGAGGCTCTTGAAATCAAGGGCGGTTTCATTGACGGTAAGGTAGTTTCTATTGATGAGATTAAGACATATGCGTCTATTCCTTCAAAGGAAGTTCTTATCTCAAAGATGCTCGGTTCATTGCAGTCACCCATTGCTGCTCTTGCACGTACCTTGCAGGCTATCGTTGACGAGGAAGCTACTCCCGGTGCAAAAGCCGCAGAAGAGGCTGCACCCGTAGAAGAGGCTGCACCCGCAGAAGAGGCTGCACCCGCAGAAGAAGCTGCACCTGCAGAAGAAGCTGCACCCGCAGAAGAGGCTGCACCTGCAGAAGAGGCTGCACCTGCAGAAGAAGCTGCAACAGAAGAATAATCTTCTGATTATTAAAAACTAATTTTAAAACAAAGAAAATTTTTATTAAAATGGAGGAAAATAAAAATGGCTGATGTAACAAAGATTCTTGACGAAATAAAAGAATTAACATTACTCGAAGTAAACGATTTGGTAAAAGCATTGGAAGAGGAGTTCGGCGTATCTGCTGCTGCTCCCGTTATGATGGCTGGCGCTGTTGCTGGCGGCGCTGCTGCTGCTGAAGAAAAGAGCGACTTTGATGTTGTTCTTGCATCTGCAGGCGACCAGAAGATTAAGGTTATCAAGGTTGTTAGAGAAATCACAGGCCTTGGTCTTGCTGAAGCAAAGGCAGTTGTTGATGGCGCACCTAAGACTCTTAAAGAGGGTGTTGCTAAAGAAGAAGCTGAAGAAATCAAGACAAAGCTTGAAGAAGTTGGCGCAACAATCGAACTTAAATAAATTTAAGGTATTTAAAAACCCTTGTTTTCAAATGAAAACAAGGGTTTTTTATGTTTTGACACACCTTATCAATAAGGATTTTTAATATCAGTTAGCCCTAATATATAATCTGTCGATACATTGTAGTATTCCGCTAAACGAATTAGAATATTAATTGGCAATTGCCTCTGTTCATTTTCATATTGTGAATATGTGTTCTGTTTTATATGCAGGTAGTTTGCAAGTGTTTCCTGCTTTATATCCAAATCTTCTCTTAATTCCCTTATCCTCATAATAACATCTTCCCTCTTTTTTCAGTATTATACAAAATCTCAAAACGAGCTGTTGACTTTCATCTCATTTTGAGATAAAATATAGGTATAGACTATCTTATGAAAGGATACCCAATATGAAAAAATCTATTTGTTTAATCTTGAGTTTTGTGCTTATAACAGGGATCTATTGTCCGATTTTTGCCGCAAACGAAAGCATAGATGTTTTTGTTGATAATCAAAAAATTATATTTGATGTAAAACCAATATTGATTGGTGGAAGAACAATGGTTCCGCTTCGTGCCATCTTTGAAGCCATCGGCGCAACAGTTATATGGGATGAAGCGACTCAAACGGTAACCTCATATAACGAATTGTATGTGGTCAAAGCTACCATTGGAAGTAATACTATGAACATTAATGGGAAAAATAGAAACATTGATGTTGCTCCTATCGTAGTGAATGACAGAACGCTTGTTCCTGCGAGATTTATTGCGGAAGCATTTGGTTGTGATGTAGAATGGGATGAAGATGCCTTAAGAGTCCTGATTAAAACTAAACCTATTGATTACAGCAAGGTCGAAAAAGATATCGGCAAAGCAGATGATGTTGCAGAGGAAGCACCATCCAATACAGATTATAAAGATGTATTTTCAAAATATTATCTTGGTACATCCGTTCCTGACTATACCTATGTTACAGGGATAGAACAAAAACGGGAACCATCATATTTTGATGATGGTACAGGTGCTATATATGTGTATAGGAATACAAAAACAGGGGAATTTAGTGAAATTGTTGACTATATGTCATATTTGGTGGGCAATGGTTGGAGTGAATTTAAAGGAGAAAAGGATTCCAGCTCTGTTTCGTGGTATTATGCAAAAAAAGATAAATTGATAGGCGTCGTTTTTAAAGCAGCCTTTGATGAGGTTTGGATTGTTGTGGGTTATTAACAACACCCCCTTGTTTCAAACAAGGGGGTGTTGTTGTTTCCGTGCGGGAGGGGATGGTACCCCAGGGCAGCCTCTCTTGCCCTTCGGGCAATTCACCTTCAACCCCTCCCCTACAAATTTCGTAATATGTGCGTATTGTAGGGGAGGGTTTCTGCGCCCTCCCGATACCCTTTACGCAAATTGTTTTTTATTCTTCTTCGAATTGGTCCTTACCAACACCGCAGAGGGGGCAAACATAATCCTCGGGTACATCTTCCCATTTTGTTCCAGCTGCAATTCCGTTTTCAGGGTCGCCTACCTCTTCGTCATAAACATATCCGCATACTGCACAAACATACTTTTTCATAAATTTCTTCCTCTCTTTTTAATTTTATATGTTTTTAATTTTTTATCTTATGTAATTTGTCCTGATTTTTTCTTCAGGCTCGGGATGAGAAACGCCGTTTTTCTTCGCAATATCTATTGCCCCTATAAGCCACGCCATATTTCTGCCAAGGGTTCTCATAGTCTGTACGCCCTCTTCATCCTTTAAAACTTCTTCAGGTGTACCGCCGTGAACCATATTCCAGTAATTTGATGATACAATGGGCATATTAAGAATTGTAAAATATTTATTAAGCTGGTCAAGCGCCGCAGTCGCCCCGCCTCTTCGACAGCTTACAATGGCTGCGCCGGGTTTAAAGGCGAGTGCGCCTCCGCCCGCATAGCTTACCCTGTCCATAAAAGAGGCAATTGCTCCGCTTGCCGATGCATAGTGCACAGGCGAGCCTATAATAAGTCCGTCTGCAGCTTTCATTTTTTCTATAAAGTCATTAACTCCGTCACTTCCGAAGGCACAGCCGTTTCCCGTCCTTGCACAAGCGCCGCAGCCAATACAGCCCTTTATTGCATTATTTCCTATATTTATAATTTCTGTTTCAATTCCGTTCTTCTCAAGCTCTTCTGCCGCGATTTTCAGGGCGGTATATGTGCATTTTTCCCCTCGGGGACTTCCGTTTAAGAGAATTACCCTCATATTTTTACCATCCTTTCTCTATATATTCATTATATAAATCAAAAAATAATATATACCCTTATTTTATTACCCCATCGCGCGTTTGTCAATCATTTTGGTAAAACACTTGTAGTTTTTTTCTTTGTGTGTTAAAATATTATATATTCGAATAAAAAGGGAATGATTATAATAAATAACGAATATAAAACCGTAAAGGATATGGGAAAGGCAGAGATTGTGGAGAAACGCTCGCGCTTTATTGCAAATGTACGCCCCATATCGAGCGAGGAAGGGGCTCTTGAATATTTAAACACTCTGCGCCAGAAATATTGGGACGCACGCCATAATGTCTATGCATATATAGTTCGCGAGAATAACATTATGCGCTACAGCGACGATGGCGAGCCAAGCGGAACTGCAGGTGTCCCCGTCCTTGAAATACTTAAAAAAGAAAATTTGACCGACGTTATTGTGGTTGTAACAAGGTACTTTGGCGGGATACTTCTCGGCACAGGCGGTCTTGTCCACGCTTACTCAAAGGCTGCAAAGGAAGGCGTAAATGCCGCAGGCATACAAAAAATGGTTCTGTGCAGAAAGCTTGTTCTCAAGTGCGACTATAATATGCTCGGCAAGCTTCAATATGAGGTTGCAGGTTTTGACGGCGCCTTTTGCGGAGAAGCAATATATGGTGAGGACGTTGCCCTTGAGGTTTACGTTGAGGCAGAGAAAGAAGAAGCCTTTATCAAAACGATTACAGACAGGACAAACGCGGCTGTAAAGATAGAAAAATTTGATATAGAATATTTTGAAAGTGATTAAAATCTGAAAAAGGAGGAATGGCGTGTGAATAGCATAAAAAAGATTTACGATAACAGTTATCTTTCTTATATAATAAAATTTATAGTTCTGCGCCTTATCCCCGAAATCCGCAATTCCTTTAAAAGCGGGGCAATATTAAATTTGTGGAAAAAGTTTAAAGATGTTGTTCTTGACTCAAAATTAATAAAGCTTTTTTTTGACAATGAATTTATCTCTGGAATATTTTACAAAAGCTATTTTTATCGCAACGCAACGTACAAAATACGCAAAATTTCTTTTCATTTGCCAAAGGCAAGTCTACGCTTTGACGCATTTTTTGTAGGCCTTTTTTTAGGCATAATACTCATTCTTCCTGACAGCCTCTGGTCAGACCTTTTTTGGATGCCTCTCTTTGCTGCTCTCTCTCTCTTTTATATATCGCGCAGTATCCGCGAGAGGACAGGTACGGTTTTTTTGCTTATCAATGTAATACTTTTTCTCTTTTTATTTTTGACAGAGCTGGCGCTTCCATATAATACCGCAGGTCCCCTTATTTATCTTTTACTTGGAATAGACCTGTTTTTTCTGATTTCTTTTTCACTTAAAACCCTTGACGACCTGAAGTCTGCACTTATGTCACTTTTTTGTTCGGGTGTTATATTATGCGGATTTGGCATCATTCAAAATATTTTGTTTTACTGCGATGCATCTGCCGTCTTTGACAGCGGTGTGATCTTCGGTGAAATTTTAATACTTATTTTCCCGTTCAGCCTTCTCTATTCAATGGAGTTTGTGTCGGGAAAAAGACGCCTTTTTTATGTATCAATACTTTTCCTTTTATTCTTTAACGCAATTGCAGCTACACATTCAAAACCCGCTCTTATCGGTTTTTTGATAGAGGTTTCAATTTTTATAATTGCGGATATAAAATATCTGCCTCTCCTCGTTTTGCTTGTCCCTCTGGGGCTTGGGACAGTTATTCAAAACATAAAATACACATGGCATACAACAACCGCATCGGGTAACGCAATAAATAATATAATAAAACTCTTCCGTCAGGTGTGGAGCCAGGGCTTTGGTGTAGACAGCAAAAAATTTCTTGATATATATAATATGGCTCAAAACAGCTCTTCTGCAGAAATATCTCTGCTAAACCTTCCTTATATAAAAATAAGTCCTGTATACTTCAGCTTTATAATAGATATAGGGGCTGTTCTTATGTTTATTTTCCTTTTTTATGTCCTCCGTCTTGCACACTCGACGCTCACTTCTATTTTTGTTGCGGAAAAAAGGTACAGACGTTTCTTTGTTGCAGGACTTGCAACCTTGGTCGGAATATCGGTGTCGTCATTCTTTGAAATAAACCTTTTCTACTCCCGTATTCTCTTGGTTTATTGGGCAGTTCTCGGGATTCTGCGCGCCATCAGGATTATCAATTTGGGAATATACGAGTCTTGACAAAAGCCTCTTTTTGTGATATATTATATTGGTATTTGCTGGTGTAGCTCAGTTGGTAGAGCATCTCACTCGTAATGAGAAGGTCACGTGTTCAAGTCACGCCACCAGCTCCAAAAAAACGGCTTGCAGAAGCAAGTCGTTTTTTTAACTAAATAAAACGAGGGTCTTTATCTGATGAAAAACAAAATTAATTATCAAAAATCTTTAGATGAAATTATAGAAAATTTAAATCACGATAATCCGCCTAAACTCTTACTTCACAGTTGTTGTGCGCCTTGCAGCAGCTATATCCTTGAATATTTGAGCGATTTTTTTGAAATAACCGTTCTATATTATAACCCTAACATCTCTCCTCTTGAAGAATACGAGCATCGAAAGGCAGAGCAAATAAGACTTATAAATGAAAAGGAATGGAAAATTCCTGTCAAGTTTATGGATTGTGATTATGACAGCAGTGCATTTGAGGGTATGGTAAAAGGTCTTGAAAAAGAGCCTGAGGGCGGAAGAAGATGCGAAAAGTGTTTTACACTCCGTCTTGAAAAAACTGCATTTCTTGCAAAGAAAAATAATTTTGATTATTTTGTTACAACCCTTTCTGTAAGTCCCTTAAAGGATGCACAGCTTTTAAACGAAATTGGACAAGCCCTCTCTAAAAAATATGATATAAAATATTTACCGTCTGATTTTAAAAAGAGAGAGGGATATAAAAGAACAATTGAATTATCACGGGAATTTAACCTCTACAGACAAAATTTTTGCGGGTGCATTTATTCTAAATAATGAATATAAACATTTATATAAAATTATTATTACAAATAAAATAATCTATTGCCTTTATTTGTAAAATTTGTTATACTTAAGCTTACAACAAATTTTATGATAAAGGTGATTTTTTTATGGAAACATTGTATTCAAACATTCTTCAGCTTGAGTGGCAACAGGTTGTTATGTGGTTAATCGGCGGAATTTTGATTTATCTCGCAATAAAAAAAGATATGGAACCAACACTCCTTCTCCCTATGGGATTTGGTGCAATTTTGGTAAACCTTCCTTTTTCGGGCGCTGTTCACACACTTGAAACCCTCTTTAACGCAGGTATTTCAAACGAACTTTTCCCGCTTATTTTGTTTATAGGAATTGGTGCGATGATTGACTTTGGTCCGCTTCTTTCCAATCCCAAACTTATGATTTTCGGTGCAGCGGCACAGTTTGGTATATTCTTTACGCTTTGCCTTGCATCCATTTTCTTTGACATAAAGGATGCGGCAGCAATCGGCGTTATAGGTGCGGCAGACGGCCCCACCTCTATTGTAGTTGCACAAGCTCTTAACTCAAAATATTTAGGTGCGATTATGGTTGCGGCTTATTCATATATGGCGCTTGTTCCAATTATTCAGCCGCCCGTTATAAAGCTTTTGACCACTAAAAAAGAACGAATGATAAGAATGGATTATGTCCAGAAAAATGTTTCCAAAACCACAAGAATACTATTTCCTATTATAATAACAGTTGTTGCGGGTCTTGTTGCCCCTGACTCTGTTGCACTTGTCGGCTTTTTGATGTTTGGTAATCTCATAAGAGAGTGCGGAGTTTTGAACAGCCTTTCCGAAACTGCACAAAAGGTTCTTGCAAATCTTATTACAATATTCCTCGGAATTACAATATCTCTCCGTATGCAAGCAAGCGAGTTTTTACAGCCCGACACACTTTTGATTTTAGGACTTGGACTCTTTGCATTTATATTCGATACAGCAGGCGGAGTTCTGTTTGCAAAATTCTTAAACCTCTTCTCGAAAAAGAAAATCAATCCTATGATTGGTGCAGCGGGAATTTCAGCATTTCCTATGTCTGGCCGTGTTGTTCATAAGATGGGACTTGCAGAGGACCCTCAAAACTTCCTTCTTATGCACTCTATGGGCGTAAATGTTTCGGGTCAGATTGCATCAGTAATCGCAGGCGGACTCATACTCAACTTCTTTATTAATATGTAGGAGGAAATATAAATGAATATAAATATTATGAATTTTGTAGCTAACCTAAAATATATGGGACTTGGAATGCTTGGCATAATAATTGTTATTGGTGTTATAATTTTGATAACAATGTTTTTAAATAAAATCACAGAAAATAAACAGTAAAAAGGAGTGTTACCTATGAACGAAAAAATGTCAAATAAAGGTTTTTTAAAACTTCTTCTATTGGGCTTAATCATAGGTATAGCGTCCATAACACCAGGCCTCAGCGGTGGAATTCTTGCAATTTCATTTGGTATTTATGAAACTGCAATAAATTCTGTTATGAATTTAAGGCGTGATTTTAAAAACGGTTTTAATTTTCTTATGCCGCTTGGAATAGGCGCTGTAATTGGTATTATATTATTTGGTTTTATAATGAAACCTCTTTTTACAAGCTTTGAAAAGAGTGTTATCTATCTATTTTTAGGAATGATTGTAGGAAGTCTGCCGTCATTTTTTAAAGAAGCTAATAAGAAAGGTTTCAGAATTTTATATATAATTCCTTTTCTTGTAACATTTACGCTTGGAACTTTCTTTTCAACAACAGTTATAGAAAACAGTGTTCAAAGTGACTTAAATGTTTTAAAACTTGTAATTGGCGGATGCATTTTATCTTTTGGAATGATTATTCCAGGTATAAGCTCTTCTCTTATATTAATTGATATGGGTATTTACGAAAGTATTCTAAATGCATTTTTATCAATTGATGTTTATGTTATATTCTGGACCCTAGTTGGTTTTTTAATTGCATCTCTTTTGAGTTTAAAGCTTATAAATATGGCATTTAAAAAATTTGGAGGATTTGCTCACTATGCGGCATTTGGTTTTTTAGTTTCATCATTTGTTGCTGTATTTCCTGGAATTGAATTTAATTTTATTCAAATAATAAATACATTGTTATTTGTACTCGGTGGAGTTTTAGTTTATATTTTTATGAAGAAAACAGGGAAAAATTAAAAGGATACTTTTATAGGTATCCTTTTTTTATTTCTTAAAACTTTGATTAAAATAAACGAAATGAATTTTTTATTTTTCAAAACTGCCGTTTTGGTATGTTCCTTTTGCCCGTACAAAAGGAACATACCAAAATACGGTCGGGGAAACCCCGACACCCCCATTGGCGCACCCGATAAAGATATTCTAATATCATTCGGGTCTATTTCGCAGTCTGACGACGCAATTGTTACTATTGTGCACGTAATTTTCGTGGCGCGGTGCTGGTAATATCATACCGAGATTACAAACGGCAGCTATGGATAACCAAAGGCGTGGTTTAGCATTTTTTGCCTCATCACAAAGCAGGGTTTGGGGCTGCCGCCCCAATCGTCTCTGCGAAGCAGAAAGCGATGGCGCGCAGGCTCGCAAGCGCAACAGGGTTCGGCTATACAAATTTTCCTATTCCCTCGGGACGGGGAGGGTTATTGTAACCCTTGTATATTTTGTATATTCACTCTCTATTTTTATTTTTCCTTTATAATTTTCTATAATTTCCTTTGAGATAGAAAGTCCAAGACCTGTTCCGCCTCTGTCCCTGCTTCTTGCCTCTTCTTCAACTCTGTAAAATCTCTCAAATATATGTCCAAGCTTGCTCTCAGGAATACCCCAACCTGTGTCCTCTATTTTTATATATATTTCATTGTGGAGCTTTCCTGCAAAAATTCTTATTTTGTCACCCTTTGATGTATATTTTATTGAATTTGATATTATATTTTTAACCGCTCTTTCAATATCAGACCTGTTTCCCATAAACATAGGAATTTCATTCATCCTGTTATAGGTAAGGTCAAGCTCTTTTTTCTCTGCCTCAAGCTTAAATGTATTTACAAGTGATAAAAGCATCTCATCAATAGAAAATTTATCGGTACTTCTTGGAATTGCCTTCATTTCATATTTACTTATATCAAGAAGATTTTGTATAAGCTCTGTCATTTTTCCCGCTTCCTGATAAACAATATTTAAAAGATTTGATGCCATTACCTTATCATCAATATAACTGTTAAGTACGGTTTCAGTATAAGAGCTTATAACAGTTATAGGAGTTTTAAGCTCATGCGAAACATCTGCAACAAACTTTCTCATTGCATTCATAACATTAAATTGTTCCGTCACATCTTCAAAAACACAAACCACGCCCGCATTTCTTTCGCTGTCTAACCTAAATGGTATAAACCATACCTTTATATGTAAATCTCCTTTTATTATTTCCTCTTCTTTAATTTTTGAATTTTCTATATACAAAAATTCAGCCATACAAATATCAATTCCAAGACTTTTAAAAAAGTCATCAAAATTCGAAATATCTTCTTTTATATTTAATATTCTTTTTGCAGAGGAATTAATCTGTATCGGTTTTTGTGAATTATCAAAGGTTATAATTCCGTTATTTATATGTTCAAGTATAACCTCAACTCTGTGCTTATCGGAATTCATCTGCTGAATACTTCCCGCCATTACAAAACCCATATGATTTATAGCTTTTATGAGATTTTTGAATTCTTCGCAATTTATATCATCAATGTTTGTATAAAGTTCTCCTCTCTCAAGTCCTTCTGCTCTTTTGGTAATTTTCTTAAGAGGACCCTTTACATCATTTGATATTATAAGAGATGTTATAATAGAAATTAATAAAGCTAATAAAAAGCAAATAACAAAAAAAACTATATTTCTCATTAGTTCTTCTTTTATAATATCAAAAGAATATTTGTTTACTATTATAAAAACAGCAAAAAAACATAAAAGCATTGTTATTGATGATATAAAACATTTTATAAAAAATTTAAAACTAAGTTTTTTAAACATATTTTTAACCTCTGTAAAAATTGATTAATTAGAGTATAACATACTTTATTTTTTAAGTA
>JAZNFQ010000033.1:0-24262 GCA_045576075.1 Clostridia bacterium
CTTCCTTCTCTATATCGTTTGCATTATACATAGCCTGTTGTGCATATAACGGATTTGTTATTATAAGATTATTGTACTGCTCAAAAGCGGCTTTGTCAATATTTTCTGACTTGTTTTTACTTTGATAACTAATCGTGGCAAGCGATGAAGCGATGTCGTTCTGCAGTACGCCACCGTATGGGTCAAGACCATTTTTACGGGCGCACTGCTCTCCGTAAATCTGTCTTGGGTCTTGCAATTCTCTGTTACAAATTCTGCAACGATTAGCGCTGTAGTCATAGCCCTCGTTTTGTTGATAGTTGTCATTTGAATAATTACTCATTTGTGTTACCTCCAAGTTAAATTTTTTATTTAACTGGAGTGTACCACAACAAAAAGTGTCATAGCGTGTCACGCAGACTTTGTATTCAATTTTAAAAGGGCAGCCTATCGGCTGCCCTTTTTTATATTATCCCAATATTCTTTTGCGCTTTGCTCTGTCTTATTTTCGCCCGCGGTATAATAGTTTTTATCCTTTATTTTATCGGGCAGATATTGCTGCTTGACATAATGATTTGGATAGTCATGGGGATAGAGATAATTCTGTCCCTTTGGCAAATCTCCCTCGCCGTCAAGATGCATATTCTGGAGCCGTCTTGGGATATTTCCTGTATCCATATGCTCTATGTCATAGAGTGCGCTATCGAGCGCAAGATAAGCGGAGTTTGACTTAGGTGCGGTGGCAAGGAGTATTGTCGCCTCCGCGAGAGGAATTCTCGCCTCGGGAAAGCCGAGCATCAGCGCGCTGTCTACGCACGCCTTGACAATTGCTATCGCGTTTGGATAGGCAAGACCTACATCCTCGCACGCGATAACCATAAGCCGACGGCAAATCGATTGTATATCATCCGCCGCAATGAGCCTTGCAAGGTAATGAACCGCAGCGTCAGGGTCGCTCCCGCGGATAGATTTCTGGAACGCACTTAATATATCATAGTGGCTGTCGCCCTGCTTATCGTACTGAAGAACCTTCTTCTGCGTACATTGCTCCGCAACCTCAAGGTTAAGGCGTATTTTCCCGTCTTTGTCGGGCGCAGTATAGCATACCGCAAGCTCAAGAGAGTTAAGCGCGCGCCTTACATCCCCGCCCGATTTCTCGGCAAGCTGGCTTAAAAAGTCATCCTCGGCGCACAATGCACCCTGCGGGAAATCTTCTTCCGCCAATATTTTGAGCGCCCTTTTTAGAACGGTGCAAATATCCTCGTTTGTCAGCGGGCGGAACTCAAAGACCGTACTTCTGCTGAGTATCGCGTTATACACATAAAAGTATGGGTTCTCGGTCGTGCTCGCAATCAACGTTATTCTGCCGCTTTCGGTATACTCAAGCAAGGACTGCTGTTGCTTTTTGTTAAAGTTTTGTATCTCGTCAAGATAGAGGAGTACTCCGTCCTGACCCATCAGGCCCTCGCTTTCCTTTACGATTGCCTTAATGTCTGCAACAGATGCATTTGTCGCATTGAGCTTATAGAGCGGTCGGTTGCTTATCTTTGCGGCAATGTTTGCAACCGTAGTCTTTCCCGTCCCCGAGGGGCCGTAGAAAATCATACTCGGGATGTTCCCGCTCTCTATAATATTTCTCAAAATCCGCCCCTCGCCGAGTATATGCCTCTGTCCCGCGACATCGTCAAGACAGGTCGGGCGAATTCTGTCGGCAAGCGGCTTATTCATAAAGCGGATGCTTTTTGCAGAGGGCGTCAACGCGTGCCGATACCTCTACTCGATTGCCCTCAAAGTCCTTGATTACCATAGAAATCAAATCTGCAACCTCGGTCATATCCTCTTCCTTAAATCCTCTTGTGGTAACAGCAGGTGTACCAAGTCTTATTCCGCTTGTTACAAACGGGCTCTTGGGGTCATCAGGGATAGTATTCTTGTTACAGGTAATTCCAACCTCGTCGAGATTATGCTCGACCTCTTTGCCTGTCTTATCCTGCTTTAAAAGACTTACAAGCATAAGGTGGTTGTCCGTGCCGCCCGAAACGATGTCTATATCTCTTGCCATAAGCTCACTTGCAAGCGCTGCGGCATTCTTCTTAACCTGCATCTGATACGCCTTAAACTCGGGCGAGAGTGCCTCTTTAAGACATACAGCCTTGCCCGCGATAACGTGCATAAGCGGTCCGCCCTGACACCCGGGGAAAACAGCCTTGTTAATCATAGCGCCATATTCCTCTTTGCAAAGGATAAGTCCGCCTCTCGGGCCTCTGAGAGTCTTATGAGTTGTGGTCGTTACAAAATCCGCATACGGAACGGGGTTTTGGTGAAGACCCGCCGCAACTAGACCTGCGATGTGCGCCATATCTACCATAAGATATGCGCCAACCTCATCTGCGATTTCGCGGAATGCGGCAAAATCTATCTCGCGCGCATACGCACTTGCACCTGCCAAAATGAGCTTTGGCTTATTCTCGTGCGCAAGGCGTCTTACCTCATCATAATCTATTCTGTGGGTTACGCTGTCAACACCATAGGGAACAACGTTGAAGTATTTGCCCGAAATATTTACGGGTGAACCATGGCTGAGGTGTCCGCCATGAGCCAAATTCATACCGAGGTATGTGTCGCCGATCTCCATTGCCGCAAAGAAAACGGCAAGGTTCGCAGATGCGCCCGAGTGGGGTTGAACATTGGCAAACTCTGCGCCAAACAGCTCTTTTGCGCGCTCTCTTGCAAGGTCCTCTACTATATCAACATACTCGCACCCGCCATAATATCTCTTGCCGGGATATCCTTCTGCATATTTATTTGTAAGCGGGGTTCCCATTGCTTCCATAACCGCGGGGCTGACAAAGTTCTCTGATGCGATAAGCTCTATCTTGCCACGCTGTCTTGAAATCTCCTTGTCTATTGCTGAGGCAACCTCGGGGTCAAAATTTCTTACGTTTTCAAGCTCGAACATACTTCATCCTCCGTTATATATATATTATAATATTGCAAATTTCTCTATTATATATTATAATATGATACAGTAGATTTTGCAAGAAGAATTTATATATTGGCGGAGTAAATAAAATGAGAGAGAGTAAAAATGCAAAAATTGAAAGAGCAGCCCAAATAAACGCGGCTTTTAATGATATATATAAGGGTGCAGACTGCACTCTTGATTATAGCAGCGCGCTCCAGCTTCTTATCGCGACCCAACTTGCGGCGCAATGTACTGATGCAAGGGTCAATCTTGTAACCCCTGCTCTTTTTAAAAAATATCCTGATGTTTATGCCTTTGCAAACGCAGACGAGCTTGAACTTAGAGAGGATATACGCTCGACGGGGTTTTATCGCAATAAGGCAAAGAATATTATCGGCTGCTGCAAAAAACTTATTGACGATTTTGGCGGCGAAGTGCCAAGGACAATGGAGGAGCTTTTATCTCTCCCAGGGGTCGGCAGAAAAACTGCAAACCTTGTACTTGGGGACTTTTTTGGCATTCCTGGCGTTGTTGTAGACACGCACGCCACAAGGCTCTCAAACCGAATGGGGCTGACGAAAAATTCCGACCCTTATAAGATAGAGCTTGATTTGCAAAAGCTCCTCCCTCCTGAAGATTGGTCGCAGTTTTGCCACTGCCTTGTCTTTCACGGGAGAGAATATTGCACGGCGCGAAGTCCCAAATGCGATATTTGTCCGATAAATCACCTCTGCCCGAAAATCGGGGTGTAAAGTTAAAGGTCACAGCGAAAACGCTGCGACCTTTTATTGTTGCACGAATTTTTCTGTGTCCAGAAAAATTCTCCTAATCATACGAATGATGAGAAAATTCGTTATCTGTAACAATTCCATTTTCAAAAATAAAATCATAAGCATTCCATTCCTTGAAAGCATCACCTACAACATATTGGTAAATGGTATAGTCGTTACGTTCAAATATGCGGTCCGGGTCTCCTAAAATGGCTGTTACCTCTTGTTCTGTCATGCCGATAAACTCGTACTGTTCATTCAGGCTGTAAATCATACCCCCTCTTTCCCATGGATATTTATCCCATTTTTCTCTCGTGTAAACAGACATATAATCAGAGGCACAGTATAGAACGCCACAATTAACTATTGTTGTAACGATTGTTGATACAATTAAAAGCAGTGGCAACATCCACGTATGTTTCATTTTTCTTATAAATAGTATCGGTATAATTAACCCTGTCACAGAAATGACTGCGAATATTGTCAGCAGTGCTCCATCGGCGAAACGATCAAGAAATGTATCAAAAATACGAATAAAGGTTAGCACAAATAATATTGCGCCCCATAGCAGCACAAATATTAAATATAAGAAAACATTCAATAGCACTTTTAATATTTTCGCCTTCATTTTACAATCACTCCTATTAAGGTCTGTATAACATACTTTTCCCATTTATGATAACAGCAGCTTTTCCTTCTATAATACTTTCCCAAACCGCCTCTTCTAACTCATCAGCTGTGTTCTTTCCAATATGTTGGATATACCTCAACATAATTAACCATCTGTAGTTGGCAGAAAAGAAGTTTTTCTTGCAGAACTGCTCTTGGATGTCTTGATATCATTCAACACGCACTTCTCTAAATAAGCATTATACAATTTTAATTCATTTCCGTCAAGTGCACTTGTTGCCTCTTGATAGTTACTCAGCCCTAAAATTTCTGCACAACGCCATCCATAGATGTCATTAGGGTCGCTGAGCGGTTTTGTCCATCATTTTGATATTCTTTTGCCATTTTCATTTCTCCTTTTGCGTTTTTGATTTTATTATAACCCAAAAAGAAGTGTCATAGCGTGTCACTGCAAAACAAAAAAGGAACGACACACAGGTCGTTCCCTACAGTATTCTGCGGAATTGGCAATATTGTAGGGGCGATTCACGAATCGCCCGCGGGACATTCGTGAATGTCCCCTACGATTTATCAGACACAAAAATCATTTATCATCTGTTTCCATTATCTTGTTTTCTGCCTCGATTTGTGCTGCTTTGAGCATCTCAATTACATCTGTTATCTTATTAAACAGATTAAAATAGAGTTCCTTGTAGTCCATATTAAATTTTCTCCTTTCATTTAAAATAAAGGAGTTTACGTAAATCCCAATTAAAAAAGCGCGCCAATCGGAATTGACGCGCCGAAAAACGCAAATTCCGATTGTTGACGTACAATTTAATAGGAAGCCTTTTATAACCGCCTAATTTGGAATTTACATTTTTACCAAATGCAAAGTACGGTTATAAAACCCCATAAAATCTATGAGTTTTGTTTACCTATTAAATTGTACGTCAAATACATAATACCATATTTTTCCAATTTTGTAAAGGGTTTTTTGAAAATTTTTTGAAAATTTTTATCTCTACAGGCTGTCCGATATATCGGGCAGCTCTTTTTGTTTTAAAAGCATACCGACAACTGCAAAAACCGCACAAATTGCCAGCACATATAATATATCCTCAAAAGGCAGTGCATTTCCGTACAATATAGCATCTCGGTAACCCTCAACTATGATTGCCGCGGGATTCAGCATTACCAATTTAGATATTGTGCCGTCAATTCCGCCCACATTCCAGAAAACAGGCGTCAGCCAGAAGCCCGCGTTTAATACTATCCCGACAGTATTTGCGACATCGCGGTGTTTTGCGCAAAGGACGGCCGTAATACTTCCGACCGACCACACAAACAACATTGACATAATTGCCAAAACAAACAATGACAGCAAATGAATTTCAAGCCGACCTTCCACCGCGCACAGCACGATAACTATAGCCAAAAATATTAGGTGCGAAATAAAAGCCGACAGCATTCTCGCCGTTGGCAAAACCCCTTTGTCTATCGGCGTCTTTTTCAGCAAAAAGGCATAATCGCGGTATGACGAGGTCACGGCGCGTATTCCGTCCGACACAAAAAACCAAGGGGCAATACCGACAGACAGCCACAGATAATATGGCACCTCATCTACCCCTCCCCCGACTGCCACAGTATAGACAAACCAATATATCAAAACAGTAGCCAAAGGCTCGGCTATTGCCCAGAGGGCACCGACAGCCGAGCCTGAATATTTGGATTTGAAATCATTTACCGAGAGCCTAAGTATCAGCGACCAGTGTTTCAAAATCTTATCCATTATTATTTCACCATTGTTTTAAGATACTCTGCAAATGCGTCACTCAGGTCGGGGCGGCGCAGAGCATATTCAACAGTTGCCTCCAAAAAGCCGAGCTTATCACCGACGTCATAGCGTCTGCCGACAAAGTCATAGGCATACATTCCCTGCTCTTTCGCAAGAGTTTTCAGGGCGTCGGTCAGCTGTATCTCGCCACCCGCTCCGGGCGCGGTCTTTTCGATATGCGCAAAAATTTCAGGCGTTATAACATATCTGCCAAGAACCGCAACGTTGCTTGGCGCCTCGCCCTGCTTTGGTTTTTCAACCATATTAGAAACTGCGTATGTTCTCTCCCCTATATTCTCGCCCGCGATAATTCCGTACTTATGTGTATTCTCAGGCGCAACAGTCTGAACGCCAAGCACGGACTTTCCGTATTCGTTATACACATCTATAAGCTGACCTATGCAGGGTCGCTCATCATTATATACAACATCATCCCCGAGGAGAACCGCGAAAGGCTCATCCCCCACAAAGCTCTTTGCGCAAAGTATAGCGTGTCCAAGCCCAAGAGCCTCTTTTTGACGGATAGAAACAACGCGTGCTATCTCGCCGATTGCCTTTACGCTCTCTGCCATAGCCGTCTTTCCGTCACGCTCGAGCAGATTTTCAAGCTCAAGCGACCTGTCAAAGTGGTCCTCTATTGCCTTTTTGTGCGGGCTTGTTATAATGCAAATATCCTCTATTCCCGCCGCTACTGCCTCTTCAACTATATATTGTATTGTTGGCGTATCAACAATTGGTAGCATCTCCTTTGGAGTCGCCTTTGTTGCGGGCAAAAATCTTGTTCCCCAGCCCGCCGCGGGGATAACCGCTTTTCTGACTTTTTTCATAATACATTCTCCTATATAAATCGAGTCTTAAATTACTTACTTTCGATTATCCAATTGGGTAGACCCGTTTGAATTGCATGCATAGTTTTGGTTTTAAAAAACTTATCCTCTTTTACCTTTTCGTTTATAAAATCCTTCATATCCTGCCTCTTTGACTTGCCGTCCATTGGGCAAGGGTTGTGGACTATCGGCAGATTTTCTCTCTTTGCAAAGCCCATTATCTCTGCCTCGGGCAGATAAATCATCGGTCTTATAACGTATATATCCCGCCTTGAAAGGTATGTAATCGGAGAAAAACAACCGAGCCTTCCCTCATAAAAGAGAGATAAAAAGAAGGTTTCAAGCACATCCTCGTTATGATGCCCAAGCGCAACCTTGTTGCACCCAAGCTCTACCGCAAGGTCATTTACTCCTCCGCGGCGCATCTTTGCACAAAGAGAGCACGGATTTTTTTCGTTTCGGACATCAAATATTATTTCGGCAATATCCGTCTTCTTTACTACATATTCTATGCCGAGGCTGTCGCACAGCTCTTCTATCCCCTTGTAGCTTACGTCAGGGTATCCCATATCAAGAGATACCCCGATAACTTCAAATTTTTTCGGATAAAACCTTTTAAGGCCAGAGAGAGCGCACAAGAGAGTCAAGCTGTCTTTTCCGCCCGATACCCCGACAGCTATTCTGTCGCCGTCATCTATCATTTTGTAATCATCAACTGCACGGCGGATTTTACTCAAAATCTTCTGCATAGCAAACTCTCCATTCGTCTGTGGCACTATTCCTCTATGGTCTGTTCATCGGCAGACCCTGCCTCGTCAGCCTCTTCTTCTTTTTTAGCGATCGCAACAGTTACAACCTTGACACCTTCTCCAAGGCGGACAAGGCGAACGCCCTTTGTAACTCTGCCATAGGTACTGATATCCTCTGTATCCATACGAATGATTACACCTTCTGACGTGATAAGGATGATGTCATCTTCAGGCGATACAATCTGCATACCCGAAATCTCGCCCGTTTCCTCGGTTACGCGGTAAGTCATCATACCCTTACCGCCTCTGTTCTGGCACTTATATTCTTCAAGATCGGTGCGCTTACCATATCCCTTTTCGCTGACAGTGAGGAGCTTTGCGCCCTCGCTTGCGATACACATTCCGATTATATAATCATCATCGGTAAGGGTCATCGCGCGAACACCTCTTGATACACGGCCCATATTGCGGACATCCTCTTCGTTAAAGCGGATAATCTTGCCTGAATGTGAGCCAACAAATATATCGCTTGTGCCATCCGTCATATTTACGCCGATAAGCTCATCGCCCTCATCAAGACGGATTGCAATTTTGCCCGCCTTTGGCGCGTTTTCGTATTCCATAAGGTCGGTCTTTTTGATTACACCCGCACGAGTGCACATAATAAGGCTCTTTTCGGGTTCATACTCACGTACAGGTATAACCGCCGAAATACTCTCGCCATTCTCAAGCGCAATAAGGTTTATAATCGGGGTACCCTTGGCTTGTCTGCCCGCCTCGGGAATCTCGTATGCCTTTATGCGATACATTCTGCCTGTGTTGGTAAAGAACAGAATGTGCGCGTGGGTAGAGGATATGAACATATTGCTGACAAAGTCCTCTTCCTTGGTTTGCAGACCAATAATGCCCTTTCCGCCACGCTTCTGGCTCTTGTAGGTATCAACCGACAAACGCTTGATATAGCCCTGATGTGTAAGGGTTATAACGTTATCTTCTTCTTCTATCAAATCCTCTATGTCAATATCATCGGCTACAGGCTCAATTCCTGTTCTTCTTGAGTCACCGAAATTATTGCGGATTTCGCCAAGCTCTGTTTTGATAATATCGAGCACCATTTGCTCATTTTCAAGCACTGCACTCAGATGCGCGATAAGCTTCATAAGGTCGTTATATTCTCCCTCTATCTTCTCGCGCTCCATTCCCGCAAGACGTGCAAGACGCATATCAAGAATTGCCTGCGCCTGCAAATCGGAAAGGCCGAAGCGCTCCATCAATCTTTCCTTTGCATCATTATAGCTGCTGCGGATAAGGTTGATTACCTCGTCGATGTTATCAAGGGCAACTTTTAAGCCTTCTAATATATGGACTCTTGCCTCTGCCTTCTTCTTGTCAAATTTAGTCCTTCTTGTTATTACTTCCTTCTGGAAGTCAACATAGTTTACAAGCACTTCCTTGAGGTTAAGAACTCTCGGGTCTGTCTGATTGACAAGAGCAAGCATAATTACGCTGAAGGTATCCTCAAGCTGTGTATATTTATATAGCTGATTTAAAACTATCTGCGCATTTGCGTCACGCTTTAGCTCAACCACAACTCTCATACCATCGCGGTCAGACTCATCGCGAATATCGGATATTCCGTCCACCCTCTTATCATGAACAAGCTCTGCAATCTTTTCGATAAGTCTTGCCTTGTTCACCATATAAGGAATTTCGGTTATAACTATGCGCTGGCGATTATCTTTCCATTCCTGAATTTCCGCCCTTGCGCGAACCCTCAATTTACCTCTGCCCGTATGATACGCAGCACGAATTCCCGAAACGCCCATTATAAGACCGCCCGTCGGGAAGTCAGGGGCAGGGATATATTCCATAAGCTCGTCAATACTTATTTCGGGGTTATCAATAAGGGCAACGATGCCATCTATAACCTCGCCAAGATTGTGAGGCGGGATGTTGGTTGCCATACCTACCGCAATACCGTTTGAACCGTTCACCAATAAATGCGGAATACGCGAGGGAAGAACCATCGGCTCCTTCCTTGTTTCATCGAAGTTTGGCATAAAGTCAACGGTATCCTTTTCAATATCTGTCAGCATATTAAGCGACAGCTTGGACATACGCGACTCTGTATAACGATAGGCAGCCGCAGGGTCACCATCGACCGAACCAAAGTTACCATGCCCGTCAACAGTCGGATAACGCATAGAAAAGTCTTGCGCCATACGCACAAGCGCATCGTAAACAGACGCATCACCATGCGGATGATATCTACCAAGAACATTACCGACGGTGGTCGCACATTTACGATATTCCTTATCCGGGGTAAACCCATCCTCGTACATCGCATAAAGAATACGTCTGTGAACAGGCTTAAGCCCGTCACGAACATCAGGAAGGGCGCGCCCTACAATAACCGACATAGCATAGTCTATGTACGATTTCTTCATCTCGCTGTTGAGTTCAACAGGGATAATTTTAAGCTTGGATTCATCAAAAAGTCCTTCGGGCATAAACAAAACTCCTTATCTGTTTGTATTTTAAGTATTTTAATCTAATTCCCATCCTTTTTATATTCGACACAAATACGCAATTTCCTTTTTTAGCCTCAAAAATGAGTGTTAATTTTAAAATACCTTCCTTTTTCAAAAGGAACGGCACCTAAAGAGCCGTTCCTTAACCCAAAATATATTTTTTTCAGAGTATGGTATAGCATAATTCCCGACCAGCAGAGGCTGACCGGGAATTGAAAACAATTTTATTTTACTGCGCCAAGGGTAACGCCCTTAACAAAATACTTCTGCAGGAAGGGATATACCATAACTATAGGAAGCACGGTAACTATAACCTGCGCACATTGCAGCGACTCGGGTGTTGACTTAACTTCCTCTGTTACAACCTCACCTGTAAGCTGTGCTTGCTGAAGGAGCGCCTGCAAACGTTCGCTCTCTTTTACAACCTGCATAAGCTTATACTGAAGGTTAAATAATCTACTATCTGTTATATAGTAAAGTACAGTTGTCCAGTTGTTCCACGAACCAACTGCAAGCCAAAGTGCAACCGTTGCAAGAACCGGCTTACAAAGCGGTAATACTATTCTCAGCATAACCCTGATTTCGCCCGCACCGTCAAGCTTTGCGGCCTCGTTCAAGCTGATGGGAACCGAACCTTCTATGTACGAACGAATAATCATTACGTTATAGAACGAATACAATCCCGGAAGGAAGTAAATCAAGAAGTTGTTCAAAAGACCAAGCTTTACATAAAGGAGGTAAGACGGGATGGTACCACCGCTGATAAATGTCGGGATTATTGTAAAGAGCATAATCTTTTTACGACCCGGCAAATCAGCATGGCTGAGCGCATATGCCGCCATAAACTGAACCGCAAGGTGAGATATAACTACGCTGATTACACTCAGAATAGAAATGCCTGCTGCACTGTAAAGACTTGTATCGGCGAGCAAAACCTTAAAGTTCTGCAATGTGAACACACGCGGGAAAATCGTGACACCGCCGCGCATTGTATCATTACCGTCATTAAGTGCTTTAGCAAGTGTGTGCAAAAACGGCACCAAACATACGGCTACTATAAGTGCCATAAATATGTAGTTTAAAACTGTAAAAACTCTGTAGCTTTTAGTAACTTTATTCATATTCTTACCCCCTTACCACAACGCAACATCGTTGACTTTCTTTGAGATCTTGTTTGCGGTCAAAACAAGAATAAGACCAACAACACCCTGGAACAAGCCGAGAGCTGTTGACAAAGAATAGTTACCCGCAACAATACCTTGCTTATATACCGTGGTCGAGATTGTTTCGTAATCTATGTACGCATTCTGCAAACCGTAAACCAGGTCAAAGCTATCTTTCAAAAGGTTACCTATACCCATAATGAATATCATTACAAAGGTAGGCAGTATGCAAGGCAGTGTGATGTGTATACACTGTCTGAAACGGTTTGCACCGTCAACGCTTGCCGCCTCATAAAGCTCGGGGTCTATACCTGAGATTGCGGAGAGGTATATGATAGAGCTCCATCCAAAGCCTGCCCACATCTGCGTTCCGACAATGTTCGGAATAAAGAACCATTGCTGTGCAAGGAACCTGATTCTCTCTGTGCCTTCGCCAAACAGTGCCACGCGGGCATCATTAACTATACCATATGTAGAGAAGAGGGCGTGTGACATACCAATTATTGCCATTGTTGAAAGGAAGTGAGGCAAATAACTGATGGTCTGAACCACTCTCTTATACTTCTGCGCACGCATTTCATTCAGAAGCAGAGCAAATATAATAGGCGCCGGCTGACCTGTCAGCTGATGTAAAACGCTGAGTATAAGCGTATTTACGATTGAACCTGAAAACTCAGGCATTGTAAATATGTCTTTGAAATGCTCAAAACCAACCCACTGGCTGCCGAAAAAGCCCTTAAACATATTGAAATTCTGAAAAGCCATCAGAACACCGGGCATCGTGCAGTATGAAAATACTAACACCGAAATCAATCCCGGCAAAAGCATCAGATACAACGGAAGGTACTTTTTAAATGACTTCGGTTTGTCGCAAACCTTCGTTGTTTGAGGCATTTCGTCTCTCTTTTTTTTCACATTCATTCTCTCCTTTTTTCGGGACGCTCGCATCCCTTTCTTTTTATACTTATATAATTCTCTGAGCACGCCTCGCCGGCGATGCTAAAATTTTATACATCTGTATAATTATAGCATAATGTTGTGTAAATTTCAATGATTTTTCATGATATTTTATGAGCTTTTATGCTTTTTTAGTGCTAAATGCTCATTTTTCAAAGGAAAAATGTAACAATTTATCCATAAATTTCTGCTTTTGCCTCTTTAAAGAATTTAAATGCGCTTTCAAATAGCTCCTTATGCTTATTAAGAGTATGACACCACGTCGTGGTTATATATCCAACAACCTGGTCATCGGGCGCGTTATCTCTAAAGTATTCCATCAAATCCACAGTGTTATAGTCACATCTGTTGCAAATCGATGCACTTGGCACATACTTATATCCTTCCTTCATCAATGGCAATGCCACTTTTCTGAAGTTTACAAGGAAGGGATCCTGCTCAACATACTCAATTCCCATATCCTTATATGCACCCTCGTTATAATATACAACATATTCCTGTCTTGACGAAACAGGTGTCCAATGCTCTTTTCTGAATGCATTGTAATACCAGGGCGAGAGGATAACCTCGTCCGGTTCGAAACGTTCCTTGTATTCTTCGGGATGAGAGAAAAGCGGGCAAGACCACATCCATGGCTTTGCACCTGTATCCGCGACACAATCAACAAAGAAACGAATATCGTGCCAATAAAGCTCGCCTTTTCTGTATACAGGAAGGTCGCTCTCTTTGCGCGAGTGCCTTTCGTCCTCTTCATCCATACCAATGTGTATATATTCAGGATGCTCAAAAAGCTCGTACGCCTCTTTAATCAAGTCATTGCAAACCTGATAGTAAATAGGTGTAGAAACCATACGGTGATACGGCCCAAGCCATACATCGTGAATTGTTGCAAAATTGATTTTGGGTATAAGGGTCAACCCCTTTTCCCTGCATCGGCTGAGCTCCTTGCGGAGTCTTGCGCGGGTCCACGCACCTTCTATGGTAATCTCGGGATGGCTTGCAAATTCTATTCCCGCACATATATCAAGAACAATAGTATTTATGCCTGCTTTCGGTGCCTCTTCCACTATGTAATCCCACATCTCATCGTCCCATTCCATTTTGTCCAGCGATTCGCCATATCCGCAGCCGCCCCATGGTCCCATATGAACAATCAACGCCCATATCTTATCATTCTTTGACATTTCAACATCCTCCTAGAGTGTTTCTTATTCGGTAATTCCTTACCAATATTTTGTATTGTGCTTATTATATCATAATATTTGTTAAATTTCAATGATTTTTTTGTGATATTTTTGTGCTTTTATGATATATCAAAAACCTCAATTTTTTCTTATCTGATATCTCAGAGGTATTTTGTATAAAAATAGGGCGCTCAAAAAAGCGCCCAACAGTATTATTATAACATATATCTCCCCGTATGTAAATACAATTTCTTCATACTGCCTTATTTTCTGCTATTTGAACAAAAAATCATTTATCAGTTTTTATAATTTGTCAATTGAAAACCACCTTAAAATGTGGTATATTTAAATCACAGAAAGGAAGGTACAGTCCAATGAAAAAGTAATTAAAGACTTTAGGGAATTTTATTATTTGGTTTAAGCATTGCAAGAAACACGACGGTGTAACGTTTTATATATAATCATAGAAAAGGATTGATAAAATCGAATTTTAGGCTTAAGTCAAAATTAGCATTCCTTAAAAAGTCAACCGCTTCGCCTTTTGAAACAGCTGCCTGACCCTATGCGGTATTCTCGATTGAGAAAGAATTATTTTTGAGGGATATGCGG
Source organism: Clostridia bacterium (assembly GCA_045576075.1). Classification (GTDB taxonomy): domain Bacteria; phylum Bacillota; class Clostridia; order Monoglobales; family Monoglobaceae; genus UMGS1820. The sequence goes on from JAZNFQ010000033.1 coordinate 14,181, forward strand.
AAAACAGCTTTAAAACAAAGGCAGACTAAGAAAGAGAGGTTAAAATGATGTTAGATATCAAGAGTGAACAGAAGTGACCTCTGATTGCAAGGATTAAAAGCAATCAGAGGTCACTTCTTTTTTTATGCCTGTTTTTTTTCGATGTTATTTAGCAGCTTATCTGCTTTCATATATTTCTCGTAACATTTTGTATAATCTTCGCCTTTTGGGGCATATGTGTTTTTGATCAGAATTTTCTCCGACGCCGCCTCTGCTGACGGATATAATCCTATACCTACCCCCGCAAGAATTGCGCTGCCAAGGCAAGCGGTTTCCTCATTATTAAGGGTCACAAGACGTTTGCCTGTAATATCTGCCTTCATCTGACACCAGAGCGGGCTCTTTGCACCGCCGCCCATTGCACGGATTTCCTCCGCTTTTATTCCGAGATACTCGAGATTTTCATACAGAACGCAGGATATACCCTCCATTATGCTTCTTACAAAATGTCCGAGGGTATGCTCGGGGGTTATTCCCGTAAAGCTTCCTCTTGCATCCGGGTTATATTTCGGCATTGTAGAGCCGCAGAGATATGGCAAAAATGTAAGTCCGTCGCAGCCGGGCGGAACCTCCTTTGCAAGAGCATCTAAATCCTTAAACGACATCTCTTTGCAAAACGCATCCCTGAACCATTTAAGAGCCATTCCCGCCGTAGGCGACCATGACAGCAAGCAATAGCTTCCGTCATAATTATAATGGCAAGGCACAATACTGTCAGGGTTATACGCAGGAACCTCATCACAAGGGCTGAACACAACCATTGTTGTTCCCGTCATCTCGCTGACAAGACCCTTTTTGGTTACTCCGGCACCGATTGCGCCCGCTACCTGATCCATAGCACCCGTTACAATTTTTATACCGTTATAATCCCCGATATATTTACCGCTGTCCTCAAGTTCAGGCAGCATCCCCTTATCAACGCCTATAAAATCAAGCATTTCGTCCCACCATTTTGATTCATTTATATCAAAATATATCGTTGACGATTGCAGGGTCTTTTCCGTAACAAACTTGCCCGTCAGCTTATACAGTAAATAATCCTCGAGCAAAAATATTTTCTTCGTTCTTGCCCAAACATCAGGCTCATTTTGTTTTACCCACAATAGCTTGCAAGCAGGCCAGGTAGCCGTAATCTCGGGCTGACCCGCAACCTCATAAACACGCTCTCTTCCAAAATGTTTCTCTATCAAATCCGCCTCTTTCACGGCACGGTTATCAAGCCAAACAATTGCAGAGCGGACAGGGTTGCCATCCTCGTCAGTTAATATAAGGGTTTCACATTGAGTATCTATAGAGAGGGCCTCTACAGGGATTTCAAGATTATCAATTTCTTTTTTTACTATTTCCCAATAGCCTTCCGCCTCAAACTCAACTATATCTCCATGTGTCTTTAGAGTATAATCAACACAGCTTCCGTTTAGCATATTAAGCTCTCTGTCAAAGACTGCTGTTTTTACCGATGTCGTACCGACATCTATTCCCATTAAATTAATTCCCACTCTTTTACTCCTTATCGTTTTTACGGGCGATTTACCAATCGCCCGTAAAATTATATTAGTCTATAACCTCAACCGTCTTATTATAGAATGATTTAAGTGCCGCAGTTGCAAGTGTGTGCGAAAGGGCAGTTTCTTCAGGCTTAAACAAACCAAACGATACCTCTTTGCCCGAGTATTCAAGCATAAACGCCGCAATTTGCTGCTGAATTGCATCAGTAAAGCCAAATTCAAATATAGGGCCTGTAATCGTCGGAATCATCGGCTTGTACCCGATTATTATTCTATTCCAGGACTGCTCCTTGCCCCAGGTTGATGTGTAATGGAAAGCATTTGCGTCATCACTTGAGAATTTTGCGCTGCACTCTGTTCCGTAAATCTCAAAGAACCAACGATTTGTCGAACCTGGCTCCATACGCTTTGTTTCAAAGCTAATCGGAATCTCATCCCCATCTGCGTTAAGAGTTGTGCAGAAGATAGTACAGTTATCAAATGTATCACAAACAGCCATGCCACCCTTGCCATCAGGACGCTCTTTTACAATATTACTAAAGTGCGCTCTTACCGTCTTTGGCTTAAAACCAAGTCTGAACGGCACGTGCTGGGTATGTATTCCAAGGTCGCCTAAGCAACCATATTCACCATTGAACTTAACCATTCTCTTCCAGTTTATAGGCTTGTTTACATCCATATCGCTGCAGTGGTTAAATCCGCATTTAACTTCAAGAATCTTACCAAACTTACCCTCTTTAAACCAGTTTATCATTGTCTGCATCGCAGGATAGTATGGGAATTCACTGCAACAACGAACAAATGTATCAGGATTTTCCTCAAGTGCCTTTAATATATTTTCATTGGCACTTTTATCAATACCAAATGGCTTTTCGCCAAGGAGAGCCTTCCCGCTCTTTATGATATCAATATAAAATTGCTCGTGCAGATTGTGCGGAACCGCACAATAAATCGCATCTATATCGTCCTTTTCAAGTAATTCTTTATAATCGGAAACGGAATATTTTATTTCGGGGAAGTTCTTTTGAAACCACTCCATCTCAGCCGGTACAACAGAGCAAATGCCTACTATCTCAGGCCTTGGTACATCTTCTGTCAAATGGCACCAACGAGCCGCCGCTGATGCAAACTCTCTGGCCATAAGCCCACAACCTATAAGTCCAAATCTTACTGTTTTCATAATTGTTCCCTTTCATATAAGCGTTTATTTGTTTAATAGCACAAGGGCTGTTGCACCACAATATGGTACAACGGCCCTTTGTTTTTAATTATTAATATCCAAAATGTTTCTCTGTTTCTGTAACAGCCTCTTCTATAATATCAAGACCCTTAAGAGCAGCCTCGTCGTCCAGAATCATAGGAGGTGACATACGAAGGATGTGTCCTGACGGTACCCATGCAAGACCCTTTTCAAATGCCTTCTGGTAAATCATTGTTCCAGCCTCTGCGAACGGCTCTTTGGTTTCTCTGTCCTTAACAACTTCGATAGCCTGCAAGCATCCGATTGCACGAACATCACCGATAATCGGGTGGATTGCCTTCATTTCTTCCATCTTCTTGAGCATAATCTCACCGAGGTGAGCTGCACGTTCGTTGAGCTGTTCTTCCTCAATAACCTTGATTGATTCAAGAGCAGCAGCACAAGCCATGGGGTTACCGCCGTAGCTTGAAGAAGCCGAAATCTTCTCGATTGCAGGTGCAAGGTCTTTAGAAACAGCAAGTGCTGTAACAGGGAATCCGTTACCAAAGCCCTTACCAAGAGTAGTAATGTCAGCTGTAACATCCCAATGATCCATAGCGAGATACTTACCTGTTCTTGCCATACAGTTAAGAACTTCGTCAGCAAAGAGGAGGATGCCTCTCTTGTCACAAAGCGCGCGGAGTGCCGGGATAAAGTCAGCCGGCGGGATAATTGAACCGCCCCAACCCTGAATCGGCTCTAAAACGATAGCTGCAACATTCTTGCCGCCTGAAGCACAAGCGTTATCAAGCATACCTTCTATCATATTGATATAAGGTGAAGAATCCTTCCAAGCCTCTTCCTCGCTTCTTCCAAAGAAGTCACGGTAGGGATTGGGTCTGGGAACGAGCATAAAACCGGGCGCTCTCATATGTGTGTCAGGGCCAACTACCGCAAGTGAGTTTGCACCATATGTCTTACCATGGAAATCTCTGAAGAATGAGATAAACTCCTGCTTGCCTGTAGCTGCACGAGCACAACGAAGACCTGCCTCAACTGCAGTTGTACCTGAATCATAGAATTGGAAGCCGCCGAAGCGTCCGCCTGTGATTTCGTGAAGCTTTTCAACAAGCTCCATCTTTACCTTTGTAGTAAAGTCATGACAGTTCATAAGGTTCTTTGCATGGAATGCAACAGCCTCGCTGATTTTCGGATGGCAGTGACCAAGACCTGTTACGTAAATACCCGATGAAAAATCAAGATATGTATTTCCATCAACGTCCTTTAATGTATAGCCATAGCCCGATTCAAATGAAACGGGGAAGAGTTGAACCTGACTTGAATAACCCTTCATATACTTGGCACATCTCTCATGATACTCAATTGATTTAGGACCCGGAACAGTACCGCTCACCATATTCGGAACAGTATTAAGGTCCACACTTGCCCAATTCTTGCTCATTTTCATAACCTCTTTCTTAAATATATTTATACAATACTTTTCTTAATTTTCACAAACGAAGACTTTTGTTTGGTTTCGTTTCGCCTTTCATTTGTTTTCTTTTATAATTAATATACCACATTTATCGCATTTTGTCAATAGGTACGCTAGAAATTTGACTTATTTTTTCCCTTATGCTATATTATAAGAAAAACTTTAAGGATGTGGGTCTATGGCTCTTTTTACAGTGACAGAGCGTCGGAACAATATAATTGAGATTCTTAACAAAAACGGAAGTGTAAGTGTAAGTGATTTAAGCAAGAGGTTCGGCGTATCCGGAGTGGTAATCCGCACCGACCTCACAGAACTCGAAAATCAGGGTATGCTCACCCGCGTACACGGGGGCGCTGTTACCAGTTATAAATCGTATTACGATATGAGTCTTATACAGCGCGCAAACACACATGCCAAGGAAAAACAGCAAATTGCAAAGGAGCTCGCCAAAGTTATTAAAGATAACGACACAATTATGATGAATGCAGGCACTACCCCCATCTTTGTCGCAAGAGAAATCAGCTCGAAAAAGGTTACCATTGTTACAAATTCGATTGCTCTGGCAATTGAGGGCGCAAAAAATCCTAACTTTAAAATTCTGCTGATTGGCGGAGATGTAGACAGCTCGTATCAATTTACGTACGGAACCACAGCCCTTTGCGAGCTTGACCGTTATAGCGCCGACCTCCTCATCCTATCCGTAGACGGTATAGATGCAACCAAGGGTTTTTCGACCTTTTACCATCACGAAGCAGAAATTTGCAGACGTATGATTAAAAATTGCAAGAAGAAAATTGTCGTTGCCGATTTCAGCAAGCTTGACAGGGTTGCCTTTGCCGAGGTTGATAAAATATCTGCTGTTGATACGATAATAACAAACGAAAAAAATGTTATGAAATCGACCCTTAAAAATCTTCGATCAAAGGGCGTCGAGGTTATAACCGCCACATAATTTTATCATACAAACAATTCAGGGCGAGCCATTTCGGCTCGCCCTTTATAGTTTTGGTTACTCTATGTATTCAAATAATCCGTGTTTGTTATTGGAAGAGCCGAACGGTTTAGATGCCTTTACTTATTTCTAAGTTTTAATATGAAACTTTTAATTATTAATCCAATTATAGAAAGTATTACTATATATATGAAAGCAATAGAAACTTCAATCAGCATAACACCTACACCCGCACCATCATAACAAATAAATATAAAATATAGCAAACTATCAATTAAAATTCCTGCTATATTAGATATCCCAAGAAATAAATTTTTAATTAAAAAATCTTTTATACCTTGTGAGAACAAGGTATTTATCAAGGATAATATAAATATGACAGGAACCATATATATTGCGACATATGCACCATAGTTAAAAAAAATTATAAATGGAAGTATAGCAATAAAATTAACTGATATTAATAATATTTTTTTCATCATAACTCAACACCCCGACTTATACCAGTTTCGTTCATCCAATAAGTTTTATTTTGCTTATATAATTCATAAGAACTATTAGGAAGTAGTTTGTTTTCATATCCTATTCCTCCGGCAGATAAAATCTTTGAAGCAACATAGTCGCATTGTTGTCCAAACAAATTATAGTCACCTGGATTTACAAACATATCCACAGCATACTGAAGCATATCCTTTCCTGCTTCCATATTCGGTACATCGCACCATACAAATCTGTCATATGCAGCTTTGCCATTTTCCCAACGTCTATCTCCGTATATGGTTACTGCTTCTTTTACTTCTCCGCTTCTATCCTTAATTTCGTTTACCTCATCTGCAGACAAAACAGAAAATCTCATTTCTCCGGTATCATCCCATGGATAATTTTCAGGGCCATAGTAACTGAACAAAAATCCTTGTCCGTGCGGATTCATAAGCAATAAAGCATTGTGACCGAATCCCCCTGCTCCCTCAGAATTATTAAGCAGAATTACATCTGTAATTCTTGTGTCGGTAACTCTCAATGTGGCTGCCAAATGCGCAATTCGTTCCTTGTCGCCTTGCCAATGCCCGTAGGTATTTGCTCGCTCATATGCTTTGTTTAATCCTGTAAGTATTTTATATTCAGGTGAATCTGTTCCATATCTTTCTGCATACCAATCATGCCATTCACCTGCTTCATCATATCCCATATTTAAAATTTCGCTCGGATTTACTTTTTGAGTGGCGCTGTGGTTATAGTTTAACGCAATGAAACTTTCGTCAGTTTCCTTTGCCTTTGTGTCTTCGGATAAATACTTTGTTACATAAGCAGTATACTCTTTTAATGTATTATCGTCAAGCATACTCGCTATCTCATTATACTTATCAAACCCCACAATTTGTGCGCACCACCATCCGTAATTGGCGTTTGGGTCTTTTAGGGGTCTGTCGCATCTCCTGCATCTGTTTTGTCCATCATACGTTTTGTTTTGATTTTCTTTTGACATTTTTCATTTCTCCTTTTTGTGTTTTTGTTTTATCCTAACACAAAAAGGAGTGACATAACGTGCCATACATATAATATAGCACATTTTAATTCTATAGTCAATTAAAAACAGAACAATCTAGATTGTCATCTAAATCATTCGGTTCATTTGCAAGGGCCGAATGGTTTAGATACCGACTTTTTGAATGAAATCGTTCGTTTTACTCACGATGAAATCCAAAACAAGTTTTGGATGAAATCAAAGTTTACAACTTTGATGAAATTAAATCCGTCTTAATATCCCGACAGAGTCGGATTTCATCACGAAGTGATTTCATCTGCGTTAGCAGATTTATTCCGTCGCAAGACGGATTTAGTTGAAAAAAGCACCGACGAAGTCGATGCTTTTTTCTGGAAGAGCCGAATGGTTTAGATGCCACATATATATGTCAAAAAATATTCGTTTTGACACATTTATTATCAATAGTATATTGCAAAATGGAAGGTATCATCTTTATTGCCTAAAAACATACAGTTAAAAATTCCTTCCCGGTCCGTAATAGGATTGATTTGTAATTCTGTATAAGCACATTCATATTTATATTCTAATTGATTTGTTCGTGTCGGCTCTGTCTTACGTTTCAAAAAAGGGAAGTAGCATATGCGACTTTCATTTACTAAAGGATATGCACCGCTCCCTTTTCCTAACTGTATAAGCTGCGAAAATGATTTGACACAGTTAAACCATCCTATAATAAATGCTGATTTTCCCTTTTCTACAGATATTTCATCCATCAGCCAATTAAAATCTTGCTGAAAAACATCCCATGTCTTTGTTGCTGAACGTGTATTGGATGGTGTTTTCCAATTTTTAAGATATTTAATTTCAATTTTATAATCTTTTTGTTCTACATATATATCGTGGTTGATTTTCAATTCCTTTTTTGTTTTAGAGCCTTCACCAACAGTATAGTGTACATTTTGTTTGAATGGACTACCGATTTTTACTGTTATATCCATTTCGTTAAATTTCTCATCAGCTATTTGTTTCAATGCCTGTTGTTCATAATCTTTGTACATAATGTTAAATTCATCAATAACATATTGACAATTTGCTAATAAATATTGTTGTATATTAGGTTTTTGCATATTCTACCTCCTGAAATTCTTGAAATAGCCATTTCATTACACCAATAGATTTTGCAAATATACAACAATAAATACTATAAAATTTTTGGCAAAAAAAGAAAGGCAAGCAATTACTACTTACCTTTCAATATCTATCATAATTAAATCATATATATTTTTTGTTTTACTCAGGCACAACTGTTGATCCATCAGTATATACAATATTAGTAATATCATATGAAAATTGTAAATCTGAATAATCTGTGTTAAACAGTTTCATATGCTCATCAATAAATTCATTACATTCAAAACTCAAATCTTTTATTGTAATCGTCTTACCGGGCTCAATGGTATGCCCTGTGAAATCACACCCTGCACTCATAATTTGTTTACCAAATAAATCTGATGTGGTCAATACACCTTCTATGCCTTTTATAGCTTTATCACTATTATTAGTTACATCAAAAACAAGATTGACATAATTACTGAAAATCCAATTTGAAGAGTTTTTTGGTGTTACAGTTTTATCGGTAACAACAACTTTAGCATATTGTGATGCCTTTAAATCAGTATATTTTTGTTTCAGTTCCGTCAACTCATCAGTCGAGCCAAGAGTAGATATTACTTTGTCAACATTTTGGATAGCTTCTTTATATTTTTTATTTTGGGCATAGTTTTCAGCTTCAGACAATAGTTGATTTTTATATGTATCTTGCAATTCTGCTATTTTATCCTGTGCTTTTTTATAAGATTTATCTTCTTTAATGACCGCTTTATATTTTTTTATAGCAAGTTCATAATCATTATTTTTTTCTGCTTCTTTTGCTTCTTTAAATGCCGTTTCTGATGCTTTAAGTGCTGCTCTGTCTTGTTCCACTTCAGCAACATAGTTTTGCACAGGCGTTGAATTATATATCGCCGTACCAATACAAGCAATTACTATTACACCAATTATTGAGCAGAGTATAATTTTTACCTTTTTTGTCAGTTTAAATTCAAACTTTGGTTTTGAAGATACCGGACATCCACAATTAGGACACTCTTTTGATGATTCAGGAATGGTGTTTCCACATTCCTCACAAATAATCTCATTTAATTCTGTCGTATTCTCTTCAAAGACTTTCCCACAATGAATACATTTTTTTGCCTTATCTGATATTTGATTTCCGCATTCTGAACAATTTATTATTGCCATAAATAAATCCCCCTTATTATTTTATTGGTCGATTTCAGGAAGTTCGACTTTTAATAATTCTTCTGTATATACTGTTATTATGTACGCATGTCCGCTTGAGGTCAATCCATAATCTAAATCTATTTCATCACTATCGATGTATAAAGCTTTAAATGTTGTATACATAGGATGATTTTTAATAGACTTTATGTATGTTCCAATTTCTGATTCTTCATTTATTGGTAATTCGTCAAATTTTTCAATCGGTACTTCTAATGTACCAACTAAACTTTTTAAGGAAGTATAGTTTCTATTTCGTATTTTTTCATCCACGGTTTTAAATGTGTCATGAAAACTTATGACCGCTTCATATACTGATTCGTTGTATTCCTGTATGGCTTTTTGTTTTTGATAATTTTGAACACCAATAATCGCTCCGTATACCAAACAACTTACAAGAATAATAGAAACAATCGTTATTATTATCGTCTTTACTTTATTCTTTTTTAAAATAGCATTGCAATGTGGACACTTTTTCGCCTTATCAGAAATTTCTTCCTCACACATTGGACATTTAATCATTGCCATGTTTACATCATCTCCTTATATAATTGTTTTTCTTTTATATAAAAAATGCGTAGCCCATATTTCAGAGCTACGCACGAAAAACATACGGCTCTGACATAAGGTTGCTACACACTTATACTTACATATACTTTCAACACAAAGCTATGGTAGTCAGAGTGTACGCTTTTACCTAATTAGCGTACACCTTGTGCTGAAAACTATACTTAACCCATTATAAGTATAGTATGTAGCATAAGTATTATATCATAATTTTGTCAACATTTCAAGCCCTTTGAATACATACTTTTGTATACAAAAAAACAGAACAACTTAGATTGTCATCTAAATCGTTCTGTTTTGGTGGTGGATCTTCAGGGACTCGTCTGCTTCGCATCCTCTCTTGCTTGTCCACCCAAATGCTAAAGCATTTCGGTACCGGACTTCGCAACTTTTTGCTAAAAATATGCCACCGGCATATTTTATTAACGCAAAAACCCTCTCAGGGTTCGAGTCCTTCTTATAAAAAAATATCACCAAAAATAAAAAGGCTATCAAAAGATAGCCTTTATTTTTGG
>JAZNFQ010000034.1:0-63242 GCA_045576075.1 Clostridia bacterium
TTACAAACTTTGAAGCAGCTGTAGATAACACAAATCGTACAATTACAGTTTACTTCCGCGAGGGCTTGGCCGATGAAGGAACTTATTCCGTAGACCTCTCAAGAGTTCTTGGCGAAAATGGTATTGCTGTTTGGAGTGGCACTGGAGAGAATCCGACCGCCGCAATCAGAACCTTTACAGTTGAAACTGGTCAAACGGGAGCGCCTGTATTGCCTGCAGAGCTTGCATCTGCAGACCCCGTAGCAGGAACGATAAGCGTATTCCAGGAGAAGATTACTCTTACATTTGACAAGGCAATTGATCCTGAAAGTCTTGCGGGAATAACAATGACCAAGGCAAACGGTGAACCCATCGATGGTAAGTATTTTGTAGAAGCGGACACCGATACAACAAAAGTAAACATTACCTTTGGCCGTCTTGAGTATGGTGTACAGTACAAGATTACAGTTAATGACCCCGATAATACTGCAAAGCTCCTTGACACCAATGGCAACGAGGTTGTAAGTACAACTGTTGAGTATACCGCAGAGGCTCGGGCTTATGACAGAAACATTGAATTTGACGAAAGCGAATTTGACGGAACCACTAATGTAAAGGATGCTGAAGGAAAGGTTCAATATGCAGCCTTTACAGTGAATAGTGATGAAAAAGGTGAGCTTGTTTGGGGCAAGGAAGAAAATGGCGATGCTTACCTAGACTTTGTTCCAAAAGGGACTGGTTCACCAATTTGGATAATGACTAAGCCTGACACTATAGGGCATTATGCTGCTCTATTTGATGAGGCAAGGGATGTATATATAACCGAGATAGGAATAAAGGATGTTTCGTCAGCGGCGCATCAATCTATAAACACGCATATACTTACTCCGGCAAACGCATCTTCAATAGCTAGTAGAAACCCCAGAACCGCTTCTGTTGACACTGAAGGAAATATTACTGAAAACGGATATTTGGTAGATGCAGCTGGAAATGAGATAGTGAGTGTTTTTGCTCCGTCAGCAGATGGATATGCAAATGTAAAGGCTGCACTGACTTGGGATGGCGTGACCAAGGATGGTAATACTCCTATTATTAGCGTAGACGTATATGATAACACAACAAATGAATATTTTGGTAACACTGCTATTACCACCAAATGGATGACTAATTATCAGAGGTTTATAGCTTACGACCATAGTAGCGTAGAAGGAGAGATTACAGACCGCATCAGAGTTTCTTATGTAAGGGAATATCTTGACAGAAAGCCGACCGTGTTGTATAACTCGGGATTCCTTGCAGAGACTCAGACAATTGAGCTCTATCTCAGTGATGATATCTTAAGCGGTTCAGCGGAAAATATTGTCTTCAAGTACCTGAACGGCGATGAGGTAGACATTGCGACTGAGTGGATAGCGGCCGAGAGAAAGATTGTTATAAGCTTCCCGTATGGTGTAGAAAACGAAGAATATATAGCAGACCTCAGTGCGGTTCAGTCAAGCAGTGGCATCAGAATGGACGAGGCAAAAGCCCTGCAATCCATTGCTATCTCTGGCTCTACACATTCACTTTATGTTAACTTTATGGGTAAGGCAGAAGACAGCACATTCAAAAAGCTTTCTGAAACAAAGAACCCGTTTACATTCAGTGATGCAGAAGGCGCAGATAACACGAACTACGACAATTGGAATGCTGAAAACGTATGGGTGAATGATGCAACTGCAATCCAAATCACCGCAAGAATAGGTGTAGAGGGTACAGAAACACCTGCAATATTCCTCGCAGTATATGACAAACAGGGTAATCTTGTTGAGGTTAAGAATGCCGCGGTTACGGGAGAAAATAAACAATTTACTGCAACGGCAGAAGTAGCCTTTGATATTGAAAGTCACGATTATCCGAAGGTGTTCGTATGGGAGAGTGTAGACACACTCGCACCGCTTTACGAGCCGCTCTCCCGTCTTTAACAAAACTTATATTGTAAGTAGTATAAAACATTCGGTTACGCTCTCTCTGGCGGATTATATAAATGAGACAACAGGAGAGCTTAACCCCGGTACTGTCAGAGCAGAGAATTTCGCTGTGACAGATAAGGAGAGCGGTATGCGGCTTAATATAACAGATGTTATATACAAGCCTGCAAGCCGGGAAGTCGTATTGACAGTCGGGCCTGGCCAAGTGTTCGGGCTCGACTGCACCACCGAGTGCAAAGAGGGACTGATGTACAAGAGCGGAGCATCGGTCCAGACAGGAACTATACAGGGCGAAATCGTGCCCGCGTATATGTGCGAGGTGGACGGAATAAGTGTACAAAGCATAATGCTCTACAGTGGTGGCGTAGGAATATATCATCCAAGCGCGAATGTGGCGTTTGACGCACACGTTATTGTGGCAAATGCAACAGAGGTGGAGCAGACAAAAGAGGTTCTTTTGTACAAAAATGATGCAGTAATTGAAACAGGAAGCGTGGTTATACCCGCTTATGGAACGGCAAGGCTTGTTTTAGAGGGCTTGACCGTTCAGGAATGGAATGAAAAAGATGAGATAAAGGCAACAATCCAATAAATTTATTGAACTGTTGCAATAATCCGTTGCGGGCAACACTGTGTGCTTGTCCGCAACGGATGAAATTTAAAATTTTTCATTATATAAGGATTAAAAAATTGAAATAATTAAATTTACGTTTTTATGCAGAATAAATGTAGGGGAGGGCCCGATAAACGGGCGGGGATGGAACCCTGCCCCTACGAATTACACCTCAGGATGATGCGGAATTGTAGGGGCTGGCGTCCTCGACAGCCCGCAAATAAATAAAAGCTATAAGTTTAATTATTTCAATTTTTTAAGGCTAACTTTGTAATTATGGGGTGAAGGTATATGTTCAAAAAAATTATTGGTGGAATTCTTATGGCGTCAATCCTGTGCGGAAGCGTATACGCCGCAGAAATTCCTACAGATAGTTCAACAAAGCTTGCGACAGGTTATCTTCCGGGGGAGTCGCATCACAGAGTTGATGCAGACGACTTCCTTGCGGGTGAGAGCCAGGGGGCAACCTTGGTTAGCGGCGACGTACAAATATCGGCAAATGGCACTGCTGCGTTTGGATTTTATATTAGATATGCAACTCGAGGGCTGACTGTTAATTATAATGGAGGAAATGGTACCGCTATTACAATTGACACGGGCGATAATACATATAATATGACTCTCGACGGCGACGGCGCAGACAGTATTGATTTCGGAACAGCACTTGGCAAAGGCCCGCAAACCTATGCCTATAACAGAGAAGAGAAGATGCAGGGTAGTGCTGCTGCTTATTATTACAAGGAATTTACTGAAAAGCGCGGAGAAAAAATGGTTAAGATTTATGCCGACGGAAATGTAACCATTGATTCTATAGTCTTTGAGAAAGAGAAAACCCCGATTGTAACTTCGACTGCTGCACCCAATATTTCTGACAGAGATCGAATTTTTATGACCACTGTTTTGATGGACGAGGCGGCGTCTGCCATTGTGGTCGGCGGTGCGCGTAGGTATATCAGCAACGAAGATACAGCAATGCGTCCATACAACAATAACGGGACGCTTTATATTCCAATTAAGACATTGGCAAAGGCACTTGGGCTTTATTGTGAGGACGACCCCAATCGTGCGTATGCCCTTATGCGCAGTGATACCGACGAGGTTATTATGATTGACGGTGAGACAATCGTCAGAAATGGTGTTGCGCAGAGAGGGGATATTAAAGATTATAAGGGTGATAAGTTCGAGCCATTTATATATCGTAACGGCAATACGCTTGCGGCGGTAAGGTATTTCGCGGAGTTTGCTGGATTTACGGTAGAATACAAAGACGGCTTGGTTGTAATTGATAATAAATATGCAGTCAGAGATATTTTAAATTCTGACGAGCTGTTTAGCTATGCGGACTCAGTTCTTGACGAATTCAAGCAGATGAAGGGCAACACCAAAACTTACCACGTTTCGATGGATGGTGATGATTCGAACGGCGGAAGAAGCGAAGCAAACGCCTTTAGAACACTTGAGAGAGCGAGCAGAGCCGCTCTTGCGGGTGATACCGTTATCGTGCACGAGGGTGTATACGAGGAAACACTTACACCAAGAAATAGCGGAAACGCGAGCGAGCCTATCACCTTTATGGCTGATGAGGGCGAATCTGTTACCATATCTGCAGCAGACGAGATAAGCGCTGATGAATGGGAGATTGCAAGCCCGAGTGAGCTTGGGATTTCCACAAGTGAGACAATCTATAAGACAGAAATGGATTGGGATATGGGTGTTACACAAAATCAGGTCTTTGTGGATAATGAGATGCAGACAGAGGCACGATATCCTAACGGACCTGGTGCCACCATTGATTATGAGCTCAGCAATGCATGGCCTGTGCGCGGAGATTTTCAGAGAGTTTACGGTACAGAGAATGAGAATGGCTTAAAGGTTCAAAGCTCAAGCCTGCTCTGGAATCAGCCTGATGATTACTGGAAGGGCGGAATTTATGTAGGGCTCTTTGGCAGTGCATTTAATTTGGCAAGTGGAAAAATTGAGGCAAGCAACTCAGACTTCCTTACTATAGGAAAAGAGAGAACGAATTCATGGGGCGCAGCGGATAAAACTGATAAATACAACTGGGGTTATATTGTCGGACATAAGCACGCTCTTGACGCAAAGGGCGAGTGGATAAAGGACGGCAATACCCTCTATATGATTTTCCCCGAAGGTAAAAATCCGCAGAATTCCACGGTGGCAATAAAGAAGCGCAGTTTGGTTGCAGACCTTAATAACAAAAAGTTCATTAATGTAATCGGCTTTAATACCATCGGCGGAAGTGTACGTATGGATAATAGCGAAATGTGTATGGTAAATGGCCTTGATATGAAATATGTAGGGCACTTTATCCATACCGCGGACGGTAGCAAAGCTTACATTGACTTTGATTATAGTAAGACTGAAACGGATTCAAAGGTGAATTATGAAAGATTTGCGCCAAAAGCCGACCGCGACGGAGCGCCCGAGCGTGGAGTTGTCGGCAACTACATCGGTGGCAAAGACAATATTTTTATCAACACCAAGATTGACCACAGTGCGGGTGCGGGATTACTTATAACAGGACTGTATTCGTATATCGAAAATAATAATTTAACTGATGTCGGCTATGCAGGGAACTATGTTTCGGGTATAACCCTTTCTGCAAGACCGTATGATTCCAGAACCGGAACCCTTCGCGGAGGACATCTTATTCACAATAACACAGTTGCACGTTGCGGGCGTTCCGCAATGAATGTTATCCAGCATAGCAGTCAGACACCATATTTGCCATGTGATATAGGATATAACGATTTCCACGATGCTATGCTTACCTCATATGATACGGGTATCACCTATGAGTATCAAGTGAATATGGGCTATGACGGAATTATGACAAATATGCATCATAATTATGTTTATATGACTACATCAAGCAAAGATGTCAGCCCTCTCTCGAATGCCATTTATCATGACGGCTCGAGCTTTGGTGTCGATACCTTTGGTAACAAGATATTCTACACAAAACCGAATGGCGGCGTTACGCACCATAATATATTTGAGCAGGATGCCAGCCATTCGCCCGCAAATCTGGCGCGGTGGGATAATGCGCAAATCGGTTATTTGAAAAACGGCGTCGGCAGTATTGATGCGGGACACTTTACAGAGGAAAAGCCCTTCTATGCGGGGGCGTTCTCAGACGCGAATTATACTACCTACTGCAATAACTTCCCCGAGGATTTTGACAATAGTATGAAATATGTTGCAAGGATCGAAAACGTTTCGGCGGGAACTGTGATAGACGAGGATGGATACGCAGATTTCAGTAATGCAAATGAAAAGAAGGTTACCTTCCCGAATGTAAACTTCGGGCAAGACGCAAATACTCTTGCAATAGCGGTGCGCGGCGACGGAAACTATACGCACGATAATCTTAGCGTAGTTATCAGTAAGGATGGTACTGCGATAGATACATACACCACATCTCTTGAGCTTGGCGCGCATGACCTTGATACGCCAGAGACGGAGTATCTGCACATCCGTGAGCTGAGTGGAACGTATGACGTAACTGTAAACGTGACGGATTATCGCTCTGTTCAAATCGGCGGAATAGGGGTCTATAGGCTAGATAGTGCCGTCCCCGACAGCGACTATGCAATGTTTGAATACGCGGGTAACTTTGATAACGCTAGCGGAGGAGCAAAGGGTAAGACTAACCTCGCAATGAGTGCGGGAACGATGATTCTCGAGAAGACACAATACGACAAATGGACGAATTATAATAAACGTTCTTTCTCAGCTGACACCGAGTATTTCGTAATTGATTCAAGGGGTGCAATAGGCAAAGAGGTTGAGGTTTATATTGATGGCATTTATAACCAAAATCGTGTTGCTACCCTTACGCTAAAGGGGAGCGAGTACGGACCGCACCTGGTTGAGCTTAATAAGACTGTTACTGCGGGAGAGCATGATGTTTACCTATACTTTAAAGGAGACGATTCAGCAACTGTCAGAACTTTTGGATTTTTGAAGAGCGGGGCTGATATATCAGGCTTTGCGACCGAAAAGACCAGAATTTACGGTGGCACATACGATGCAACTAATAGCAAATCAGGAAGCACAACGCATCCCATTTTGGCACAATTTGTAAATCCGCCCAACTATTCATATCAGGGAGTTGTGAATGTATTCTCGGGTTCCGAGCTGGTTTATCAAAATGTGACTATTCCTGCGGGAAGTACGAAATTTGTTATGAACTATGCAGCCGATGCGAACTATGACGGACAAACGGTAGAAGTTTGGCTCAATAATACAACAAAAATAGCGGAAGTTACAACAAACGGAAGCGGAGCACAAAACTTTGTTAAGGTAATGCCTGATATTTCAAATACAACTGTTGCAGGTGGGTCATATACGATAACACTCAAATTTACAGGCGGTGCGACAAACGCAAACGCTAAAGTAGAATGGTTTGGATTTGAATAATGTAGGGAACGACGATTTTAGGCGACCCGAACAAAAAATGTAAAATAATTAAAAACATATATTATATAATTTATAGGAGGAATGTAATATGAAAAAAACATTGGCATTATTGCTTGCGCTTGTGCTGGCAATATCGGTATTAGCAGGCTGCGATGGCGGTAATAAAGGTAACGTAGCAGCAGAATTTGGCGACGTGGACTATAAGTTCAACGAGGAGGCAGTAAACTATTCAGATTCATCGGAGATGCCCGATTGGACAGGCAAGCAGCTCAATCTGCAGATGTGGTATGCGGCAGGTTCTTACCACGCATCAAAGAACAAAATTGCAGAAAACGATGTAGTATGGCCTGAACTTCAGCGTATAACAGGCGTTAGATTTACAGAAGATTCGTTTGATAACAACGGTGAAACTCAGGATGCAAAAATCTCTAAGATAATCGCAACAGATGAGTGGCCCGCAATCATAATGGGCAGTCAGCAGAATATAACAGAACAGCTCATAGAGCAGGATATGCTCTGGGATTTGACAGACCTTATCCCGAAATATATGCCAAACCTTGACAAGTTGATGAAGCAGGGTGACTTCCTCAAGAGCACGAGAGAAGATGGCAGAATATATGAGATAGGCACATATCCGGCAATAACATATGCATATCCCGATATGGATCCGGAGCTTCTCGCACGCAGCAGCGCGCCTAAGGCAGACACAAGCTTTGTGTATGTAAGAGACGATATATTAAAGAAACTCAAGCCCGAGGCATTGACTCAGGACGAATTGTTTGCAATCTTTGATAAGAACGGTGCATTCACAGAGGAAGAAATCTTGAACGCAGCGTTTAACTCAAAGGAAGAATTCTTCCAGTTCTTAAGAGATGTAAAGGAACTTGGTTTAAAGTCAGGAAACAGAGAGGTATATGCAACATATGCACTTTCCGGCTCTGATAACTGGGATTTCTTAAACTTCCTTGCAGGTGCTCTTAACGGCTTTGGAGGCTATGGAACAGGTGCGAGTCAGAACTACTTTACATACTACGATATCGACACAGGAAAGATAGAGTATATGTTTAACCAGGACTTCTATAAGGAAGCAGTAAAAGAACTTACCGAGCTTGTACAAGAGGATATAATCTCACAGGATTCTCTTATCGATAAAAGAGCGGCATATGAAGAGAAGTGCAATAATGGTGAATACGCAGTTCTCTACGGCGGAACTGTTCCGAATATTAAAAACCTTAACAATAACATAAAGGCAAACGGTTATCAGTACAGAAAGGTAATACTCAATATTCCGTATAATGCAGAGAAGTATTTGCCAATGGCAAATGAGGTAGGTGGAAGCTATAGCTATGCTTTCCTCAAGAACAAAATTTCTGCAGAGGATTTGCCACAGGTTCTTCGTTTCTTTGACTTCCAGCTTACTGATGTAGGACAGAAGCTTCAGGCATGGGGACCGAAAACTGCAAATATCTGGACAGAGGACGAAAGCGGAAAGAGAGTATTTACGGATAAAGCACTTGAGGATGCAGCACTCGGTAAGACAACAGCTGACAGAATATGGCATTACGGTCTGCAGGCAACAACATGGCCGCTTTACCCACTTACAGTAAACAAATGGCATCCAAGATATGTATATGATTTTGTACCATCTGTAGACACAATGAACAACTATCTCTCAACGGGAATGTTTAACCCGCAGAAGAGATTCCACGGTATAGCTCCTGACGTATATTCCTTCCCGTCCTATGTAGAGGGAGCAAAGTCATTCTGGGACGCAAGAGCGGCGTTTGAAACTGCAATGACAAAGGTTCTCACTGCTGCAAATGATGAAGAATTTGAGAAACTCTATGGCGATATGGTAGCAGTTGCCGAGAGAAACGGCCTGACCGACAAAACCTTGGAAGAGATAAACACAGCTTGGGTAGAGAACTTGAACAAGGATTATATGCAGAATGTATATGATTATATAAAGAGCGTGAAATAATTAACACCTCATACGGCAAAGTCAAAGATTTTGCCACTTTCCCCACAAGGGGCGTGCTCCCTCACCCAGCATCTTTGATGGCGGGTGGGGCGGTCACGCCCCCGCGTGGTTTAACGCAAACTGTAGGGAACGGCGGTTTTTGACCTTCCGGACAACGAGTGAATATCCGCAAATTTCGGCGGATGTTATGCAAAAATGAAGAAAGAAAAAATCAAAAAATTCGAACAGAGGTGAAGCTATAATGAAGAGAATTATCGGATGGATGCTCACAATTACGATGCTGTTTAGTATGGTAGCAGTGAGTGCCGCAGAAGAAGAGACGGCGGTTAAACACCCGTTTACGAACAATTTTGACCTTATACAATTACCGGGTGATAAGCAAAAAGTTGTCACAAAGGACGATGTAATTGCAACCGACAACGCAGAGATTTCAGCTGACGGCGTGCAAATCAATGCAGGCGGAAGCGCGACCTTTGGATTTTCCACAAGGTTTGCAATGTATGGAGTAACATTAAAGTTTGAAGGTGCATCAGGCACGGTTACGATCACAACAGACGAGCACGTATACACTATTAATGATATGGCGGGCGATGGCGAGTACTGGCTTGACTTTAATGATAATTTAGGCAGAGAAGATCAGCCGTATTTTTACCTTGGCCAGACAACATCAGGTTATTATAAAAATAATGTAGAAAAACGCGGCGAGCAGGAAATTGTTGTTTCTACAACGGGCAGCCTACTCCTTAAAGAAATGGTTTTTGAAAAGGATAAGACGCCTGGATGGCGTGTTCCCGTAAGTGAGCTTTCTATTTCAGCAGAAGAAAAGGCTCTTATGACGACTGTTGCTCTACACGAAAATGCATCGGTTATCTTTGTAAACGGTGCAAGACGTTATCTCGATGTGGAGAATACCACGATGCGTCCGCTAAAGGAAAATGGAACGCTCTATATTCCTATCGATACCCTCGCAAAGGCTCTTGGGTATTACTACGAGGATTATCCAAATAAGGATTACGCCTTGATGAGAAGTGATACGCACGAGTATGTTATGCTTGAGGGACGGCACTCAGTCAGCCAGGGCGTGAATGACCCGATTGCGCCTCCGTTTGAGGCAATAATCAAGCGTGACGGCAAAACTTTTGCGGGTGTACGTTATTTTGCCGAGCTTATGGGCGAAACAGTTATTTATGACAATGGTCTTGTCGTAATAGAGGATAAGTATGCGGCAAATGATTTAATGAAAAATGATTCTCTCAAGAATTATCTTGCAAATAAAATTAAGCCGTTTACAGTAGAAAATAAGGTTGGTAAAACATATTATGTTGCACAAAACAGTCCTGCGGCAAGCGACAGCAATAACGGATCTGCCCTTGCACCTTTTAAGACACTTGACAAGGCAGCAAGAGTTGCAACTGCAGGCGATACAGTTATTGTCCGTGAGGGTGTGTACAGAGAGATCTTAAAGCCCGTCAACAGCGGTACAGAAAATGCGCCCATAACTTTCAAGGCGGCAGAGGGTGAAGATGTTGTTATCTCTGCAAATGAACCTTTTGATACATGGGCAAAGACTGAGGATGGCAAGTATATAACAAAGATGCCCTGGGATTTGGGCCCCACAAGAAACCAAGTATTTATCGATGGTAAGTCCTTGAACGAGGCAAGACATCCAAATGCCCCAAGCTTCTTGAGCGAGAGCGAAAAGCTCAGCAATATGTGGCTTGTGCGCGGTGATATGTATAGAGTTGAAGGTAAAGATACAGTAAGTCTGGATTTAGTCAGAAGTGCATCTCAGCTTTGGCAAGAGGACGATTACTGGGTTGGTGGATACTATGTAGGTCTGTTCGGTGTTGCTTGGAACTTATGCGGTGCCAATATTATTGACAGTAAGCCGGGCGAGTTAACACTTGGACCTGAAAAAACAGGATATTGGTTCGACGCCAGACCAGAGAGCCATTATAACTATGGTTATATAGTTGGGCATATGAATGCTCTTGACGCACCGGGTGAGTGGTTCAGACAGGACGGAACCCTTTATATGATTTTCCCCGAGGGCAAGACACCGGAGAATTGTACAGTAGAAGCAAAGGCAAGACAGCTTGTTGTTGACCTTAACGACAGACAGTTTGTCCATGTTGAGGGCTTCCGCACAATCGGCGGCGGCGCAAGAATGGATAATAGCGTAATGTGTAAGCTGGATAATATGGATATGAATTATATCAGTCATACCATACATATTGCCGACCAGCACGCAGGATATATTGATTTTGACTTGAGCAGCGCATTAAATGCAAACGGCGATTATCAGACAGTATCAAGAACAGCAGAAGGTTCACCAGAGCGTGGTGAGTCAGGTGTATATATTGCCGGCAGAGACAATATGTTCGTAAACAGCAAGATAAACAATAGTGCTCTTGCGGGTCTATATATTACAGGACTTTATGCTTATGTTGATAACAACTATATGAATGACGTGGGGTATCAGGGTAACTATACATCAGGTATATCGGTATATCCCAAGCCTTATGGAAATGCTCTGACAGGCGGGCACTTTATAAATAATAATACTGTTTATAACTGTGGACGTTCTAATTTGAATGTTGCAAGAATTACCGGTAATATGCAAGCGTTCGTGCCATGTGACATTGGTTATAACGATTTCCATGATGGAATACTTACATCTGCCGATACGGGTATCACCTATGAGTATCAAGTGAATATGGGTTATGATGGCATAATGTCAAACGAGCATCACAACTATATTTATATGACAACAAATGAGAAGGACTTTAACCCATACTCAAATGGTATTTATCACGATGGCGGAAGCTTTGGTCTTGATTCGTTTAAGAACCAAGTATTTAATACCCAGCCAAGAGCAGGCTTCTCAGGACACTATGTATTTGAGCAATCTAACGCGGCATCTCCCGCAAACTTCCTTGCATGGGATAACTATAAGACGGGATATATCGAAGGCGGCGTGGACGCTCTTGATGCAGGATATTTTGTAGAGGATAAGCCATACTTTGCAGGATGCCTTAAGGGTGTTGATTATACCAAGAACTATGATAGATTCAAAGCAGGAATTTATGGTATGCAGAAGACAGCAAGAGATGCAGAGTTCTCTGAGGGTGTAACTCTTGATGAAGAATCAGGCTATGCAGCATTCAGCGGCAACGACCAATACATCAAGTTTACCGATGTTGACTTCGGCGAAGGCGCAAACCAGATTGTTTTATCTGCACGTGGCGACAGCGCACATACAGGCGATAAGTTCGAGATTATCGTAGGCGACAGTATAGAAACAGGCACAAAGTACGAGATGGAAGCAAAACTGAACGCTCCTGATCGTGACATTCCAAACCGTCTTTCAAGAACTGTCCGTCCTATGAACGGCAAGCAGACAGTCTTTGTAAAAGTAACGGAATATCGTTCACTTGAAATCGGCGGTCTCTCTGCGGTCACTGTTGGAGCAACTGAGGCTAATGATGAGTATTCACTCTATCTATATGCAGGTAACTTCCAGGAATGGGTTAAGTTTGACGATGACGCAAGTTCATTCTCTCCCCCAACAGCAAACTATACAAATGCGGTTGATCCGGGTGCAGGCTTCCTTAAAAACACTTGGCCGGGATATTATATCAAGTACGAGAAACAAGAGTTCTCGGCTCCGACTGATACATTTATGATTATCGGTGGTAGTGGCGGTAATTATGCGCATCAGCCGATAGAGATTTATATTGACGGTGTAAAGGCAAGTAATATGGTTACTAAGTTTAATCTCGCCGGCGACTCATGGAGTTACGCTACACCACAGCTTTATGAGCTCGATCGTGTAATTCCTGCGGGAGTACATGATGTATATATGAAGTTTGCAACAGACGATGGCTATAACAAGTCAGCCGATGTGAAGCATATTGGTTTTGTAAAAGAAGGCGTTACACTCAAAGAATTCCAGCAGGCAAAGGTTAAGGTTTACGGCGGAGATTTTGATAGTACAATTTCAAAGCCTGTAGAGGGATATCCTTTCCGTGCAGAGCTTATGAACCCGCCGAACTATACAAACAAAGGATTAACATATGCTCTTCCGGGTTCAGTTGCAGGCTACAAGAATGTCAATGTTGACATTGATGCAACTAAGTTTGTTATAAGCTATGCAACAGAGCCGGGTATAGACGGCGAAACAATAGATGTACGTATCGGTAGTCCCAGTAGCGAACCTATCGCAACACTTGTTACAGAGGGTAAGGGCTTGATGAACTTTAATGATGTAACGATTGAACTTGAAGAACCGCTTCCCAAGGGACAGTACGATATTTATTTAAGCTTCAGCGGCGGAAACGGCAAGAAGCTCAATACCAAGATAGATTGGTTTGGATTCAATAATTAGTTTCGCGTAATGTAATATATTATTTGTAGGGACAGATGCCTACATCTGTCCGTTGCGGGTCGATGAGGGCATCGACCCCTACAATGAAATGTTGCAAATTCGGATTTTGCGGTTCGTCGGAAATTGCCGAACCCTATAAATGATACAAAATCGTGGGGCGACCACGCAGAGTCGCCCCAATAAAACAAATAAGGAAAAGGAAGTGAATGCGATGAAAAAACTAATTGCACTATGCTTAACATTTGTCCTTCTTGTAAGTGGAATAACAATCTCGTACGCAGCGGATGCGTCAGTTGATTCTGTTCTGCCTGCCGGTGGTACGAGTGAGAGTCCGGCTGAACTATCGGCAAAGCCGGGACAGTTTGTTATTACCTTTAGTGATGCTGTCACGACGGATATATTCAGTGATATAGCATTTGTAGATGCAGAACAAAACGAAGTAAAGGGTGGAATATATCCCTCAATTGATACTGGTGATAACACCAAGGTTATTGTAAAATATGGCACACTTGATAATAACAAGAAGTATACCTTAAAAATAGGTGCCAATGAGTATACCTATCTTGCCAAAGGATTTGAGGTTAATGAGGATTTTGAAAATTCTACATATTATACTCTTGGTGAAGCTCCCGTTAATAACAATAATTGGGTGTTTGACCCGTGTGACCGTGACCTTTATCTAACAAAAGAAGACAACAGCAGCCAATATTTGCGAGCGGCAAATAAAATAGAGGGCGTAGATACAAAGGCTGGCGATACTACTACTATTTTAAAGCCCGCTAGCGGAAGCACATATATAACAGAAGACGAGACGTTTTATATAGATATGCGCGTTCGTGGCACAGGTAAAACATCTGACGCTAACAAGAGACCGAGAGAGGTAATGAAGATTACGTTTGCCCCCTCTAGTCAAAATCTAAAGATGGAGAAACTCACAAACAACACGTTCACCGTAAAAGGTGCAATAACTGATGAGTATGGTTTTTACAATCTTAGATATATGCTGAAAAAAGATAGCAAAGGGAAGTTCACTATCGACATAATCGACAAGAATAACTCAACAGAGCCCGGAAAGATACTCACAACATACACAACTAACGAGGGGAAAGTAGGACCTACGGAAATACGTCTGATGCATTTGAATGACTATGCTGGAACAGGAATATGTTATTATGACTTAGATGATATTCATATGAAGGCAATATATCAGAACGATGTTCTTCATACAAATATTGACAAAATCGAAAGAAGCGAGGGAGAATTCTACGTTGCGTTTACCAACGATATAGATTTGAACTCTGCAGAGAATCTGACAATAGCGGATGCAGAGGGAAAAGAATTAGCCATAGCTTTTGATGAAGAAAAGTCAACTGACAGAAAGCTTGTTTATAAACTGAAGGAGTATTTAGCGCCTTCAACAAACTACACTCTTACGCTTGATGATATAAAGGACGTATATGGTGTAGCAGCGAAGACAAGCGAATATCAGTTTACATCAGTGGCGTCAGATAATGCACAGCTTGAAGAGGAAGTTATCAAAGTAGGCGAAAACACGATTGTCGGAACGGAATTGCCTTCAACTGCAGCTGCGGTTACCTTGACAACAACGGTGAAGAACAACAGCGGTGTTGCATCTGATTTTGTGATGTATGTAATAGTTTATGATAAAGATGGCAGAATTGAAAAGGTTTACCATGATACCGAAAATGTTGCCATAGGGGCTGATGCAACTCTTGAAGTTAACACAGGAAGCACGGGCGATACCCTCGGTGAGGGATATAGTGTAAAGCGCTTTGCGTGGAGAGTTGATAGCGAGAAGGGTGCGATTTCAGTTGTAGATCCGATAAGACTCGCAAAGCCTGCGCCCACGGCGGAATAAAACATCACAAAGGAGGGTGAAGGAGTGAAGAATAAAATGAAAATGAAGCTTAAAGTGAAAAATATTTTGACATTTCTTATAGTGTTTTCTATAATGCTGCAAGGACTTATTATCCCCGCCCAGGCTGAGGGAATTGACCCGTACAATATCTTTGTTACCGGACTGTATGATGATTTTCAGGCAGGAAGCGCCGGCAGAACGCCTACTAAGAGTGCGACCGGTGTAGGTAATCTCAGAGATGGCGCGTGGATTGTGTTTAAAAATATGGACTTTGGTGAAAATGGACCATATATGGTAGAACTTATTTCGGCAGTTCCTGCGGGGTATGCAGAGCTTGTCGAGGTCAGAATTGACTCGCCTACGGGCTTGCTTGTGGCAAACATACCGATTGCTCCGAGCGGCTGGGGTGTACCTATAACTAATCAGGCACCTATTTTAGAAAAATTTAAAGGTGTGCACGATTTGTATTTGTGTGTGCCCAAATCTACTGTTGACTTAAATACTATGGTCTTTTACACAAAGGCATCTAAACAGTTCGAGTATAAAATCTACAGCAAGGAAAGCTCGTTTGCGGATGTGACCGACGAAAACCTCTCTACAACACTTGATTTGTTGAGCCAGCTTGGAATAATCGAGAAGGGCGAGAGCGGAGTTTACAATCCCGCATTCCCAGCTTCAAGAGGGGAGTTTGCACAGGCTGTTTACAGACTCTGCGTGGAAAAGCCCGAAGAGGATCCTCTTGAGGAACTTACAGGTGGAGGCAACAACTCTGCTCTCAATATCTCGTTTGAGGATGTTGACAGAAATGCCGAATATGCCGAAGCGGTTTCATATCTTGCTGAAAAGGGATATATGAATGGTGTAAGCGCAGCGGAATTCAAGCCGGATTCGTATATCACATATGTTGATGCACTGACCGTGCTTGTTCGTGTACTCGGTTTTAAAGAGCTTGCAGAAGATGCAGGCGGTTACCCCAACGGATATATCAAGATGGGAACAAGAGAGAAGCTCGTTTCCGGTACAGTTCCAACAGATGAATATCTCAGAAGAGATGATATGGCTTTCCTTCTTGAAAAGGCGGTTGATGCACAGTATCTTGATGCAGAGAGCTTTTTCGGAGACGGATACACAAACTATAAGAAAAAAGACGGAATAATGGGTCTTACCCAAAATACCTACAAGGGAAGCGGAAGGATTATCGTTACCCCTACGACTACTCTTGATATGCCGGGCTCGGATCTTGATTTTAATCAGGTGACAATAAATGATGAAGAGTACTATATTGGCGATACAAAAGCAACCTCAATGATAGGTATGGCGGTTGATTATTGGTATCAGGATGTAGATGGTACAAAGACTCTTCGCGCAGTAATCCCGCAAAGAGGAACAGAGATAATCTCGCTCTCCTCGGCAAAGGATGAAATATCGGAGATTTCAAAAGATGAAATCACCTATACAAAGGCCGGCTCGGATGAAGAAGAAAGCTTTAGCTTTAAAGATACAGCTATCATCTATAATGGTGTTGCTGCAGATACTACAGTAGATAAAATTATAAAAAATCCTGGCGCATTTAAAGGTTTTATTACTCTTATCGAAAACTCGGACGATACCCGCACTGCTTTGATAGAGGAATATGTGGATATCGAGGTAGAGAGTATCGATTTTGAGACGGGAACAATAACGGCGAAAAAGGTCGGCGCGGAAACCTCTAAGCCTGTGATTTATGCAGATGCAAACAAGAACTATGTATTGATTAAGGACCAACTGGGCGAGGATGTTGCAATTAAAAAGCTTAAAGCGGGCGACTTTTTGACCGTTTATCAAAGCAATAATATAAGCGACGGGCGCGAAGAGGAGAAGGGGCTTGTACGGATGTTTACATCTGTTGATTCTGTTGAGGGAACTATCGACAGGCTCGACGAGGAAGGTAACCTCTATATCAATGGTGAAAAACGCGCCTTCTCAAACCGTTATGTTGGCTCAAAAGATATAGGTGTTCAGAAGAAGTTTCATCTTAATATCTACGGAGATGTTGTTAAGAGCGAGGCTCTTGACGGAATCCCGAGAGTGGGCTTGTTCTTTGGTAAGAGCGTAGAGGAAACGGGCTTTGAAACAAATATCAAGATAAAAGTAATGACCACAGAGGGAAAAACAGAGATTTATCCGCTTGCAAGAAAGGTTGCAATTGATGGAGGAGCAAAGGCTGAAACGGGGAAAGCTACAGTAACCACGCTTGAAGGAGTCGCTCTTGAGACACCTTTGCGCTACAGAGTTAATTCTGCAGGCGAGATTACTATGATAGATTTACCGAACACATCGACAGATGACAAAGACTATACTGATGAGAATAACAAGCTGAGAAAGCTGCCTGACCCATATAGCGCTGGATTTCTCTATCATTTTAAGTCGGTGCTGGTAACCAAAGGTACACGCAAGCTTATGTATTATTGCCCCACTACGGCAACGGTGTTTGCTTTCCATACGGACGGAACAAGCCCGCAGGAAAGAGAGAGTGCCTGTGTTACAGGAACATTAGCGGATACGGGTATTTATACCGCATCAAATCCGTTTAACGCTGCGTATTCAACAGAGGGCAGCGCGACGGTGGCAGACCTTGTTATGACAAAGATTGGTTCAGACGCTATAACAGGTGGCGAGTTGTTGTGGGTGTTTGAAGAAGTAAGCACTAA
This sequence comes from Clostridia bacterium, assembly GCA_045576075.1. GTDB lineage: Bacteria > Bacillota > Clostridia > Monoglobales > Monoglobaceae > UMGS1820. The sequence goes on from JAZNFQ010000034.1 coordinate 17,943, forward strand.
GCTTGATGCAAATGGCGACGTAATAAATACTATAGTCGGTACTTCTGCTACGGGCAGCGTGGAATATATTCTGACTGATGAATATATGAGCATTCCTGACAATTATACTAACATAAATAGTCTGGTGAAGGGCGATATGGTCCTTACCAAAAGCAGGAGCAACAGCACCTTGGCAACTCTCAACATGTGCATGAGGGTTGATGCAAAGAGCGATACACGCGGCACTCTCACTCCTAAGCTGCACAAAGAGCTGAAGGAAGTGGGTGTAGATGCTTACAGCAATGAAAAAGTTGCGTATATCTACGGCAAGGTTGTTGAAAAGACAGGCGATTATGTTAAGCTTGATACAACCGGAGATGGTGTAGCTGACCATTTACTCCCGTTCTTGGGTAAGAGCTTGACCGAAATGTATGATGGTATAAACGGTCTGTTTGTTAAATCGGGTCAAAGCACTACAATTATAGAAGAGGGCGATACGATTTTGACGAAGTTTACTACGAGTGGGTTCTCGGATATTATACTGTTGAGGACTACGGGCACGAAGCTTTAATCAGGAGGTGCGAAAGAATATGATAAAAAATTTAAAAAGATTATCCGCACTGCTACTTGCGTTGGCTATGATATTTGCCTCGATGACCGTGGTATGTGCTGCAGAAGAGGCTGCTCTGCCGATAAAGGTGGAGCACAAACCGACAGAAGGAAATGCGCTTGTCGTTTCTGGAACGCTTGATTTAGAAAGAGCGGGTACAGAATTGATCCTCCGCTTTGTTAAAGATGGAGACTGTAAGTTCGTTGAGTTTACAAGGACAGCTTTTGCAGAGGATGGAGAAACTGTTGTTTACACATTCCCTACGATTATGCTTCCTAACTCATTGACAAGCGGGAACTACACAGTTGAAGTATCGGGTGCAGAATTGAGCAGCCCCCTCACCGCACCGTTTGAGTATAATGGTGCAGACAGAGCTCTTGATGCTTTAGAAAAGATAGATGCGGCACGAAGCACCAAGACAGTTGGAGACGTTATCACTTCGAACAATGATGAGGGAATCCCTTATGCAGAAATTCTCGGCATCCAAATTGATGTATACAATGGCTTTGCCAATTACGGAAAAGTTGCATTTGAGGAGAGAATGGCTGTTATGAGCTATACTCTGCCGACAGGCTTTGGTACCAATGAAGATAAGGAGAAAATAACAGAGGCGCTTGGAATATTTGACGAAGCTTATGAAGAGGCAATCGCGTTGGGACTCTTTGCAGATGCAGATTCTAAGGCTGACTTTGATGCGTGGTACGCTAAGTATTATAATGCATATGGGTTTGGCTATGATCCCGATGATCCCAATGATCCCAATCGTAAGATAACAGAGGTGCTCGAGGCTACAAGAGCTGACGATGACTTTATACGCAGAATTAAAGAGGCTACAGCGCCGATGACAAAGGCAGAAATTCAGGAGTTTTTGTATAATAGTGCGGTATTGTCGACTATTGCATCAAAGACAGATTATGAGATAGAGAAATTGCTGTTTGACTTCGGCTTTGATGATGAGGGAAGCTACTTCGAGGGTCTTGACCCTGACTCTAAGTATTCAAAGTTATCAACACTTAAGAAGTCAAAGGTTATCTCGGGTATAAAAGGTAAGGAATATGACTCTTGTGCAAAGGTTGTTGAGGATGTAAATAAGCTCATAGATGAGGAGAGCGGTTCAAAAACAGACCCCTCAGACGATGACGACAGAGGTGGCAAAGGCACCATTATAATGCCGAACACTTCAGTCCAGGAGAATAAAGTTGATGATGCCGAAAAGGTTATCTTTAATGATTTAGACAGCGTAGAATGGGCAAAGACGGCGATAGAGTATCTCTTTGACAAGGGTATTGTAAACGGTAAGGCGGACGGCGTTTATGCGCCTGATGACAATGTAACAAGAGCAGAGTTTATCAAAATTATCGTTGTTGCAATGGGCATCTCGGGCGATATATCGGATACCCCGTTTACAGATGTTGATGAGAGCGAATGGTATGCCCCCTATATTGCGGCAGCATATAAGGGTGGAGTAGTCCTCGGGGCAGATAATGGCGCTTTCTATCCTAATGCAAGCATAACAAGAGAGGATATGGCAACAATCCTTTACCGTGCTTTGGGCGTTAAGGCAGAGGGCGTAGCTTCGCTTAAGTTTGCTGATGCAAATTCTGTAAGTGACTATGCAAAAGAGTCAGTTGGTTTCCTGGCATCTAAAAAGATAATCAACGGATTTGAAGATGGCAGCTTTGGACCAAAGAAAAATGCCACAAGAGCAGAAACTGCTGTTATGGTATATAACGCGATGACAATGGGACTCTAAAGAAATTTTCCACGCTCCCTTTATTGTAAAGGGGGCGTGGATGCTATGAAATTAAAATATTTCATTGTGTAGGTGACGGATGAGGCGGAAACACCTTATTTATTTAAGTCTTGGGATAAAATACTTTATCTCAAAACTTAAATAAATAGAAATTTACAAAAGGAGAATTATTATGTTCAGGCTATTTGAGGATTTTTCGGTTTGTGGCAATAATAGACAATCATATTCCATTGCCGTAGAGAAACAAACCTTTATTGATAATTTGCACGCAGGGGTAGAGGGCGGCGAATTTGCTCTGCGTTCAATCGGAAATCGTTTTGTTTTTACAACTCCGAGTTTGAATAACTTTAAGTTCACAACTCATTTTGGGTTTACAAGTATATATGAGTTCAAACCATCTTTTACAATTATTTATAGCTATGACAAGAGGTCAAGATGTGGCTATGGCGTGTCTGTTACATATAATCTTGATAGTACAATTACTGTTGCAAATGTTTCAATCTGCAAGCAAAAGGCTACCGTGGTTGAGACGGTAACCTTTGATGGATGTACGATAGTAGAGGGAGAGAGATACGAATTTTTTGTATCAAAGAATGGCGATAAAATTACAGGGAAAATATTAGGCAATGAATTTTCGTTTAAAACAGAGGGGTCACGCGGGTATCTTGGGATTCAGCGCCCAAACTATATTGGTATGTGCCTCTTGAGTGACTTCTTGATTGAATCCGATGATGCAGTTGAGAGCAAAACAGTTATGGATAATTTGAAGCTTACAATTCCTCTTTTAAATGGCGGAAATATTCCATACGAGGTTTCTGTATCAGCGGTAGAAGAAAACGAAGTTTGCTACCTCTATGCAGAGCTTGGCGGAGGTACAGCTACGCGAAAATTAAACAGAGAGGACAGACCCGGGCAGTATGTGGCAGAAATTGACCAGATTTATTCACCATATATTTGCATTAAGAATGGGAAGAAGGAAGAGAAGTTCTACTTCTTCAACGGAAGAAAGGTAATAGCTGACCCCAATATTTATTGGGATTGCCTTAAAGAATATTGGGAAATGCCCGAAATGCCAATAAAACAGAAGGTAGAAATACCAAAAGAACTGTTTTCAGAGGATGCGATAATCACCTTTGGGTATGAGAAATTCCATGCCAAAGGATATAATGTAAACAGCGGCGGACCATCCGAATTTATCTTCAATAAAAATGGAGAGCTTTTGTATGGCGGAGCGCCTCTTTGCGATGATGTGTTTGAAATAAGGTCGCCAAAGGACAAAAAAGTAATATCACTTATTCCTAAGGAAACATACAACTACGAACAGGTAGTAAAGCATCTTGAGGATAACCACTATTTTATGGCAGATGAAGATATTACGCTTTATCTTGAGATGATAACTGATAAGAGGATAGAGTGCCTAAGCGCAAGTGCGGAAATCAGAGATATTTATGATACGATTACTCTTGCGACCCTTTCAGCAGAGAAACAAGAGCCAGATGCTATTTTTGACCACAATAGAGTTTTGTGGAAGGTAGAAAACAAAGCTCTTCCCGAGAAGCTATACAGAATTGTATACGAAGTTAAATATGGAGATACCATCATTAAAAGATTTGACAGAGTGTTTGAGGTGCTAGACCCTGAATCAAAGATTTCGCCTGCTGTTGCAAGCGGTCTTCCGTATTCCTTCTCAATGCCAAATGAACATAAATGGCTAGAGAGAAATAGCTTTGACTTGTGGAATCCGCGTCCGTCTTGCGATGTAGAGCATTTTATCTCTTGCGTTACAGACACCCCTATAGAAGCTGAAAAAAGACGTACGTGGGAGCTTCTTCCAATATTTAAGCGTGAATGGTTTGCTTGGCTTGGTGACAGAACATGCCTTGATGGAAGACTTGAAGCCCATCCGGAGGTTGTTAAGAATTGTAATTACCTATATTATCCGCTTCCGATTCAGCTCTATCCAATGAGAAATGACTTGCATCTTTTGCAGACGTATACATACAATCCTAAAATGATGCGAGTATTGAGAGATTTCATATCCGAAAATCCACAGATTGCGGAAAAACTTTCATTTACATTGCCCGAAGACGGTGGCGAGGTTAAAATGGGCTTTGATGCGGTTGATACAGATGTTGAGTTCACATACGACAACTTAAAAGAGATTTTCAAGCTCTGTTATTGCGAATGGTGCGATTATGTGGCTCACAGATTAAGAGAAGAGGTTAAAAAGCAGAACGAAGAGCTTTATGCTTTAAACCCAAAGCTCAAACGCTCCTCCTACGGACCGTTTACACAATATGGAAGTGCTACGCTCTCTTATCACTCTATGAGAGGTGTGGGGCACATTGTAGACGAAAATTTGAGGAACGAGAAATTTTCAGGCTTTTCAGTATTTGAGGACTACCCATATTCCTGCTCCTATCAGACATACAGAGGCGCTTACTTTATTATGTCGGCACTTTTGCACGCACCAAACCTTGTAATGTATCCCGAACAATATGGTGATTCAAGCTTAGGTGGATGTATAGATGGCGCAGTAAAATTTGCGCATAGTCCTATGGGGGAAAACCCAATCCCTGCATATTATAGCGCAACAAATGCAAATGAATTTGTATTTAACACACCATATAGAACGGCAGACGGATTTAAGTATTGGAACACTTACGGATATCATCGCCCTGATTTTTCACAAGAGTGGTGGAATGAACTGGTCATTGCTTGGAAGTATGCTGTCAAATTTAAGCCGAAGCGTCCGTTAAAGGCGATAGGCTTTATCGCGGAGTACTCTACCAGAGAAGATATGCTCGATATCGAAATAGATACTCTGCATAAGACGGCGAGTGTTAAAAACAGAAGTGAGCAAGGACACGGTGTACTATATGATTTCTCTCGTGAAGCAGGTCTTAATGCAGGTTTTGTACTCAAGTCAGAAACATTAAAGGATTTAAAGGCTGACGAGTGTGAAATTCTTGTATTGCCAACATTAAGAGATGCAAGTGCGGAAGTTATCTCTGAAATACGTCGCTTATATGCAGAGGGAGTTTCTCTTATCGCTGTTAGTGATATACCCGGGCTTGAAGATATATTCGGCGTGACAATGGATAAGAAAAATGTAAGCCTTGATACAGTATGCTATAATGGTGATTGCGAGAACGTTTACCCAATAGAAACGGAATTCTTCTATAAGGCAAATGGAGCAGATGTGATTATGGCAACGGGTGATGGAACTCCAATAGTTATGAGAAATGACAGAGCGATTATTATAAATGCAAGTGTACCCGACATCGGTTACGAGAGCTTTGAGGGTATTGCAGGAAAAGCAAGACATTGCTTAAGTAGGCTGTTCAAGAGTTGCATTATGGATTGCATGAGAGAGCTTACAACAGGAAACGCCCTTGGTGACGGAGTTGGTATAACTCTGTTTGAAACCGAGAAGAATGAAACTGTTTTACTTGCAATAGACTATACACCGTTTGACAATTTAGAACATACTGCAAAACGTGCAGGCGTTGACATAAGCTTAAGCGGATTAAAGGCGGTAGAAGCCGACAGAGAAGTTGCGTGCTTGAAAAATAACAATGGCGATATTGACAGGGTTGAGTTTGATATTCTCCCGCACGAATCGGTATTTATAAAACTTGTATTTTAAATAAAGGAGGATTATATAAATGGCAAAAGCGGCATTTGTGGGGTTTGGTGAGGTAAACACCCCAAAGGAATTGATTGTAAAAAAGTGTAGTGAGGCATTTGAAGCATTGAAGAGTGAGGGGGTAGACGCAATAGGCGTCTTTCCTATCACCGATGACTACGAAGAAAAAGACGTAAAGAGAGCTATTGAAGAGCTTAAAGGGCAGGAGTTTGACTATCTTGTTGTATGTATTGCGGGGTGGATTCCCACTCACGCGGTTGTAAAAGTAACCGAGCATTTTCGCAATAAGCCAATGGTGCTTTGGGGACTTTGTGGCTGGATAGAGGATGGCAGAATTGTCACAACCGCCGACCAGGCAGGAACAACTGCAATAAGAAAAACATTCTATGACTTGGGTTATACCTTCAAATACATATATGATATTATAGGCCAGCCGACAAATTCAAAAAAGGTGGCTCAGTATGGAAAAGCGGCAATTGCGGCAAACAAGCTTCGTCACGCAAAAGTTGGTATGGCAGGATATCGTGATATGAACCTTTATGGCACACAACACGATGGCCCGTCACTTAAAAAAGTAGTAGGTCCCGAAATTGAAACCTTTGAGATGCTTGATATTGCACAGAGATACGAAAAGATTACGGCAGAGCAAAAGGCGGCGGTAATTGATAACTGTATGTCAAAGTGGACCTTCCTTAAAGAGGCAAAGAGAGAGAGTATGGAGATGGCGGCAGGGTATTATCTTGCAGTCAAGGAAATATGTGATGAGAGAGGGTATGAAGCAATATCGCTTAAAGATGTTGACGGAATGAAAAAGCTTCTGGGCTTCCCTCCTGCACCTATATTTATGCTCCTTTCTGATGAAGAAAACCTTTGTACCATACCCGAGAATGATTGCCTCGGCAATATCACACAACTTATGGTTAGAGCTGTTACAGGCCAGTGTGCTGCATATCTTGAATTTTATGAATTCTTCGAAAATAGTGTTTTAGCCGGCGTGCCTGACTATGTGCCAGCCGAGATTATAGATGGCGATGTTACTGTTATCCCTGCGGCATTTGGTGAGCTTTCAGAGGGAATACTCAATGTCAGCAAGGTAAAGACAGGCGAGCTTACTATGTGCCGTCTTACAACTATTGATGGAAAGTATTATATGCATATGGTAAAGGGCGTAGGAAAGACTCCCAATAAGTGGGAAGAGGCAGGTTGGACGCAACCGGCACCACAATTACCCGGACTCGAAATTGAACTTGATGATGTCCCGAATTTTGCAGAGAATGTTATGTGTCAACACTATATAATCTCTTACGGCGACAACACAGGGGTTATTGCTGACTTGTGTAAGATTTTAGGAATTGAGATTATATAAATAGAAATACGTATAAATATTAATTCGATAAATAACAACGTGAAGGAGAAGAAAAATGAGTAAAATTAAAATCGGATGGGGAGAAGAAAAATTTGTATTCAGCAAACCCGTTTCACTGGTTGGCCAGTTTGCAGAGCGCATTTCAGAATATGAAGAAAAACCCCTTACGTTTACGGCTTTTGCAGTAGAGTCAGAAGAAGAGAAGATGATAATCTGCAGTGCGGATTTGGTAGGGATATCTTATACATTACTTTTGGCTATCCGCGATAGAGTATCGCAGATAAACAAGGAGATAGATGTATCTAAAATTATTATTGGTGCTATACACACCCATACAGGCCCCAGCTATAAAGGCAATGGAGCGCGTCGCTCTGATTTGAATGAAAATAGCATAGGTACATTCCGCAGATTGCTTAAAGCGGAGTTACCGCCTGATAAAAAATATCTAGAGCGCGCAAATGTTTCAAACAACAGTGACATCACAAGTGATGAAGAGGCGCTTGAAATAATTGTATCGGCAGCCGCAAAGGCGATAGTTGACGCGTGGGAGAGCAGAGCTTATGGTTCATTCTCAAACGCATTTGGACGCGCCGCAGTTGGTATGTGCCGTCGTGTCGCATACAGCGATGGTACTGCTAAAATGTGGGGCGATGCAAATCGTGCCGTATTTACAGAATTAGAGGGCGGAAACGACTCGGGTGTTGAGCTTATGTACGTATTTGATGATAATAAAAAGCTCACAGGCGTAGTTGTAAATATCGCCTGCCCTGCGCAGTGTGTTCAACATAGATTGTTTATCTCTCCTGATTTCTGGGGCGAGGTAAAGATGCTTCTGCGTCAGCATTTTGGAGAAGATATATTTATGCTTCCTCTTTGCAGTGCTGCAGGTGACCAATGTCCTGTTGATCTTATCAGATGGGTTGAACCGGAAAGTGACGTAAATGATCCTAACCTTAAGAGAAATAATCCGCCAAAGAGAAAGGCAGACCCATCTATGTTTGACCTTGCAGGAATGAGAAAGGTCGGCAAGAGAATTGCAAACGAAATTATAGAAGTGTATAATGAGGGTCTTGATAACGAACAGAGCGATGTAGAGTTTGAACATAGAATCGTAGATATGCAGCTTCCGCTCAGACGTGCGACACTTTCAGACGAAATAGCGGCAAAGAAGGCTATCCGCGAATATCTCAATAATAAGCCTGGAGATGTTGACTTTAACGATGTTGCAAATCTACAGGTTCACCTTGGAATTTTGAAACGTATGGACTTCCAGGAAAAAACAGATATTATAGAAACAGAGATACATATTATCCGTCTGGGAAGTATTGCAATTGCAACGGTTCCATGTGAGCTTTTCCTTGATTTTGGTAACCAGTTGAGAGCGAGAAGTAATTCAGAGCAGACATTCATTATTCAGCTTGCAAACGGATATGACGGTTACCTTCCAACCGAAAAAGCAGAAAAGAATGGTCACTACAGCGCATTCCTGGCAAGCGGAATTATCGGACATCAGGGAGGCGAACAATGGGTTCGCGAAACCTTGAAAAATATAAATAGTATGTTTGAATTATAGGATATGAAAGCTCCTGGTTTTCTGCTCGTTTTCGGACGGCACTTGGATGGTTGTTTATACCGATTGAACTTAAGGATTTAACAGAGTGCGGAGTGTATATGGGTATATTATGAAGAGTTTAAATGTTATGATAAAACCTGCATCGTCGCTTTGTAATATGCGATGCGAGTACTGCTTTTATGCGGATGTGTCAAATAGCAGAGAGCTTAAGTCCTGTGGTATTATGTCAGATGAAACAAGAGATATGATACTGAATAGAGCCCAGACAAATTTGGACAATGGCGACCATATTCAATTTATATTTCAAGGCGGAGAGCCAACTCTTGCAGGCTTACCTTTTTTAAGAGATTTTATAGGCAACGTGAAGAAATGGGAAAAAGATATAAGCGTTTCGTATGCATTGCAGACTAATGGGTTGTTGCTTGACGAGGATTGGTGCAAATTCCTGAAAGAAAACAATTTTTTGGTCGGGGTGTCACTTGATATCCTGCCTGATTGTCACGATGAGGTGCGAAAAGATGCAGAGGGAAACGGTACATATAAACGCATTTTAGAGTCTATTCATCTGCTTGATAAATATGAGGTGGAATATAATGTTCTGTGCACCCTGACAAACGCGGTTGCCAGATACCCGCAGAAGGTGTGGAACAAGCTTGTACAATTGGGGATAAAATACGTGCAGTTCACACCCTGCCTTGGCGAATTGGACGAGGAAGAGCCCTCACCTTATGCTCTATCGCCTAAACGTTTTGCCTCGTTTTATATCCAAATCTTCAGACTTTGGTATGATGCCTACAAAAAGGGCAAGCTTATAAGCATAAAACTCTTTGATGACATATTAAACCTTATGGTGCTCGGCAGACCGACCTCGTGCGGAATGAACGGGACGTGCCAACCGCAGTTGGTTGTCGAGGCGGATGGGAGTGTATATCCGTGTGACTTTTATTGCCTTGATGAGTACAGGCTTGGAAATTTAAAGGTGAATAGTATTGCAGAGATTTTGAACAATGAGTGTGTTCAAAACTTTGTAAATCGACCGCACAAGCAACCTGACCTTTGCGATACTTGTCCGTACCTCACTTTTTGCGCTGGAAACTGTAAAAGAATGCAAAAGGAAATATGCTGTGCAGGCGCGGACAATTATTGTGGATATCGCGATTTTCTTAACAATTGCGGAGCGGAATTTAATAAAATTGCAAAAGAAATAGTTTATAGCAAAGCAAGGAGAAGATGAAAATGGCAACAAACAATTCAAAACGAAATGTAGTTATGATACTGTGCGACCAGTTGCGTGCTGATTTTCTAAGTGCATATGGTGCAGATTTTATACCTACCCCAAATATTGACGCTCTTGTAGCAAATGGAGTTACGTTTGACAATGCGATAACCGCTTCGACAGTATGTGCTCCTGCGCGAACCTCTATTTTGACAGGTGAGTTTGTATCAAGACACGGTGCCTGGACAAATAATGCTCCTATTAACCCGGGAGTTGAAACCCTAAGCGAAAGATTGGTTGATGATGGTTATATGACGGCGGCTATAGGCATATTTGAACCAGACTCACCGGATGAGACAAATTTTGGATTTCATTACTTTAATCCGTTTACTAATTCTAACTATATGCAATACCTTAAGGCTAAACACCCCGAGGCTACAGACCCCTGGGCAGGCGGAATGGGATTGCAGTTTAAGTATCCCGAAGAGGACTATTATGACCGCTGGACTACAGATAGCGCGACAGAGTTTATAGATACATATGTTTCGACAGGCAAAGCTCCAAACGGAGCCACCCCAGAGAATGAGAATTCGCCATTTTTCCTGTATTGCGGACTTAACTCTCCGCATGGACCGCATCTTCCGCCAAAAGAGGTTGAAGGCACCGTTGATATAGATAAAATACCAACTGTTGTAAATTCCACACGTCAGGATATCAGCGATGTTGAGAAAAATCGCAGGGGCTATCTCAATCCCACCGAAGCGGTGGTTGACCCTGAGTCTGTTCTTGAATACAGAATGGAGCAACGTCGTGCATATTGCGAGATGATAGTTGAGGTTGATAATCTCGTTGGAAGGATTGTAAAGTCTCTTAAAGATAATGGTGTGTACGAGAATACAACAATTATTTTTGCATCAGACCATGGAAGTGTAGAAAATGACTATAATGTTGTGTCAAAGGGTCCTTTCCCATATAAGGCACAGTTGTTTATTCCGCTGATTATTGCGAATGACCCAAGCTTAGATAAGGGGACACATTGTGATGCACTTTGCGGTAACCTTGATATTGGTGCAACTGTTCTTGATATAGCGGGCGATGACAGAAGATTTGGCGTATCAAGGTCTCTGATTGGACTATCAAATGGTACAGTGCCAAGAAGAGAGGTAAATATGAGCGAATTCTGCGATACCTCTAAAACAGTAGTCGACGAGCGTTATACTTATATGTATTATCTGTTTACAGGTCAAGCGTATCTGTATGACAGGATAAATGACCCGAACGAAATGACAAATCTTGCAGGAAAGGCAGAGTATGCAGAGATAGAAAGCAAATTCTTGAAGCATATAATTGACTTTCAGGCAATAGCAAAAGGCGTCAGGATAGAGGCACATGATTTGGTTCATAGCGTACAGGATGGGCTTGTAAAGAAAGATCCTAAATTCCTTGATAACTTTGATATTTGCTATCCGCTTGGAAGTATGGCTCAGGTTGAAAGATTGAAAGCGTTGGGGCTTCCCTGGGATTATAACGAATTCTGTAAAGAAAGAGAAATCAAGGCATGCTACGGCGTATATTTCCAAAAGAAATAAATTCTCAAATTGATAGTCCGCCCCAAAAAGGTGCGGACTATTTTGCCCTGAGTTGATAAACCATAATCATAAAGGAGAAAATATATGAAAGTTGCCGCTGTTATTTGTGAATATAATCCGTTTCATAACGGACATAAATATCAGATTGAAAAAGCGCGGGAAGTGACAGGTTGCAATGCGGTTGTTGGAATGATGAGCGGGAATTTTGTCCAGCGCGGTGATTTTGCGGTTTTTGACAAAGTGACCCGTGCTGATGCGGCTATTTCCTGTGGGGTTGACCTTATAATAGAAAATCCCGCGACCTTTGTTCTGCGTTCAGCAGAGGGGTATGCGGATGCCGCGGTAAAAACATTGTCCTCGCTTGGATGCATAGACTATCTGTTTTTCGGTGCAGAGCACGATAGCCTTGATGATTTGCAAAAAATAGCACAGCTTTTGGCGACAGAAAGTGTAGAGTTTAAAAAGTTGCTTACTGAATATATGTCAGAGGGAACTTCTTTTCCGCGGGCAAGGGCAAGCGCGGTTTCCGATATGCTCGGCAAGGAAGCCGAGGAGATACTCGGTAAACCCAACAATTTGCTCTCAATTGAGTATTTAAAGGCTCTGATAAGGCAAAAATCCAATCTTGAGCCTGTCCTGATACAGCGCACCTGTGCAGAGCATCATTCAATGACGCCAAACGGGAATTTTGCATCAGCAACATATATAAGAGAGCAAATCGTAAATGGTAATTATGATGCATTAAAACTCGTGCCAAAAGAGGTAGAGGAGGCTTATTCCAAATCGATGCCGTTTTCTGACTTTGCCGCGGAAAAAGCGATTATGTCCGCTATTTGCCTAATGCCGAAAGAAAAGCTGAAGATGACCCCTGATATAAGCGAGGGACTTGAAAACAAAATCAAGGATGCTGTGATGAATTGCGAAAGTCTTGATAAGCTTTATGAGAGTGTTAAGTCAAAGCGTTATGCCTACAGTCGTGTGCGTCGCTCAATTTTGTGCGCATTTCTTGGGATAACCGAGGATGATGCAAAGCTGTCGCCTAAGTATATAAAGCCGATTGCGTTTAATGATATAGGTCAAGAGATTTTGAATATGGCAAAGAAAACGGCGTCGTTGCCGATTGCAAAAAATGCGCGGGCGATTCTGAAAGATAATGATGCGATGTCAATTTGGCGTCGGGAGCTTGAATTTGACAGAATATATGAAATATTAAAGAAATAATCCTCAACAACGTTGAGGATTATTTTATTGCAAAAATTCGCGGATTTCATCTTCGGCGAGCTTTACCTCTTCTTCAAATTCCTTTGCAGAAATTCTAAGAGCACCGCCCCCGAGGATTATTATTTGCTCCATATAATCAGAAGTCGCGACCCGCACATCATAGTTTTTCCCAAGCTCGTGAGCTGCGCGCTCGATATATGCGTCGGCAGTTTCTGCCTCCTTGGTATATATTACGCTTATATTGTTGATTTTCTCCACACTGCCGTGATTGCCCTTTACTTTATATGCGTCAAATACAATGATTACCTCACAGCTTCGCATAGCCTTGTATGCGCAAACTCTGTCAATCAGCCTTGTGCGCGCAAAGTCAAGGTCAATTTCTGCGGCGGCTTTTAAATCATCCCAAGCAAAGATAATATTGTATCCGTCAATCAGGACATATGAGCCAAGCTTTGGTTTTGATTTCGGGGTGCGGTATTTATATTCCTCAGCTTTTGGTGTGCGCATAGCGTTATAATTTCTGTGTATAACCTTGCCATATGTCTGTTCGAATATCTTTAAAAGCTCCTCGTCGCTTGCAAATCCCCTTCTTGTATTCTTTGAGGCATTGGAGGATGGGGACGAAAGGGTGACGTCCTCTTCGACTTTCATAGCTGGAAGGTGCATATAATCAAAGACCTCGTCCCACTTTACATTAAAGCCTGCTCCGTGAGAACAAAATACTGAATTTGGAGTATTATCCGTATCTGCCTCTGCAATGTATCCGATTTTATCTATTATTTCTTCGGAGTTTCTGCAAGGCTCATAACCCTTAAAGGAGCAGGAAAGTCTGCCGTTTCCGCGAGAATAGGCTGTAAGCTCCATTTGATAAGAGGACATCTGCGCGGCGGGTGCGGAACCTTTTATAACCGAAGTATCGCCTATTGTTTCAGGGGGTGAAAAGCTCCCGCCCATTTGGTTTATGTCCGTCATTGCACGCCCGACGAGGCTTGTGGGAAGAGTTAGCGAAAATTCGTACCATGGCTCAAGCAACACACTTTCTGCTCGCATAAGCCCTTGCCGCACTGCCCGATATGTTGCCTGCCGAAAATCTCCGCCTTCGGTATGGCGAAGGTGTGCACGCCCCGATATAAGCGTGATTTTCATATCAGTTATGGGCGAACCCGTCAACACCCCGAGATGCGTTTTTTCTTCAAGGTGGGTCATTATCAGGCGTTGCCAGTTTCGGTCAAGCTCGTCCTCGTTGCATTTTGAAAAGAACTTCAGCCCGCTCCCTTGTTTGCCCGGTTCAAGAAGAAGATGCACCTCCGCATAATGCCGCAATGGTTCGTAATGCCCCACACCCTCTACTTTGATTGTAATAGTTTCTTTATATATTATATTACCTTTTTCGAATTCCACGTCCATATTGAAACGGCTTGATATAATGCTTTTGAGGACCTCAAGCTGCACCTCTCCCATAACCTGAATACGAATTTCGCGGAGTTGCTCGTTCCATAAGATATGGAGCTGTGTTTCCTCTTCCTCAAGCTGACGAAGTTTAGTAATGGCAGTATGAGTATCTGTGCCTTGCGGGAGCTTAACGCAATAAGTAAATATTGGCTCTAAGGTCAAAGCGTCCGAGTCAGGCTCTTTTCCAAGTCCCATTCCCGCTACTGTTTTTGTAAGGCCCGTTGCGGCGCATACCATTCCAGAGGTTGCCTCGGGGACGGCATCGTACTTTTCGCCCGAGTATATGCGCAGCTCGTTAATTTTTTCATCGCCTATAGTGGATTTGACACAGAGTTTTCCCCCCGTAATTTTCATAAAGGTAAGCCTGTTTCCTTTTTCATCTTTGGAAATTTTAAATACCCTTGCGCCAAACTCGGCTCCATAGTTTATGTCGACTGTGTATTTGCTTAAAACGGAGAGAAATTCTGATACTCCGTCGAGCTTGAGCGCCGAACCGAAACAGCAAGGGAAAATATTACGGCGCGCTATTGCAAGCTTGAGCGAGTCATCATTAACAGAATTTGAATTGATGTATTCCTCCATCAATTTTTCGTCACACATAGCAACCGATTCAACAAATGAATTGCTGTTTGTATCGGTAAAGTCAATACATCCGTCGCCGAGCCGCTCAGTCAGTTCTTCTATAATGGATGTATGGTCTTTTGTGTTTAAATCCATTTTGTTTATAAAAATAAATGTTGGAATTTTATGTTGCCTGAGCAAACGCCACAGAGTTTCGGTATGGCTCTGCACGCCGTCTGTGCCGCTGATTACTAAAATTGCGCAGTCAAGGACCTGCAGAGTTCGTTCCATTTCTGCAGAAAAATCAACGTGCCCTGGTGTGTCAAGCAGAGTAAATTCGCAATCATCTGTCGCAATTATTGCCTGTTTTGAAAATATCGTTATGCCACGTTGCCGTTCTATTTGATTTGTGTCAAGATACGCATCGCCGTGGTCGACTCTACCAAGCCTCTTCGTTTTTCCTGATGTGTATAAGAGGGCTTCGCTGAGTGTGGTTTTGCCAGAGTCAACGTGGGCGAGAATTCCAACTACACGTCTTTTCATATATAGCCTTTCTGTCTTTTTGTGATTATTTATGGTTTCATTGTACCATAAATTTAAACAAAAGTAAATAAATGACGTAAATTTTGCAGGCGAGCTTGTTTTTTATCCGTTTGCTTATATTTTTTGATTAAATGAGGAAAATAATTTTATTCAAAAATTAATGGAGGATAAAAAGCTATGGTTATAATAAAAGGAAAGGCGGTATCAGACGGAGTTGCCATAGGGCGGATTGTATTTTTTTCCAAGGAAAAAATCAGCGTTTCGCCTGCTCATACAGATGACCCCTTGTCAGAGCTTGAAAGGTATAAGACTGCTGTAGCAAATGCACAAAACGAACTTACTCTTCTTGCACAAACGGCAGAGGACAGTGCGGGTAAAGAGGCTGCAGAAATTTTTGAAATTCATAAAATGATGTTATCTGATAAGGACTATACGGATGAAATAGAGAGAATGATAGCAGAGGAGAAATGGGTTTGCGAGTACGCAATTGAACAAACCTCGAAAAAATTTTCAGAAATATTTCTGAAAATGGATAATGAATATATGAACGGCAGAGCCTCGGATGTACTCGATATATCTGAGAGAATGATAAAGTTTTTAACCAATAAGACTGATAATTTTGAGCAAATACTATCCGATGATGAAAAGGTCATAGTATGTGCAGAGGATTTGGCACCGAGCGAAACAGTAAGGCTAGACAAATCAAAGGTTATAGCCTTTGCAACAAGATATGGTTCGGCGCAGTCGCATACCGCGATTTTAGCGGGGACAATGAATATTCCCGCAATAATCGGACTCGGCGAGGCTCTGTCTGAGGATTATGACGGAATGATGGCGGTTGCGGACGGCTCCAGCGGAAATTTGTATATAGACCCCACTCCTGATATTTTAGAGGAGGCGCGGGAGAGAAGACGACAGTCAATATTGAGAAGGGAGCGACTGCAAAAGCTCAGGGGTATGGATAATATAACAACCGACGGGTATCGTGTGATGGTTTATTCAAATATAGGTACGCCTGAAGACGCACAGAGTGTTATAGAAAACGATGGGGGCGGAATAGGGCTTTTCAGGAGTGAGTTTTTGTATCTGGGAAAAACCACATATCCTACAGAGGAGGAGCAATATGTGGCATACAAAAAGGTGCTAAAAAAAATGGGAGACAAAAAGGTCATTGTACGAACCCTCGATATAGGCGCCGATAAATGTGCGGAATACTTTAATCTTGAAAAGGAAGAAAATCCTGCAATGGGGTACAGGGCGATAAGAATATGCCTGACAAGAACTGATATTTTTAAAACGCAGATGAGAGCCTTGCTGCGTGCATCGGCGTTTGGAAAGCTGTCAATAATGATACCCATGGTAACATCCGTGGATGAGGTAAGAGAAACAAGAAAAATATTGAATGAGGTGAAAACAGAGCTTCGCGCAAAAGGAATTGATTTTGATGAGGCAGTAGAGTTCGGAATTATGATTGAAACTCCTGCGGCGGTTATGATAAGTGACATTTTGGCAAGGGAGGTTGATTTTTTCAGCATAGGAACAAATGATTTGACCCAGTATTGCCTTGCGATAGACAGACAAAATCAAAGGCTTGAGCCATATTATGACGCACGGCATACTGGTGTTTTGAGAATGATATATAAAACGATAAAAAATGCCCACAAGGCAAGAATATGGTGCGGGATATGTGGAGAGCTTGCTGCGGACCTTGAGATGACAGAAATGCTTTTGTCTATGGGGATTGATGAACTGTCGGTATCTCCGTCCTCTGTTTTGCCGCTCCGAGAGAAAATACGCTCGATAAATTTAGGTGCAATACGTGAGGATTGCCTTGGCAGTCTTTAAACCGAAAGTGAGTAATCGGATTACTCACTTTCGGTTTAATATTTTTGTTTGACTTTTTTCGGCATATATGATAAAATTCATAGGGTGTGTATGTTATACTGATTAATCGAAAGGCGGTGTGTATATTTGGATTTCGCAATGATTTTAAAGCAGGGCGAAAAGGATTACACAAGCGACTTTGTTGCAGCAGCCGAGGACGGCGATTGTCATTGTTTTGTTGCAGCCGACGGGCGCGACAGCTCTGATGCGGCAAAAATGGCGGCAGAAACAGTTATTGAGGAATTTAAAAAATTGCACGGGATTACAAAAGAAACAGGTGCGGAGCTTTTTAGCCATGCAGACAGCGTGCTCAAAGACGTACAGCCCCCCGTTAATGCATGTATGGCATTCCTTTTAACGGATGGTGCAGTAGCCCTTTGGGGAAATATTGGCGACTGCAGAGTGTACCTGCTTCGCGAAAATCTTTTGTATGAAATTACGCCTGACCACAGCGGTGCATATGCTCTTTATGAGGCGGGAGAGATACGATATCCCAAAATACGCAAAAATAAGACGAGATATGATTTGAACCGTATGCTCGGTTTAGGCTTTGATGCGCAGGGCGATTTTTCTCAACCCGAGGTAGTAAAAAAAGGCGACAGCTTTCTCGTTTGCACGGACGGTTTCTGGAGCAGTATTCACGAACGGCAGATTGAAAAATGCCTGAAAAAGTCAAAGAATGCAAAGGATTGGCTCGACAAAATGACAGCAATTGTTGAGCGTAATATTAAGCATAAAAAGTATTCAAGGTTCAAAGACAGCCTTGGGGCTATTACAATAAAGATGTAGGTATCAAGTATGACGCTGCGGTTGCCCGCGGCAGCGCCGCTGATATATTTTGCGGGCGGAAAGGCAGAACGGCAAAATGAAGTTTTTCGGAAAGAAAATATTTTCTGTTGTGGCGGCAACCCTTTTGGGATGCGGAGTGAGTGTATATGCTGTGCCGGTTGATCAGGGCGGTGCTATTGGGGTGAGCCGTATGGATATAATTGACTATATAATCCTTGTGGGAGCAGCACTTTTCTTAATCGGAATAATATCGGTTCTTTTATCTATGTATTTGGGGACCAAAAAGAAGAGCTTTGAGGAACTGCAGGATTATGACGAGGAAGATTATATTTATCCTGATAGCGAGGAAGAGAATGAACCTCTTGATGAAGAGTTGCTTGCGGATGAAGAAACTGTGATTGAGGAAGAGCCTGAAGAGGAGGCGACCGCAGAGGAAATCGCAGATGAAGAGGTCGCAGCAGAGCCAGAAGAGGATGATACCGAGGACGTTGCCCCTGAAGATGCGGCGGATGATGTGTCCGAGGTCGTTTCCCCCGAACCTGAAGAAGAGCATAAGGTGAGGATAACTTTGACAGGTATGAATAACGCTGATGTCAAGATTGCGGAGTTTGCAAGCGTTGCAACTGTTGGCAGACGCGGGACAAATGATATTATGATTTCCGATAACGCCGTGTCGGGCAGTCATTGTGCTTTTACATATGAAGACGGCGTGGTTTACCTCAAGGATTGCGGCTCTACAAACGGCACCTTGCTCAATGGTGAGCTGATAGAGATGGAAGAGGTGCACCCAGGCGATATTATTGTCCTCGGTAAGCATCAGTACAGATTGAGTATAACGTTATAAAAGGCACAGAGGAACAAGAAAAATTTGTAAATTATGCAGAAATTTGACGCAGACTATTGCAGTCTGCGTCTTTTTGTTGTATAATAGATTGGAATATACTTTTAGCAGAATGCTTTTTTATAAAAAGGAGATAATGGTATGAATGTTTATAAGCTGTCAGAATTAACAGAGGAGCAAAAGGCGTTTATAATGAAACGCGCAGAGATAGATATAAGTGAACATATGCAGCTTGCAAAAGAGGTTTCAGATGATATCCGCGTCCGCGGTGACGAGGCTGTGCTTGAGTATACTGCAAAGTTTGACCGCGTTGAGCTTACAAAAGACACTATAAAGGTAAAACCCGAGGAAATAGAAGAGGGATATAAAAGACTTGATGCAAAAACTCGTGAGGCTATCGAGTATGCGGCAAAGAATATTCGTGATTTTCACGAAAAGCAGATGCCCGAGGAGATGTGGTTCACAGAGGTTGATAAAGGGTTATTGGTAGGCGAGAAAACCACCCCTATTGTTGATGTTTGTCTGTATGTTCCGCGCGGTAAGGGGAGCTTCCCGTCGGTTATGCTTATGCTTGGCATTCCCGCCCGCGTTGCAAATGTTGAGAAAATTGTTGTAGTTACCCCGCCGAACGAGAAAGGTGATGTAGACGATGCGATTTTGGCGGCTGCTAAAATAATCGGCATTACTGAGATATACAAGGTCGGCGGAATACAGGCTGTGGCGGCTGTTGCCTATGGAACAGAAACTATACCCAAGTGCCACAAAATTATAGGTCCGGGTAACTCATACGCAACTGCGGCAAAACGCGTGCTTGCAAACTATATTGATGCAGGACTTCCTGCAGGACCAAGTGAGGCTATAATTCTTGCGGATGAAAATGCCGACCCTGAAAAAGTTGCTCTTGACTGGATGATAGAGGCAGAGCACGGACCTGATTCTGCGTCACTTCTTGTAACCAACAGCGCAGAGCTTGTTGAGGCGGCAATCCCGATTGTAGAGCGTCAGCTTAAAAAGATTTCGGATAAGCGCCGTGAATTTGTAACAACCAACCTTTCTACATATGGCGGTGCTATTATAACCGACAGTCTTGAGGAAAGCATTGCATTTGTAAACGAATATGCGCCCGAGCATATGGAGGTAATGACAGAAAAGCCGTTTGAGGTTTTGCCCAAGATAAAGAATGCGGGCGAAATTCTGCTTGGAGATTACACCCCCGTTACACTTTGTAACTTTGTATTAGGACCGAATGCAATTTTGCCGACGGGTCAGTCCGCAAAGACGTATTCAAGTGTATCTGTGCTTGATTTTCTTAAGCGTTCGTCTGTAGGCTATGCAAGTCGTGACGGATTTGAAATGGTAAGAGATTATGCGTACCAAATCGCAAAGGTCGAGGGCTTTGATACTCACGGCTTGGCGGTTAAGGACAGAAAATAGACTAAATTCCGCAAAGGAGATGTTTGTGTTGAAGAACAAAATTACTGCGGTTCGCCGCACAAGTGAGTCGTCTGTTAAGGTTATGATAGAAAAGGGGGCTCTTTGGGCTGATTACAGAAGTCACATAAGAACACCGCTTGCCTTTTTGAATCATATGATAGAGCATATAGTGTGGCGCTCGGGTCTGAATATAGACATTGAGCTTAACTTGCCTGACTTTCAGCTTGTGCACCTTGTGACAGAAGATGTTTCGATGACTCTCGGCAAGGCGGTAGGCGAGTTTGTGCGCGTTAACAAACCCTCGGGTTATGGCTTTGCTATTGGCATAATTGATGAAGCAAAAACCACTGCGGTTATATCGTTTGAGGATAGAGCCCTGCTTGATTTCACATCAAAAATCGAATACGGAGAGCAGGTTGAGGGTATGCCTGCAGAAGAGCTCCTTACCTTCCTTGACGGATTTACACAAGGGGCAAGATGCACTCTTCACATAGACATCGAAAAAGGTGAGAATGGACATCATATATGGGAGAGCGTGTACCGCGCATTCGGCATTGCTCTCGGGATGGCGATCAATCCTGATAATATAAAAGGCGGGGCAACCTCCGGAGTTGCAGGAGAGGTGTCATATGAGCTTACGGCTGAATGATTACGATAAGATAATCTTTGATATGGATGGCGTAATAACAAGTGAACGCGCCTATTGGCAGACTGCGGCGGTTGCGGCATATGACCTTCTGCTCAGTTTCGAGCATTACGGCACCTGCGGAATAGACAGACAGTGGTGCAGACAGCAGTATATCGAGATTTATAATACCGTCCTTTGCGGCGGAAGAACAGTTCGGGCGGTTAAAAATCTTGGCGTAAACACAAACTGGGATTTGCTCTACATTGTGTTTTGCGTGTCAAAATATCTCAACCCCGAGCTTGATACCTTAGATACAGCCCACTTTCAGAGTGTTTGTATGTTCATAGAAAATATAGATATGAAGGCGCCCGAGGTTTATGACGCACTGTCTGAGCTGGTTTCTCCGATAATCCCCAAAACAGAGGCGGATTATTTCAAACGCGGCGGCGATTATTTCTGGAAAGAGCTTGTCGATGTTTTCCAAAAATGGTATTTGGGCTGTGATGAATTCGAGGGCATAAATACAGATGATAAGCTCTTATTTGATGCAGACGCGATAGAAAATGTGTTAATAAAGCTTAAAAATTCAGGGATAAGACTTGGCGTCGGTACGGGCAGACCGCGAGAGGAAGTAAAACTTCCGCTCAGTCATGCGGGGATTGATAAATATTTTGATGAGGCTATGTATGTGTGCTATGATGATGTAAAGGATGCAGAGATTGAACTAAATCCCAACCATCCACTCGCAAAGCCTGACCCGTTTGTGTTTCTTAAGGCGGCGCTTGGCGAAAAGCACTCAAACCGCGAAATTAAAGACGGTGACTATACTTATGAGGAACTTGAGAGAGTTTTGGTTGTGGGTGATGCACCGAGTGATTTTATTGCGGCAAGACGAGGGGGATTTGATTTCCTTGGGGTGCTGACAGGAGTTGACGGACCGTCTGCGGGTAAGTATTTTGAGGAAAATGATGCAGACTATATACTGACAAGCATTTTAGAGTTTGAAAAATATTTGATTTTCTGATAAATTTGTGTTAAACTGTATCGCGGAATATATTTGTGCGGTGTTGCACATAGGAAAGGAAAGATATTTATGAAGATCGGTATGAAAATAAATCGTTTCATAATTTCAGCCTTAATCATTATGATTTCGATAAGCGGGTGCGTATTTGCCTCTGAGGAGGAAGCATCGCTTAAAAGTGATATTTTCACTTATACTGTTTCGGGAAGTAATGCGACAATAACTGGCGTTGAGGATGTAAGCGGTGTTGTAAAAATACCTGCGACCATTGATGAATATAAGGTTGTTGCCATAGGCGACGGGGCATTCGGCGGAAGTTCCTTGATTACAGAGGTTCACATACCTGACGGTGTTTCAAGTATAGGCGATATGTGTTTTGCCTACAGCCAGAGCATCAGGGCGGTATACCTGCCATCAGGTGCAAAGACCGTGCCCGAGGGTGCCTTTTATCAGTCGGCTGCGCTTGAATGTGTGTCTGTTCCCTATGGTGTTACAGGTATAGCTTCAAAGGCGTTTGCAATGTGTCCGAAGCTTACGGCTGTTAAAATTCCAAACAGTATGAAAAATATTGCAGACGATGCGTTTGCAAACTCCGAGAATGTGAGATTTTACTGTTATCTCAATGATGAAGCTGTTGGCTATAAGTATGCACAGAGCAAGAATATCGATTGCGAAGAACTGATTACAGTCTATGTAAATAATAAGGAAATCGCGTTTGACCAGCCTCCGATAACCGAGAAAAAGCGTTTTCGCACCTTAGTTCCCTTAAGAGCGGTGCTTGAATATATGGGTGCCGAGATAGAGTGGTATAACGATATGAATTATGCAGGCATAGATATTGGTGGACACAGACTCCTCATCAAGCCGGGAAGCGATTTTATGATGGTAGACGGAAAAGCGAGAACTCTTAACTGTCCTGCAGTTGAGTATAATAGTCGCATACTTTTGCCTATCCGCGATGTAGTTGAAGCGGTTGGCGGTAAGGTTTCCTGGGACGAGTACAGTAAGACGGTTTCGGTAACTTATAATAAATAGAATTTCAGGCGTCACATTGGGGACACCTCAGTGTCTTGATAAAGATATCGACACGCTGGCAGACGGCGAAAAAGGAAGTTATATTTTGTGAAATCGTTTTCGTCGCTGTACGATGGTACTGCAGAGAACGATTTCGCAAAAAGCAAGCAACCTCAAGGAAAACTCGATGTTTTTCTTGAGGTTTTTTATAGTTTATATATGCGGACAGTCGAGGACGCCTCTCCCTACAAAATTTATTTATAAATATTTCCGCTTGCGGTAGAACGACTTTTTCGGCAGTCTGGAGAAAAATTTTTGAAAATTGTATTGAAATAATCAGCATAATTTGGTAGAATAGATATATTGCTATTTTTGTATCTTTACAGAAGTTAACAATTACAGGAATGCGGAGATGATATAAATGGAAATAGATATAGCCAATAATATAAAAGCGGTTGAACTTTTAAAGGTTGAACTGCTCAGGGGGATTACCGATTTGTTCGGTGATATATCGGCAGAGGCAGACGGAGAAACAGAGATAAGGCTTGCGGGAGATGCCGCGGATATTATAGCGATGACACATCTTCTTTGCAGGCGTCTTGGTATTGACAGTTCTCTTGTATCATCGCTGATGTGCAAAAAGCTTGAGGCTGAGATAGAAGATGGACATATTTTAGAACGCAGATTTGGAGATTTAAGCTCTTTGCTGCGTGAGATAAGAGGGGAAAATTTCTGCGATGAAAAATACGAGGGTTAGGGCAATAGCCGATACTGCGGTAGCCTCGGCAATTGGTGCATTGTTTATTATTATAATGGTGTACGTGGCGCCGCTCGCGACGCTGATGCCTTTTACAATTGGCATACCGACTGTATATATTGCGTGCAAATGGGACTGGCGCTTTGCTTGTCTTTGCGCAGTCTGCAGCGCTCTTTCTGCATTTATACTTATAGGCGATATATTATCCCTTGGCTTGATAATGCTTATATATGCCCTGCCGAGTCTGGCGTTTGGGATATGCATATCAAAGGAGATTAAACCACTTGGCGCGGTGGCGGCTTCGGCACTTACTGCAGTTGTCGGCCTGGTTGCAGAGCTTATGCTCTTAAACGGTGATGGCAACGGGATTTTAAATTTAATAAAAGGGATTACGGATAATATGGAGCAGACGCTGGGGGCGGCTGTCTCACAGGCGGGCGTTTTGCCTGAGAGCGATACAGCTGTTGTGATTTCCGAAATGCTGGAAAATACCGTAGATATGTTTATGCTGTATCTCCCCTCCTTTGTAATAATAGGCGCAGCAGTATATTCATATTGTTCGTCGGCATTTAGCCTTTTTATCTTAAAAAGGGTCGGCTTAAAAAACCTTCCGACTATGAAGTTTTATATGCTTCAGGCATCAAAATCTATGTGTATTGTGACGGTTGTTTTGTTTATTATGTGTACCGGTAATACTTCAAACGGAGTGTATATGGCTGCACTCCAAAACCTTTTGTTTATATTGACATCTGCAATTGCGGTTTGCGGTCTTGCGGCAATAGACTACAAGCTGAAAAACAGTATCAGGTCAGGATATGTAAGAGCAATAATATATATAGCGGTATTTTTTACAGGCTTTGCATTTGCTTCGGTTATAACGAGTGTATTGACAGTGGTAGGATTTGTCGACAGAATGCGTGGTATACGTGAGGTTGAGAAAGTCGGTGGTAAAAATGAAAATTAGCAGAAACAGTCGCAATTTAATAACCTCAGAGTTCAAAGGAATAATGAGGAATGTTGTGCTCAGCAGCAGCTTTTTGATTGCTGCCGGAGTAGTTTTGTTTATAATCAGCACGGAAATATATCAATACCGACCTGTAATCATTGCGATTGCAGTGTTATCGATGGCTGCTGGCTTGACATCGTTAATAGTTGGAGCAATCTTTACAAGGAAACGCAAAGAGCGTATGATAGGACATATTGCCGAGTTTTCATTCGGTGTCGAGGGTACGGTTAAGGCTGCAATTATGAGTTTCCCCGACCCGCTTGTTGTTGTTACACCTGCAGGCTCTGTTCAGTGGTATAATCCCGCGTTTTCGCAGCTTTGCGGTAGGGAAAAACTTTTCGGGATGGGAATATCCGAAATTTTCCCATCAATAAGACTTTCTGACTTTACCGAGAAGAGCGGGGTCCGTCAGCAATTTTCGTATAACGGCAGAGATTTTATCCTGACGGGTGAGCTTACGTGCATAAACGATGGAAACAAGAATATTCAAATGCTGGGCTTGAGCTTTGCAGATATAAGCGACTTGACAGAGCTGCAAAAGCAGTTTGAAGAAAAGAAATGCGTGGTATGTACGGCATTTATCGATAACTATGACGAAGTTTTGCGCGAAACACCGAATTCGAACCACGGCTCGCTTATTGGCGATATAGAGAGGTGTATAAGCTTATGGGTCGAGAGAGGCGAAGGATTTTATCGTAAATATGAGAGAGATAAGTTTTTGATTCTCTTTGAGGCGGCAAAATTTGAGGTTCTGGTTAACGAAAAAATTCAAATCCTTGACGATGTAAAGGAAATTGATCAGCAAAATAAAATTCCTGTTACTTTGAGTATAGGTGCGGGAATGACGGGCGGCGACCTTCTGGAAAATGATAGAGTTTCGCAGGTTGCCCTTGATATGGCATTGGGTCGGGGCGGCGACCAGGCGGTAGTAAAGACAGAAGACGGGTATATCTTTTTCGGTGCCAAAAGTCTTGGCGTTGAAAAAACCACAAAGGTTAAAACAAGGGTGGTTGCAAACGGGCTTTGCAAGCTGATTGATGAAGCGTCGAAGGTTATCATAATGGGACATAAGGAGTCCGATTATGACAGCTTTGGCGCGGCAGTCGGGCTTTTCAGGGCGGTGCGCAGCAGAGAAAAAAGCGCATATATTGCGATGGATAGGGTGCACAATAACGTAGGCGAAATTTTGCCCGATATGCTTATTGAGGCTGAGTATGCAGACGGTATTATATCCCTTGACAGAGCGCTTGGTTTGACAGATGAAAATACATTGCTGATAGTGGTAGATACACATCGTCCAAGGATGGTTGAATACCCCGAGCTGCTCACTCGTACTCAAAATATAGTCCTTATAGACCATCACAGAAGAAGTGAGGAGTTTATCGAGAATGCGGGGCTGACATATCACGAGCCGTACGCGTCTTCGACCTGTGAAATGGTGACTGAAATTCTGCAGCATATAGACGATACGCAAATCCTCTCTGTAAGAGAGGCAGAGGCGCTGTATTGCGGGATATATATGGATACAAAGGCGTTTACCTTTAAGACGGGCGCAAGAACCTTTGAGGCGGCTGCGTATTTGCGCAAAATCGGCGTAGACCCGATAGGTGTGCATAAGCTTTTCAGAAATGATATTGCTATGTATATTCAGAAATCAAAGGTAATAAGCAATGCCAAGGTTTATCGGAATAACATTGCAATTGCAGTCTGCGATGAGGTTTCTAAAAATTTGCAATTAGTTGTGGCGCAGGCGGCAGATGATTTGCTTAACATAAGCGGTATAGAGGCGTCGTTTGTGCTTGCCAATACGGGAAATCGTGTAATAATAAGCGGGCGCTCGCTCGGCGCGATTAATGTTCAGGTTATTCTTGAAAATCTCGGCGGCGGCGGGCATAACACAATCGCAGGTGCACAGCTTGAAAACAACAGCCTCGCTATAGCCGAGTTAAAGCTTAAAAACGCAATTGATGCAGTTTTATTTGAATAAAAATACGAAAGGATGGCTTTTGATGAAAGTAATTTTAACACAGGATGTAAAATCTCAAGGGAAGAAGGGCGACCTTATAAATGTAAGTGACGGATACGCAAACAATTTCCTTTTGCCAAAAGGTTTGGCAAAGCCCGCTACAAAGCAGGCTCTCAATGAGCTTGAAGGCAAAAAGGGCGCAGAGCAGTACAGACGCAACCTTGAAGAGCAAAAGGCAAATAATATAGCAGAGCGCCTCAAGGATATAAAAATCTCGCTTAAAGCAAAGGCGGGAAAAGAAGGCAAGCTTTTTGGCTCTATCACATCAAAGGATGTTGCGGAAGCACTTAAGGCGCAGTTTAATATCGAGGTTGACAAGAGAAAGATTGATTTGCCAGACGGAATAAAAACCTGCGGAATACGCGAGGTAAATGTTACCCTTTATCCTAAAATTATCGGAACATTTAAGGTTGAGGTAACAGAGGAATAGAAATATTATTCAAAAGGGAGGTTTGCTCTTATGAGTGAACTCATAAATGAAACGGTAAATTCTGCCGCAACAGACAATTTGGCGCAGGGAGAATTGCAAAGGGCTATGCCGTTTAGCAACGAGGCAGAGCAATCGGTGCTTGGCGCGATGTTTCTTGATAAGGATTGTATCCCCGATGTTCAGGACAGAGTAAAGGAAACAGATTTTTATATTGACAGACATAAGGAACTTTACTCTGCGATTAAAGAGCTTTATGACCTCGGAAAGCCTGTTGACCTTGTAACCCTTGAAGAACAGCTGAAGCTCCGCGGTACTCTTGAAAAGATAGGCGGAATAAAGTTTGTGGTTGATGTTGCAAACACTGTGCCCTCAACGGATAGCGTAAAATATTATGCCGATATAGTAAAGGACAAGGCGGTCCTTCGCAGATTGATACGTCTGTCAAATGAAATCAGCGGTGGCTGCTATCGCGGGGACCAGGAAACAGACGATATTCTCGCTCGTGCACAACAAGGGATAATTGAAATAACTCAGGGCAGAACGACCAAGGGTCTTGTTCACGTGGGAAGGTATCTCAACGAAGGAATGGATCTGCTGGATGCTTTATCAAAGAAAGATAGTACCATTACGGGAATACCTACGGGATTTTCGGATATAGACAGAAGAACGGCGGGTCTGCACTCGGCGGAGCTTATTTTGATTGCCGCAAGACCAGGTATGGGTAAGACAAGCTTTGCTCTTAACATCGCCCAGAATGCAGCAGTAAAGTATGGGAAAAAGGTAGCTGTATTCAGCCTGGAAATGCCTGGCATACAGGTTGCAAACAGACTGCTCTCGGCGGAGGCAAAAATCAGCTCCGACAGATTGAAAAAGGGCGACCTTCGTAAAGAGGATTGGCTAAAGATTGCGCACGCAGCAGAGGCTCTCTCAAAAGCGGAAATATATATAGACGATACCTCGAGTATCACAGTGTCCGAAATCGGTGCGAGATGCCGCAAGCTTATGCTTGAAAAGGGGCTTGATATGGTAGTTATAGACTATCTCCAGCTTATGAGTGCATCAGGCAGGAGCGGCGGCAACAGACAGCAGGAAATTTCGGAGATATCAAGAACGCTTAAAATATTGGCAAACGATTTAAATATACCTGTAATTGCTCTTTCGCAGCTCAGCCGTTCGTCAGATAAGGAAAAGCGCGAGCCCGTGCTCAGTGACCTCCGTGACTCGGGTGCAATAGAGCAGGATGCCGATGTTGTAATGTTCTTATACAGAGAGGGATATTATAAGGACGATGCAGAGGAGCCAAACAAGACGAAATGTAATTTTGCAAAGCACAGAAACGGCGAGGTCGGATATGAATTCTTAACCTGGCTTGGTGAATATACATCTTTCTCGGACTGGAGCGGTAACCGTGAGCAATAACCCCAAAACTGATTTTAAAAACGGAAATACAGTAACCGAAGGCGTTTTATCTACTATTCGGAAAACAGCAGGCAGGCACCATATGATAGAAAGTGGTGACTGTGTTTTGGTTGCCCTGTCGGGCGGTGCGGACTCTGTATGTCTGCTTGACGCCCTGTGCAAGCTGCGGGAAACCCTGAAAATAAAGGTTGCGGCGGCGCATCTCAACCATATGATAAGAGGAGTCGAGGCTGACAGCGATGAGGCATATGCGGCGGAGCTGTGCACGCGCCTTGGTGTTCCGTTTTATGCAGAGAGGGTAAATGTTCCAAAGCTCGCAGAGGAGCGCGGAATATCAGAGGAGCTTGCAGGGAGATATGCCCGCTATGATTTCTTTGAAAAAATATGCAGTACAGGCGGGTACAACAAGGTTGCAACAGCACACAATAAAAATGACAGAGCAGAAACAGTCCTTATGCGTGTTTTGCGCGGGACAGGGATAGATGGTCTGTGCAGTATAAAGTATACGCGTGATAATATTATAAGACCTCTGCTTGATGTAGAGAGAGCTGATATAGAAGGCTATTGCAGAGAAAATTCGCTGGATTTTTGCACAGACAGTACCAATTTGGCATCTGAATACACAAGGAACAAGGTTCGCAATGAGCTCCTCCCAATGCTTGAGAAAAGCTTTAATCCAAGCATTATAGACAGTCTGTGTACGCTTGCCGATAACTCGGCAGAGGACTCGGAGTTTTTAAACGGTTATGCAAGCAGACTTTATGCGCGCATAAACAGCCCGATGCCGAAGAGAAAGCCGACCGTCCTTGATATAAAGTCACTTAAAATGGTGGGTGAGAGCATACAAACAAGGCTTTTGCGTATTGCAATTTCAGAAGTTATGGGAAGCGATTATAAGGCGGAACGCACTCATATAGAGGCAATTCGAGGCTTGCTTGATAAGGAAACAGGGGCGAGTGCAACGCTCCCTAAGAATTTGACGGTCAGCGTAAAGTATGGATGGCTTGAATTTGTAAAGAGGGCTGATAATCAGGAAGAGTGTGAGGACAAGCCCTTCTGCTTTGAAATAGAGGTTGAGGATGAGGAACGGCTTGAAGCTTACGATATAACCTTTGAGGTTACAAATGAAATATCAAAGCCTCAAAAAAATCAAATGATTATTGATTATGACGCGCTTTGCGGGCGCAGGCTGTTTGTGAGAAACCGCAGAGATGGCGACAGAATTAATATTTTTAAAGACGGAAAAACAAGAAAATTAAAGAATTACTGGATTGATAAAAAGGTGCCGAGAGAGGAGCGGGGCAGAATACCTCTTCTTTGCACCGAGGATGAAGTGATAGCGATTATAGGCGACAGAGTAGCCGAAAAGTATAAAATAACGGATAGTACAAAAAGGGGATTGGTGATTACGTATGGGGCAGACTATGAAAATCGGTAATATAATGCTTACAGAAAATGAGATAGCAAAGCGTGTAGCGGAGCTTGGGGCAGAGATAAGCCGTGATTATAATGGCGAAGAGGTTATTGTTCTCGGCGTGCTCAAGGGATGCTTTGTTTTTATGGCTGACCTTGTACGAAACCTTGATTGTGATACAAGGGTTTATTTTATGGAAGTGTCGAGTTATAACGACGGTACTGTGAGCAGCGGTAAGATAAAGATTAAAAAGGATTTGGATGTAGACATCGCGGGCAAAAATGTGCTGATAGCGGAGGATATAATTGACTCGGGAAATACACTTTCTCAACTTACCGAAATTTTAAGGGAGCGCAAGCCAAAGTCCTTGAGAGTGTGCACGCTGCTCAGCAAGCCCTCAAGAAGAGAGGTAGAATTTGAGGCTGACTATACGGGATTTGTGATAGAGGACAAGTTTATAATAGGCTATGGACTCGATTGCGGAGAGCAGTTCAGGCAGCTGCCATACATAGCGGAGGTGGAGC
This sequence comes from Clostridia bacterium, assembly GCA_045576075.1. GTDB lineage: Bacteria > Bacillota > Clostridia > Monoglobales > Monoglobaceae > UMGS1820. The sequence goes on from JAZNFQ010000034.1 coordinate 48,642, forward strand.
TTTGTGATGAATAAGGTGATTCAGGGCACAAGAGATGCCGTACTGTACGCAGAGCCGTATATAGATGAGGCAAAAAATTATACCATTCGCGCATTGTGCGCAACCAAAAGAGAGATAAATAAACGAAAAAGAAAAGTTAAACGCAAATTCTTGATTGTAAAAATCAAGAATATTATTGAGGTTATGACCAATATCGCATTAATCATAGCTGCTGTAACTGCTGTGATTACAGCTGTATTGACATATATAAACAACAGAAAATAGGACTGCTATAACAGAAAGGACTACTATAAATATGGATATGAAATCAAAATTTTCGGATAAGGTAAAGCACCTTGAAGGCTCGGCAATCAGGGAAATGTTCAAGCTTATGGCAAAGCCCGGCATAATATCATTTGCAGGTGGCTCGCCCGATTCGAGTTTGTTTCCGAATGAAGAACTTGCCGCAATTGCTGATGAGATTTTGCGCACAAACGGGGCACAGGCACTCCAATATGGCATAACAGAGGGTTATCCGCCCCTGCGCCAATGGGTGATTGACAGACTTACGAAACAAGGCATAGTTAATGATAATGATGACACAATTATAGTTACGGGCGGAAATCAGGGTATAGACCTTGCAACCAAGTCGGTTATCAACGCGGGTGACGGAATTGTGTGCGAAGAGCCGAGCTTTATCGGTGGGCTAAACTGCTTCCGTTCATACAATGCGGAGCTTTACGGCGTCGATGTAGAGGATGACGGTATCAATACAGACAAGCTTGAAGAGATGTTGAAGGCGCACAGTAATATAAAAGTTCTGTATACAATATCAACATTCCAGAACCCGTCGGGAATAACAATGTCGCTTGAAAAACGCCGCAAGGTGTTAGAACTTGCTGAAAAGTATGATTTGATAATATTTGAGGACAATCCATACGGAGAGTTGAGATTTTCTGGAGAGGCTATCCCCACGATTAAATCTCTTGATAAGAGTGGAAGAGTTGTTTACTTTGGGTCGTTTTCAAAAATTTTGTCACCCGGAATGCGCATAGGCTTTGTAAGTAGCACAGCAGAGCTTATGCAAAGAATGATTATCTGCAAGCAGGTACAGGATGTGCATACGCCTGTCTTGACACAGATGATGGCATATGAGTTTGTGACAAGATATTCAATAGACGAGCATATTGCAAAGATATCTAAAGTATACGGCGAGAAATGCGAATATATGATGGAGCTTATGGACAAGTATTTTCCGTCTTGCGTAAAGCATACAAGACCGCAGGGAGGATTGTTCCTTTTCTGCACAATGCCCGATGGAATTGACAGTAAGGAACTGCTGAAAGAGGCAATCGAGAGTAACGTTGCCTTTGTCCCGGGTGCCACAACTATGATTGATGATAAAAAGGTATACAGCAGCTTTAGAATGAACTATTCTATGGCATCGTTTGAACAAATAGAAAAGGGTGTAAAAATCCTTGCTGATGTGTTAAACAGGGCAGTAGAAAAAATGGCGTAGTTTATAATTCGTATAAATCAGAAAGGATACTTGATATGGGCGAAAAGAAAAGAATATTAAGCGGAATTCAGCCATCAGGCGCACTTACACTCGGAAACTATGTGGGGGCTTTGCGCAATTGGGTTGAACTGCAGAAAACAGATGAATATGAGTGCTTTTATATGCTTGCGGACTTGCATACAATAACTGTGCGTCAGGAGGCAAAAAATATAAGGAAGAATTCTATGGATTTGCTCGCACTATTCGTTGCAGCAGGGCTTGACCCCGAGAAAAATCCGATATTTTTTCAGTCACACGTGCCCGCTCACGTTCAGCTCTCGTGGGTGCTCAACTGTAATACCTATATGGGCGAGCTCTCCAGAATGACACAGTTTAAAGATAAGAGCAGAAAGCACGAGGATAATATAAACGCAGGACTTTTTACATATCCTGCACTTATGGCGGCGGATATACTGCTTTATCAGGCAGACCTTGTACCTGTCGGCCACGACCAAAAACAGCATCTTGAGCTGACGAGGGATATTGCGCAAAGGTTTAACCATGCCTACAGCGATACCTTTACTGTGCCTGAACCATACATACCAAAGGTTGGGGCAAGGATTATGAGCCTTCAGGACCCGACACAGAAGATGTCAAAGTCTGATGCAAATGAAAACTCATATATACTCTTGCTTGACCCGATTGATACTATTGTAAGAAAGGTTAAGCGCGCAGTTACAGACTCAGGCTCCGAGGTAAAACGCGGTGAGGGCAAAGAGGGTATAGAAAACCTTATGAGCATTTACAGTGCAGTTACGGGCAGAACTATGGACGAAATCGAGAATGACTTTGCAGGAAAGGGGTACGGGGACTTTAAGCTCTCAGTTGCAGAGGCAGTTGCCGAAGAACTCCGTCCAATACAAGATAGATACAAAGAACTTATGGAAAATAAAGATTATCTCGAGCAGATATACAGAAATGGTGCAGAGATTGCCAATCGTGTGGCAACGCGTACAATTTCCAAGGTGTATCGCAAGGTTGGCTTTATTCAGCCGTAATGATATGCATAGTATCTGATTGGAGGATAGTTCTATGATATTTGATAACAATATTTTTGTTTTTCTTAGCATAGCGGTCGCGTTTTTAATATCCTTTGCGGCGACCCCGATGGTAATATCACTTGCCCATAAAATAAATGCAATAGATGTCCCGAAGGATGCAAGAAGAATTCACAAAAAACCGACACCGCTCATTGGCGGGCTTGCTATATTCTATGGATTTATAGTAAGTGTATTATGCTTTGCTACACTTGACAGAGAAACAACGGGCATACTAATCGGGAGTGTAATAATCGTAACTGTTGGGATAATAGATGATATAACGGATATGAAGGCGATTATAAAGCTTATGTGTCAGATATTGGCGGCGGCGATAGTAGTATACTCAGGTGTTCGGATAGAGCATTTTGCAAACCCTCTTTCAGCTTGGGTCGGACCCCCTTATATCGTACTTAATTTCTGGGTATCGGTTGCCCTCACAATATTCTGGATTGTTGGTGTTTGCAACGCTGTAAATCTTATAGACGGTCTTGACGGCCTTGCGGTTGGTGTATCTTCTATTGCGTCACTGTGTATGCTTGCGATGACGCTTATTACCAATAGTCCGAACGTTGCGATACTTACAGCAGCAGTGGCGGGTGCAGGCTTTGGATTTTTGCCATATAACTTTAATCCTGCTAAAATATTTATGGGTGACACGGGTGCACTTTTCCTTGGGTTTATTCTCTCGTGTATTTCCGTACAGGGCTTTTTAAAGCTCTCGGCAATTATATCCTTTGCGATACCACTATTGGTTCTGGGATTGCCGATTTTTGATACGATGTTTGCCATATTCCGCAGAGTTTTGACAGGTCGTTCGCCTATGTCGCCGGACCGTGGGCACCTTCATCACAGATTGCTTGATATGGGATTTTCGCAGAAACAGACTGTGGCAATTCTCTATACATTGACGGCAGTTTTATGCTTGACGGCAGTTGTAATATCGGTAAAAGGATATTTAAGAGGAGTATTTTTAATAATAGCAGTTATGGTCATTATTCTTGCTTCCCTCAGACTGATGAGCGGATTGCGTGACCCAAGTAAGTATACTGATTGTTATGAAGAATATGACGAGGGAAAAAGTGTAGATTATATGGTTAATGCAGAAGCTGCGCAGAATATTGAAAAAAAGGGAGAGAGCGATAATGAGCAAGATTAAGGTTATGACGATATTCGGGACACGTCCCGAGGCTATCAAGATGGCGCCCCTTGTAAAAGAGCTTGAGGCAAATTCTGATAAGATTGAGTCTATTGTGTGTGTTACGGCACAGCACCGCCAAATGCTTGACCAGGTGCTTGAAATATTTGATATAAAGCCCGATTATGATTTGGATATTATGAAGGAAAGACAAACTCTTATCGAGATTGTAACTCGCTCTCTTGAGGGGCTTGACAAGGTTATGAAGGAGGCAAAGCCTGATATCGTGCTTGTGCACGGAGATACTTCTACCACGTTTGTCGGTTCTCTCGCTGCTTTCTATAACCAGATTGCAGTAGGACATGTCGAGGCAGGGCTTAGAACATACAACAAATACTTCCCGTATCCTGAGGAAATAAACCGCAGAATTACGGGAGTTATAGCGGATATGCACTTTGCCCCGACAGAGCGAAACGAGAACAATCTTCTCTCTGAGAATACAGACCCCGATACAATTTATATCACGGGAAATACTGTAATAGATGCGCTTAAAACAACAGTACGCGCAGATTATGAGTTTAAGGACGAGGCACTGCGCTCTATGAATTGGGATACAAAGAAAGTAATTGTTATGACGGCGCATCGAAGAGAAAACTTAGGCGAACCCTTGCGCAATATTTGCAACGCAGTAAAAGACATCGTTGAAAAATACGAAGAGGTAGAGGTTGTATATCCCGTTCACTTAAATCCCGCTGTGCGCGAAACCGTTTTCGAAATTCTTGGTGATTGTGACAGAGTCAAGCTGATTGATCCTGTAAACGCCGACGAATTGCATAATGCGATTAATAGGGGATACCTTGTGCTTACCGATTCAGGCGGTCTGCAGGAAGAGGCTCCATCTCTTGGAAAGCCCGTACTTGTCCTCAGAAATGAAACTGAGCGACCTGAGGCAGTAGAAGCTGGAACCGTTAAGATTGCGGGAGTTAATCGCGATGATATCTTCAAAATGACAGAAGAACTTATATGTAACGAGCAAGCCTATAACGAAATGGCAAAGGCTGTCAATCCGTATGGTGACGGACTTGCGTCAAAACGTATAGTTGATGCAATAATAAAAAAATTCAGTAATTAAAATAGCGGATGGCGATTGAATCGGTCCCCAAAAGTTAGACAAAAGGTCTAACTTTTGGGGACACATCGTTTAGCCATCCGCTATTTTTCTGCTATGCAAGATTAACCTCTGTTCTGGATATCCTGTTCGTACTTCTCGATCATCTTTTTAACCATCTGACCACCGATAGAACCTGCCTGTCTGGAAGTGAGGTCGCCGTTGTAACCCTTGTTAAGAGTAACGCCTACTTCACTTGCAGCCTCCATCTTGAACTGCTCCATAGCAGCCTTTGCCTGAGGTACTACATAGTTATTGCTTCTATTGCTGTTGTTAGCCATTTTTTTCACTCCTTTATTAAAAAATATTTTGTTACAATCATATTTTGAAACACTATAGCTCGTTTTATGCAGACAAAAAATGGTTTTTGATAGTATCTGTCACAATTGTTCATTTAGTGCTTCTGTACATATAATACCCTGAAATCAAAAAAATATTTTTTTAATATACACTTGCAAGATATTCTCTGTTATGGTAAAATTTATGTATGAATACAAATATAATTTATATGTAATAATATAACCAGTTAAGGAGTGACAAAAATGCCTAAAAATGTAACATTTCAATACGATAAGGCGCTTGATTTTTTTAATAAAGAAGAAATAGATAATCTTGCGCTTCAGGTAAGCGCCGCGCACACGTTGCTTCATAATAAAACAGGTGCGGGGAATGACTTTTTGGGATGGGTCGACCTCCCTGTGAATTATGATAAAGAGGAATTTGAGAGGATTATTGCCGCAGCAGGCAGAATAAGGGAAAGCTCCGATGTCCTTGTGGTTATAGGAATAGGTGGCTCATATCTCGGCGCAAAAGCGGCAATCGATTTTGTTACAGGCCCGTTTTATAATTATACCGCAAAAACTCAAATTATATTTGCGGGCAATAATATAAGCCCTAATTATCTCAATGCGCTTATAGAATGTCTTGACAAAAAAGAGGTTTCCTTAAACGTAATATCGAAGTCGGGCACGACTACAGAGCCTGCCATCGCTTTTCGCGTGCTTAAAAAATATATGGAGGAAAGGTACGGAAAGGAAGAGGCTAAACGCAGAATTTATGCCACGACGGACAAGGCAAAAGGGGCACTTAAAAATCTCGCCGACAGCGAGGGTTATGAAACCTTTGTTGTACCCGATGATGTGGGCGGCAGGTTTTCTGTTCTTACTGCGGTTGGCCTTTTGCCGATTGCGGTTTGCGGTGCAGATATAAGGGCGATGATGCAAGGTGCAGCCGATGCCCGAGAGATGTACTCTGCAGATGATTTAAATACGAACGAGTGTTATCAGTATGCTGCAGTCAGAAATATTCTGAATAGAAAAGGCAAGGATATTGAGATGCTTGTAAATTATGAGCCTGAACTGCAATACTTTACTGAATGGTGGAAGCAGCTCTATGGAGAGAGTGAGGGCAAGGACCAAAAAGGCATATTCCCTGCAGGTGTCAGCTTTTCGACAGATCTGCATTCAATGGGACAGTATATTCAGGATGGTAGACGCATTTTATTTGAAACGGTTTTGTGCGTAGATAACCCAAAGACAGACGTTGTAATAGAAGAGGATGCTGATAATGTTGACGGGCTTAACTTCCTCGCAGGAAAAGGAATGGATTTTGTAAACAAAAAGGCATTTGAGGGTACGCTTCTTGCACATACGGACGGCGGAGTTCCCAATCTTATAGTAAGACTCAAGGCTCTTGATGAATATACATTTGGGCAGCTTGTGTATTTCTTTGAAAAAGCATGTGCAATCAGCGGATATATGCTTGGAGTTAATCCGTTTAATCAACCGGGTGTTGAAAGCTATAAGAAGAATATGTTTGCTCTGCTTGGAAAGCCCGGATATGAGAGCGAAAGGGCGATTTTGGAAGCACGCCTTTCGGAATAATGTATGTTAATGAAAGTTTTTTAAAAAAATATAAAAAATTTAAAAAAACTATTGTTAAAATTTGTGTTTTGTGTTACAATAAATAAAAGAAATAAAAAATCAGCCGCGCATGGCTAAACCATTGTGGTTTGTGCCCATCACGCATAAGAAAGGTGGAACTCCATATGATAAAAGTACATATCGGATTAAAAGGCAGTGGTAAAACTCCTAAAATGATTCAGGCGGTTAATGCTGCTATCGATGCCGAGAAGGGAAATGTTGTTTGCATCACAGAGGGCAATCGCCTTATGCATGACATTCATAGAAAGGCAAGAATGATTAATACCGAGAATTTTAATATTAAAAACCTTGATGTATTTACAGGATTGTTGTGTGGAATTATCGCTCAGGACTTTGATGTTACTCATATATTTATAGACAGTATTTTCAAGAGCGTTCCTTCCGCAAATGTAGAAGATCTCGAGGACTTTATTACTGTTCTTGAGGAACTTGAAGCTAAGTTTGACGTTTCATTTACTATGATGGTAAGTGCAGAAGAAACTACTGCAGGCGCAAATGTTAAGAAATACATCGCGTAAGTCTAGTGATTTGAAGTAAATTGTGTGTCATTTCGGGCGTGGGGTTCTACGCCTGAAATGACATTTTGCATAAATAAAAGGATATTTAAAAAGGGTGATTTTAAAATGTATTATATCAGCACGAGAAATGCGGATTTAAAGCTTAAAGCAGCAGAGGCAATAAAGAAGGGGCTGTCAGAGGATGGTGGACTTTTTGTGCCGCAGGAATTCCCCAAGCTTACAAAAACAGATATAAAAAATATGCTTGGTAAATCATATATAGAGAGAGCAAATCTTGTTTTAAAGAAGTTTTTGACCGACTTTACTGCTGCAGAAATTGCTGATTGCACCGAAGGTGCGTACGGCGGGGGTAAGTTCAGCAGTGACAAGGTTGCTCCTGTTGTTAAGCTGTCTGACGGCAAATATATACTTGAACTTTGGCACGGGCCGACTTGTGCGTTTAAAGATATGGCGCTCCAGATTTTGCCGAGATTTATGACCGTTGCTATGAAGAAAACGGGTGAGGATAAAAAGATTGTTATTCTTGTTGCAACATCAGGAGATACGGGTAAGGCTGCGCTTGAGGGTTTCAAGGATGTAGAGGGAACGGAGATTATTGTTTTCTATCCGAGCGACGGCGTAAGTGATATCCAAAAACTCCAAATGATTACTCAAGAGGGCGCCAATGTCTATGTAGCAGGAATTAACGGCAACTTTGACGATGCTCAAAGCGGTGTAAAGGCTATATTTACTGATGAGAAATATGGCGAAATGCTTGAAAAGTCAGGCTATGCTCTGTCTTCTGCAAACTCAATTAACTGGGGTCGACTTGTTCCGCAGATTGTATATTATATATCGGCATACTGTGATATGGTAGATAGCGGAGAGCTTGCCATTGGCGAGGAAATTAATGTTTGCGTGCCGACAGGTAACTTCGGAAACATCCTTGCTGCATATTATGCACGTAAGATGGGATTGCCGATTGCAAAGCTTATTTGTGCATCCAACCAAAATAATGTATTGACTGACTTTATTAAGACGGGTGAGTATGACAAAAACCGTCCGTTTTATCAAAGTGTTTCGCCGTCAATGGATATTCTCATTTCCAGCAACCTCGAAAGATTGCTCTTTGATATCTGCGTCGGGGATGCAAAGAAAGTAAAGACGATGATGAACAAGCTTTCAAAGAACGGCTCATATAAGCTTACAAAGGCTCTTCAAAAGAAGGTAACTGATTTGTTCTGGGGCGGTTTTTGTGATGATTATTTTACAAAGACACAAATCTGGAAGACTTATACAGAAACGGGATATACCCTCGATACACATACAGCGGTTGCAGTTGATGTGTATGAGCAGTATGTAAGGGAAACGGGCGATGAAACAAAGACAGTTATTGCATCGACAGCAAGCCCGTTTAAGTTTAATCAGTCAGTCCTCTCTGCTCTTGGGGAAAATATAAACAACGTCGATGATTTTGAGTTAATCGATATGCTAAATAAAAAGAGCGGGATGGAGATCCCCGAATCTCTTGCAGAACTTAAAAATAAAGAAAAGCGCTTTGAGGGCGTAATCGCAAAGACCGAGCTTCAGGAGCTTGTATCACAAGTGCTTAAAGTATAAAAAATAAACCGACCTAAAGGTCGGTTTATTTTTTATTTAGCCATATCAAGCGTTACGGTCCCCGTCGCCTCGTCCCAACCGACAGTATAGCCGATTGCCTCGGCTAAAAAGCGTATAGGCAGATACATACGACCCTCGGATACGTCTATATATGCAGATGTATCCATCTTTAGAGTCTTTGATTGACCCGTGATTTTAGAGGTGATAAATAAATTCTCATTTCTGTCCTGGACGAGTATAACAGATTCAGCGGAGCTTACAGAGGCATATTTATTTTCATCTATATACCAGACTTCGTTTTGAAGAAATTCCGAAACAAATCGGAGCGGAACAAATGTTCTGTCGTCCCTTTCCCGAATTTGCCCCATGCCTTCTGGAATTTCTGCGGCAATACCGTTAATTTTAATAATATTGGCAGTTGCAAAACACGTGGCTTGCGAGAGAAGAATAACTGCTAAAAGTGTAATTGCAAGGAAGCGAAAATGTTTTTTCAATGTCGTACCTCCCAAATGAAGATTATAAAAACGGACGAAGTTGTTTCGCCCGTTTTCAGTTTTGTTTTATTTAGCCATATCAAGTGTTACAGTGGCCGTTTCCTCGTCCCAAGAAACAGTATATCCCATAGCTTCGGCGAGAAAACGAATGGGGACATACATTCTGCCTTCATCATTATTGATGAAAACCTTGGTGTCCATAATTATGGCTTTTCCGGAAAGTGAGGATAGCTCAAATATTTCATTGCTGTTTGCTACCATATTGTAGGACAAGCCTGTTGCAGGATTAGTGATTGTTGCACCTTGCTGGTATTCCGTATACTCGACATAGCAACCAAGATATTCCATAACAAAGCGAACGGGCACAAATGTTCTGTCATTCTTTTCGCAAATTTTGCCCATGCCCTCAGGAATTGTAACTGCCGTACCGTCAATAATAATGTTTTCGGCAACCGCAAATGCAGAAACAGATGACATAAGAATACAACAGACCAAAGTCATAATAACAAGCTTTTTCATTATAAGTTCCTCCGTAAAATATACTAAACAATTATCTATTGTATTGTATCATATATTAGACAGGATTTCAAGACAAATTTTAAGATATTATTGATGGATTTAGATATCATCAAGAGTCACCCTTATTCCTTGCTGTGTCAGCGCTCTGATGAGTTGTCCTTCTGTAAGCGTCTTTGCAACGCGAAGCTTGTCGTCAACTACGTGAATTATGTTATAGCTGTTATAGGACAGGCGCCTTAATATTTTACGTGCGGGTGTTGTTTTATGGGCGGTAATAACAGTTGTGCGGTTCATATCCATATCTTTTAGTTTATCTTCAAAATCAAGCATCTCTCGCAGTGCCAACTTTGATATGTTTTTTTGTTCGGTACATAAATTGCAAAGTAAAAAGACTCCTATGAGAATAAAGGAAAAATTAAAACGCCTTGTAAGCAGCAGATATACAGATAGAATCAAAAGCAGGAGAATCGGAATACGACTCATTTTGACAGCGGAGTTATATGCGTATACGGCCCCTGCTTTCAAAGTGAGGACGGCTCTTAGGACTCGCCCTCCGTCGAGAGGAAGTGCAGGGATGAAATTTACAAGCGCCATAGCTGTGTTGCAGTAAAAAAAGTAAGAAAGCCGCTCGCTATTTAAATTATAGGCGCGACAGATAAAATGCGTAACAAAGGCAACGATTATGTTAAATAAGGGACCCGACAGTGCAACGGCAATTTCGTGCAGGGGATTTTTTATTATAGAAGATTTCAGTCTTGCACATACGCCAAACGGCAGAATTTCCATATGTGAAATCCCTACACCAAGACAACGGGCGGTTGCAATATGTGTCATCTCATGGAAAAAGGCACAAATATAAGACAGGGCAAAGGCGGAAAAATAGCCCCCGAGTATGCTAGCGGCAAGGACGGGGAAAAATAATATATTAATCCTGAAAAAAGGTGTGATTTTCAGGGTCAAAGGCTCTTTTGACATATTATACCTCTTTAATGGAATGTAATTTCCTGCGCAGAAGCAGGCGGGCTTTGATTACTGTTATATTCTTCAGACGATGGTTTATCGGAGGTATTAAATTGTTCTTTAATCCAATTGGTGACGGAATTCGCGGCGTTTTCCCAGTCAGTGTTGTAGCGCAGGGCGTGTCCAAGCGAGTCAGCATAATTCGAAATTATGGGATGCCCGCAGTTTTGCATTCCGAGAACAAATGCAAAGCATATCGCAGTAGCAATAATTTGCTTTATTATAAGTCCGCCAATGTCGAACTTGTCTTTTTTTTGGATTTTTTTATCCTTCTTCGTAGGATTTTGCATATCATTCACTTCTCCTTTGATTTAAATAATACAGATATTAAATTTTATTTTAATTTATCCTGATTTATGCTTGAAAGTCGGGGTGCTGTGTTGTATAATGAGTTTATCTAAAGCGTGGATGCAATAATCGTACACCGATTATATTAGAATAGCACAAGCCTATAGAGAAGAACTTGAAAGAGTACAAATTAGTGACTGGGATATAGAATGTTTACACAATACTGTTTCTACTGTGTTAGATAGGTAAAAGGTTTTCCGCCACAACGGGAAGAACTCTTGTCAGTTTTTGAACTATTAAAAGATTCGATTCTGGTTTTTGCGAACTTGTACAGGTAGGAGTGATTGCTTTGACAACAAAAATATTTTTTCAGGCGATAAGCAAGTTTTTCTCAGGTGTTATTTTGGTAGGTTTATTGTTGTTTCTGTCTGCAGGAACACTTTCGTTTTTTAACGCCTGGCTGCTGATGGGCATTTTGTTTGTTCCAATGTTTTTTACGGGCATTGTTTTGATGATAAAGAAACCCGAACTTTTGAAAAAAAGGCTCAACGCAAAGGAAACACAGCGGGAGCAAAAACTTGTAATTTTTTTAAGCGGACTAATATTTTCGACAGGGTTTATTGTTTCGGGTCTTGCCTTTCGTTTCAGGTGGCCTACATTACCGAAGGACATTGTTCTCGTTTTCGCGTTTGTTTTTCTTATAGGGTATATTCTTTATGCAGAGGTGATTCGGGAAAACAGATATTTGAGCCGTACTATTGAAGTTTGCGAAAATCAAAAGGTTGTTGATACGGGGCTTTATGGCATTGTCAGACATCCGATGTACAGCGCAAGTTTGCTTTTGTTTTTGTCGATGCCGCTTATACTAGGTTCAATATATGCATTTTTGATTTTTCTTTTTTATCCTTTTGTAATTGTTAAAAGAATAAAGACGGAAGAAGAATTTCTTAAAAAAGAGCTTGGGGGATATGAGGATTATATTCAAAGAGTAAAATATCGGCTGATACCTCTTGTTTGGTAATAAAAGCAGCGCTTCGAAAAGAAAATGCGTAAAATACGTAATGTAACTATAAAAAGCAATGAAAAACGGTCCGTAATGCTAGTTCATTACAGACCGTTTATTAGTTATTCGGTTTTTAAAGTCAGATAAAAATTTTTAGGATAAACTTGAGGAATTCCTATAAGCTGCGTAGTCAGTTGTCAGAAGCTGAAGCATTAAATCCTTTGTAAGCAGAAATCAGCGACAGGTGAAACTGATATCCATATTTTAAAAGCTGTTGCTTATCATCAGAAGCTTCCATTTTCGGTAGGGAGGTGGCTCCCCTCCCTAAAAGTATGATTGCGTATTAAAACAATAATTTGGTCTGCTACAGATTCGTATTTTTGCTTTGTTATAATAGGGGTTACTTTCAATAAGAACGCTCCTTTCTCCATGTTGTATATTACACCAATTTTCTCTTAAATTGTAAAGAAATTTTAACCTAGAAAAAGTTAAAAAATATATTGCAAAATGTCAGACAATATGATAATATGATGATATTAAAGTATGGAGGTGTTTTTTTTTGATAAAAAAACAGTAATTATAACAAATGAAATGGTAAAAAAATATGTTTCAATTGATGATGTTATCGAATCGGTTGAAAATGTTTGGAAATGGTATGGAGAGAAAAAGGTTATTATGCCCCCGAAAATTACAACAGATATGACCACTCTTGGCGTTAAGGGATGGTTCAATTCTATGCCCTCGTACATTGGTCCCTTGGATTCGGCGGGGATTAAGGTTGTCGGCGGATACGATGATAACCCCAAAAAAGGCTTGCCGTTTATACGTTCAAATATTTTGGTTACAGACCTCCATGATGGTTTCTTAAAGGCATTGGTTTGTGGTGATTGGATTTCAGATGCCAGAACAGGTGCACAGCCTGCTATTGCTATGAAATATCTGGCAGCTAAAAGTGATATTATAACCGTTATCGGCGCAGGCCGTCAGGCTTTTTATGCAGTATCTTGTATAAGCAGAATACATAAAATTAATGAACTGCGTATTTGCGATATTTCTAAAGAAGCAAGAGAAAAGTTTGCCTCATATTTCCCTGATGCTGATTTCAAAATTGTACCCTACGAAAGCAATGAAGAGGCGTGCAGAGAATCTGATGTTATTATCACCCTTACTACAGCCAACGCTGTTTTGGTTGAGGAACCGTGGTGTAAAGAGGGATGCCTCGTTTTGACAATGGGCTCTTTCCAGGAGGTATCAGATGATATTGCAAGAAAATTTGATAAGCTCTACCTTGACCATATTGCACAGGGACTTCATCGTGGTCAGTTCCTGCCGATGGCACATCGTGGCGAGATTACAGAAGATGATTTTGCTGCCGAACTTCCTGATATCGTTGCGGGCAAAAAACCGGGTAGGACTGATAACAGCGAGCGTTTAATGTGCGAACTTGTGGGTATGGGAAGCCCCGACTTATGTGTTGCAACTCTTGCTTACAATCGTGCAAAAGAATCCGGCGAAATCTTGACAGAAGTTGATATGATAGGATAATATCCCTATCCCCAAAAAGCCTGACCTGACGGTCAGGCTTTTTTCTTGTATCGTTGACTAATCAGATAAAATGTGATATAATCTCGGTGTTAATGACGCTTTGTGAACAATGCTGAAATCATAAATTTTTAACCTGAATTGACAAAAGTCTAATTATGTCGAATGGTGCTGAAAGAAGGTGTTTTATTATGAAAAAAATTAAGTTATTAGTCTGTAGTGTGCTTATATTAATGAGTTTGAATATAATATTGGCAGTAGGTGGTATTTGTAAATATTTGAAAGAATACGGTTACGGAACAGAATATTTGTTTGAAACACTGGCTGTATACTATGGGTTAAGTGACGGTTTTACGGTTTTTGAAAATCCTGAAAACAATGTAAGCTACTTTATAGGTAATCATAATTATATTTATGAAGAAATATTTGAAGAGCAAGGATATTATGAAGCAGACAGAATGGGACTTTTGGGGTTATATAATAAAACAAATGTAATGACAGATGAAAAAGATTTTTCTGTGATGAGTCATGATGAGTGGTGCCATTGGTTTAGGATATACAGTATAAGTGATGGATACAAAATTGAAGATTTTAAATAAACACGATGACTTCTGTTGCATTTTACTCGTGTCAAGTCTATAAAATTTAAAAGATTAGTTTGCCGATTTTGATATTTACATATATGAACATGCTATAATAGGGACAAGGGAAGAAAACCCCGTAATATCGGGGGTTTCGGAACTTGTCCCTTTTTCATTTTGAAAATTGGGCAAGCACTATTTAATTTATAAGTCT
>JAZNFQ010000035.1:0-2526 GCA_045576075.1 Clostridia bacterium
TATTGATGCCGGCATACCTGTAAAGACTATACGCCTTGCTCTGAAAAAGGAAAATATTCCTTTTGAAAGTATTTGTGCTGTATTTGTCACTCACGACCATGCTGATCATATTAAGTCTCTAGGGGTGGTTGCTTCAAAAGCTATGATACCTATATATACCACAAAAAAAATTCATGAGGGTATCACTCGTAATTATTGTATAACTGCACCTATCGACCCACAGTATACACGTTTTATAGAAAAAGAGAATACCTTGGAGTTTAAAGATATGAAAATAACTGCTTTTGAGGTTCCTCATGATGGCACGGATAATGTTGGTTATTGCATAGAAATAGGTGATAAGGTTTTTTGTTTCCTTACAGACTTGGGCTGTATTACAGAAATTGCCGCCGAGTATATAAATAAGGCAAATTATCTTGTTATTGAGGCTAATTACGAAGAGGAGATGCTTGCTATGGGTAAATATCCTAAATTCCTTAAAGACAGAGTGTCGAGCCGCACGGGACATCTGAGCAATCAGACGACTGCGCGTTTCCTTGCCGAAAATTTCAATGAGCATTTGAAATATATTTGGTTGTGTCATTTAAGCGAAGAAAATAACCATCCTGAACTTGCATATAAGGCCGTAGAGATGCAGATGAGAAGCTATGGTATTATTCCCGGAAAGGATGTTTACCTTGGTGTTCTCAAACGCTCTACGCCTTCGCCGCTTTATCATCTTGAATGTGGAGCTTCGCAGGGGGATTAATAGGGGAATAAGGAATTTATTATTAAAAAAGTAATAGAGTGTTTCCTAAAAACAGATAAAAAGAGTAACTTTGCACCTGAAAACGGGAATCCGTTTCCGCGTAGCATTTTTATGCTGCGCGTTTCAAATAAGTTAATAACAATTTTAATATATAGAGTCGATGAATTTTGTACAGGAATTGAAATGGCGCGGGATGATTCAGGATATGACACCCGGAACAGAGGAGCAACTTCAGAAAGAGATGACAACTGCTTATTTGGGTATCGACCCTACGGCAGACTCGTTGCACATTGGACACCTTGTCGGTGTTATGATGCTTCGCCACTTTCAACGTTCGGGCCACAGACCTATTGCGCTTATTGGTGGTGCTACGGGAATGATTGGCGATCCTTCGGGAAAATCTAAGGAGCGTGTACTTATCGACGAGGAAAGATTGCGTCACAATCAGGAGGCTATCAAAAACCAGTTGGCTCGTTTCCTTGACTTTGAGAGCGATGCTCCCAATGCAGCCATCCTTGTGAACAACTACGATTGGATGAAGACTTTCTCGTTCCTTGATTTTATTCGTAACATCGGTAAATTGATTACTGTGAACTATATGATGTCTAAGGATTCTGTAAAGCGTCGCATTACCGGCGAGAATGGTGCTGATGGAATGTCTTTTACTGAGTTCTCTTATCAGTTGTTGCAGGGTTACGATTATGTTTACCTTAATGAGAATTACGATTGTAAACTTCAGCTTGGTGGTGCCGACCAATGGGGTAATATTACCACGGGTACCGAAATGATTCGTAAAATATCGGGTAACGAGGTTTTTGCTCTCACTTGCCCCCTTATCACAAAGGCCGACGGTAAAAAATTTGGAAAAACCGAGCAGGGAAATATTTGGTTGGACAAACGCTATACATCGCCTTATACATTCTATCAATTCTGGTTGAATGTAAGCGATGAGGATGCTGACCGTTATATTAAAATATTTACTTCTATTCCACAAGAGGAGATTAATTCTCTTATCGAGGAACAGAAAGAGGCTCCGCACCTTCGTTCATTGCAGAAACGCCTTGCGAAGGAATTGACTATTTTGGTTCATGGTGAGGAGGAGTATGAGAAGGCTGTGGCTGCTTCGGGAATACTTTTCGGAAATGCAACGTCCGAGGCTTTGCGCTCGCTTGACGAAGAGACTCTGCTTGCTGTATTCAACGGAGTGCCTACTTTTGAAGTTTCGCGTGAGATGTTCAACGAGGGTGTTAAGGCTGTAGACCTTACAACCGAGGTTGCTGCTATTTTTGCCTCAAAAGGTGAGATGCGCAAATTGGTGCAGGGTGGTGGAGTTTCTGTAAATAAAGAGAAACTTGCAGCTTTTGACCAAATTATCACAGCTGCGGATCTTTTAAATGAGAAATATATTCTTGTTCAGAAAGGTAAAAAGAATTATTTCTTGTTGATTGCAAAGTAGTAGGGAAAGTAAATATATTATATGGTGCATGTGGTTGTGAGATTTTCTCGCAACCACTTTTTTTTATAAAATATGAGGTTGTTCAAATTTTATTCACATATAAACACAAGTAAATAAAATGATTATATATCATCATGCTCCATGATGATATTTTTACAGATTAAAGTATTAAAGTATTAAAAGTTTTGTTGAATTTTTCTGAAAAAACTTTGCAGAATAAAAAAAATATACTACCTTTGCATCGGTTTTGAGAAAAGCATGCGCTGTTAGCTCAGTTGGTAGAGCAATTGACTCTTAATCAATGGGTCCAGGGTTCGAGTCC
>JAZNFQ010000036.1:0-21993 GCA_045576075.1 Clostridia bacterium
AAGAACTTCTTAGCTGGTGATATTGTAAAGGATAACAATATCAACATTTACGACCTCTCGGCAGTTGTATCATATTTTGGCACAGACGGCATCAATACAGAAGATGTATCTGAATATGCAAAATATGACCTCAACCGTGACGGCGTAATTGACTCAAGAGACGTAGCATACGTACTCGTTTCTTGGGGTGAGTAATTGTTAATTTTTAGGGGGGCTTCGGCCCCCTTTCCCCCCCTTTTTTGCGAAAAGCCTTCCCCTTGAGGGGAAGGGGGACCGCTTGCGGTGGATGAGGTGGAAAATTCCGCCCCTCTTTCAAATGGCATAGAAACATGTGCCATTTGAAAGAGGTTATACCTCTTAAATGTGCACAAAACGGACAAATAACAAAGAAAGGAGGACGTCCTTAGAATAGTCCGCGCACAACAAAAAAACAACAAAAAAGAATAAATAAAAATTTTTCAAGAAAGAAGGACAAAATTAATTATGAAACTTAGAAAAGTTTTAGCATTAACCCTTGCAATCGCAATGGTACTCGGCACAATGAGCGTTCCGGTTTTTGCAGAAGAAACATCCAATGTATTGGGTGAAGCTGATTTTGAAACAAACGAAGGTGTCGTTTTTGATGGAACAAATTATTATGGCTCTTTGGCAGATGCTGTTAAGGCGGTTCATGGCATTGAGGATGCAATCCTTTACTGTAAGCCAGATGCCGATCTTGGAACAATGACTCACGGTCATGTGTGCAAAAACCTCACAGTTTATGGTAACGGGGCAACAGTTACCGGTGAAGAAGGCGCGGAGAGAGATTTTGAAATTGGATTTCCTACGGCTACCGGTACAGACTGCACCGGCATTGACGGAGATATTACACTTAAAGTTTACAATCTTAATGGCGTTGGTGCATGGGGACTGGCTACAAACTATGCTGTTAACATTTATTTTGAAGATTGTGATGAAGTGAACAAAATTTTTATAATGAATCCCACGGGAGAAGTGAATATATCACTGACTAACTGCTCCTTTACAAGCAATATGAATGGGGATACAGCTGTCTACTCTAATGCAAATGGCGATATTGTACTGAATAATGTTGATTTCTCAAACGTACTTAAAGCAGTAAATCTTAACCACAAGGCGACTGAGGGGACACAAAAAATTAGTATCAACGAGTGTACTTTTACAGATTGTGGTAATGATGTTTCGAAAGATGAAATCCCTGTGCGTGTTCTGTCAAGTGAAGAAGGCGGTGTTTCTATACTTGATGTGAACAACTGTTCGTTCTCCGGTACCACTGCTGGAGGTGCTGATGTTTTACTTCCTTATGGAGCAGGGGATATTGCTGCAAAAATATCCGAAACGACAGCTAATGTCACATATTATACAAGTGAAGAAGAAAGTGCAGATAAGGCTGTTGCAGATAGTGAAACCTTTACACAGGCAAGCGTTGTTGCTTCTATCGAGGATGTTTATTACGCATCCCTTCAGGAAGCAATCGATGCAGCTGGAGAAGACGACACCATTACCCTTCTTTCACCTGTAACTCTTACAGAAGAAACAACTTGGAGCAAGAGCGTTAAGTTGAACGGTGAAACTTTGACAACAGGTGGTTTCCTCACAATTGCAGATGGCGTAAGCCTTGCGGGCGATAACATCACAGGCACTGTTTACGCAGAAGAAGATGCAACTGTAAATGTAAATATTCCTAATGCTGATTTAGTATCAATAGGCGATATAACATTCTCGGGAGATAATGTTGTAAGAGATTTTGATACAAAAGACTATTATACAACAGTTAATATCGGTGTTGACGCATATCTTGATATGAAATATTCACCTCGCCCGGGCATGGGTCATGGTAATGTATATAATATTACAGGAAATATTACAGATGCCAAAACCGCCGATAAAGCAAATTTAAAACCTTCCCTCTCTGCGAATGGTGTTTCTTTTGGTGACAGTGTTGGCATAGAACTTAATGTAAAGAACGCCTATATTAAATTTGGTTCTGAGCAGAGTGCGTCATCTAAACACAGTGCTACCAATGGCACATGGAATATGACTTTTGAAAACAGTATTGTTGAATACGGAAAAGACCTTTTCTTTGCTGAACCAACTGTAGAAGGTCTAAATCCGGCAATCAACTTTAAGCTTAAAGATAGTGTGTTAACCACAGGAACAAATCTTAAGTTTATGGCGCCGGGATGCACAACTGAAATTATAAACTCAAAAGTTTCTGTTGGCTCATCCATAATGAACAATGGTGTATTAAAAATTACCGATAACTCTGAAGTAACCGTTGACAGCTATACAAGTTCGTCACACGGCGGAAATTTCGACAGTATAATTGTGGATAATTCAACACTTAAAGTGGATGGTACCGCAAGCAATGATAAGTTTATCGGTGAAGGAACCGGCGCGATAGAGTTGAAGAACAACGCACAAGTTTTCATTGACTATATCACAGATACAGCTATTACAGTTGATGCTTCCAGCTGCCTCACAGCGCAATCGGTTCTTGGAACATCGACAATTGCCCTTACCTTTGATAAGGTAGCACACAAAAAGGTGCTTGACCTTGACGAAACAGCAAGCCGCGAAGGTAACATAATACTTCCTGCAGAGCTTCCTGACGGCGTTGAGCTTGAATATGGCACAGACGGAGATGTTACAGTATGGCCTTATGTTGCACAGGTTGGCGATACAAAGTATCTCAGCCTTAAAGAAGCTTTAAAGGCTATCTATGATAATCGCAACACCGAAGGTTATAACAACACATTGAATATTTTAGCAGATGAAACCATTGACGCATACTGGGATAGCAGAAATAGCGGTAGCGCAGCTTGCTATGCAACATTTACCAAACCTATTAAAATAAACGGTAACGGTCATACAATTAAATTCACAAATACCGTTTATGATGCAGGAAACTATATGAGTGCGTTCAGATTTGAAGATGATGCTGAAATTAATGGCCTTACCATTGATATGAGCGAAGCACTTTCAGGTTGGGGACAGAGACTCCGTGCTATCTCCACAAAAGCAGGAAATCTAAAAATTGACGGATGTACATTTATCGGCAACCCGGACTATAACCAGACACGGGCTATCATCTTTGGCGAGCTTGGCGGCGACAAAAATAATGCGGACACATTAAGTGAATTAGCTGCAGTCGGAATTGAAATTAAAAATTCAAAATTTGTTGACTGGAGTTATGGTATTACCGATAACGAAAATGGTAATGATGTAAAAACAGTTACAATTTCAGGTAATGAGTTTGAAGCTGCAAATGTACAAGTAAGTGCTTCTGAAACAGTTACCTTCTCCGGCAACGAAATGGACAACTCGGGCGTAACTATTACTTCGTACGCAGATGTTAATGAGCTTTCTGTTGTTGCTACGGATAATACGCTTGATGAAACAGCTACAAATTATATCAAGGCTGCTGAAATACAAGCGGATGAAGGCTTTAAGCTCCCCGTTGCTGAGATCAACGGCAAAAAGTACATCTCTCTTCAGGAAGCCGTAAACAAGGCAGCAGATGGTGACACAATCGTTGTAACATCTGATATTTCTGACGAAAAAGTTACTGTCAATGGCGATGTAACGATTACAGGTGCGGCTCCGGTTGCTACCTTTGCACTCACAGCAGGAAATGACATAACTCTCACAAATGTGATTTTTGATGTGAAGAAGGATGCAAGCCTTTCGCTTGATGCCGTTGCAGTAAGAGGCCTTTCGTATATTGATGCAGACAGACCCGAAGCTATTTCTGTAACAAACTGTGATATAGATGTAACAACAAAGAGTGCCGGAATCGGTTGCCCGCCTGCATTTATTAATTTCTCAAACGAGAATGGATGGGAAAATACAAGCGTTGTACTCACCTTTGTAAACAATAGCCTTTTGGTAACCTCTAGCAATGCTGCCACACATGGTATTGCCGGTTGGAATACCATTGAAAGTGCAACAATCACAGGCAACACCTTCGGTTCAGAGGCTGCTCCTTTATCCAATGCAGCAGTTAAACTTATGAACTTTGTTGAGGGTGCCACAGTTACTGTAAACAACAATAACTTCTATGTAAATTCAAAGGATGCAGGATATGCTCCAAATGCAATTCAGCTCTTCCAGAACAATTCAAGAGGCAACAACTACAAGGCAGTGATTTCTGCAAACAATTTCTATGTAGATGATGCAACAGCAGCAATCGGTATTAACGAAAATGCAATGGGTAATCCGGACTCATATCCCGGAAATGGTCAGGTTGCAATCGGCAAGGACAACACAGTCAATGGCCGCGCAATCGCTATAGCTGATATCCTTGTGTTCGGTAACGGTATTGCTGACATCGGTCGTCAGGATTATGTAGGTCTTGGTGTTGAATATGATGAGAACGGCAAGATTATCGCAGGTACATTCAGTGAATACAGCGGTGCTTTGAATGAATTCCTTGCGGATGGTTATGTTGCTGTTGAGAATCCTGTTTCAGGATGGCTTGAGGTAGGTAATGAGGATGCATTTGCTAACAGCATCGCAGTTAAGTTTGTAAAGGCTGATGTTGATGATGCAGGTGTAGATACCCTCGAAGGTGCAGATGAATACTACATCGTACTTGAAGCAACAAGCGATATCCACGAGTTTGCGTCTGCAGAGTTCACATTTGCAAATGCAAGCGAGCTTTTAAACGGCGAGGATATGCCTTATGTAATTACCGCGGCTGATAATATGACCCTTTCAACAGTAGCAGGAAAACCAAATTACTATGGCTTTGCTATGGAAGGTGACAAAGAATATGAAATCAGCGGTAAGACCATTACACTTGGTAAAGTAACCTTTACCGGTTATGGTGCAGTAGACTTTAGTGTTGTAGAGGGTATTGTTAACGCAACAACTGTTCTGAACAACCGTGTAAAGACATTTGAAGTAAATGGCGCAGTAAGCGGCGATGTTACAAAGGGCGAGCTTGTAATAAACACAGGCAAAATCAACGGCGAAGATGCAGTAATCGCAGTACCTGTAAGAGATCTTACAATCAACATAGACTTCCCGAATGCAGTTGAGAATAAATCTAAAGCATATCAGGCTATGAAGGTTGTAATCTCGGGCGGAGATTTGAAAGAAAATATCGAAATCGAGCTCGGTGAAGATGCAGAAGTAACAGAGCTTACCATAGATGGTAAAGTTGATGCACAGCATTCTGTTACATACGCAGATAATGCATACGAAGTTGCAGTTACAGATGCTCTTACACTCAACAACGCATACACAGTAACGGTTAGCGGTGCGGGCTACAGAACAGCGCGTTATACAGTTACAATGACAGAGGATAAGGAACTTAACTTCTGGAACAACGTAATGGATAATGATACTGTAGTAGAAGAAGGCAAGCTTTCGGAAAAGAAGAACTTCTTAGCCGGTGATATTGTTAAGGATAACAATATCAATATCTATGACCTGTCGGCAGTTGTATCATACTTCGGTACAGAAGATTGTGTAAATTCTTATCCCGATTATGCAAAGTATGACCTCAACCGTGACGGCGTAATCGACTCAAGAGATGTAGCATACGTGCTCGTTTCCTGGGGTGAGTAATATTTTATTTATGTATCAGTCAGCTATCGCTGACTGATACATAAAACGAAAGTGTGGGAGGACCTCTCCCCCTCTTTCAAATGGCATAGAACCCTGTGCCATTTGAAAGAGGCTTTACCTTCATATAAAACAACAAAGGAGAAAACAGCTTATGAAACGGAGTAAAATCATTTCACTGATACTCAGTATTGTTATGATTACAGGGATATTCCCGATGAATATATGGGCGGAGGAAACCAACGAAACTATGCGGACAGTATACTTGCACGCACAGGGGAAAAACCCGCCGCTTGAAACGACAAATAACACTACTGTATATGTGAATGAGGATACAGATATATATTTTGCGGTGGATAATCCCAACAAGGGGGAATACCTTGACGATGATCACGAGGATGTTGTTGACGCGAAGGCCGAGGCAAAAATAAAGGCGGAGGAAGAGGCGGACAGAAACGGGCTTGTCGGTACGGCGAGGGAAGCATATATAAATTATGCAGTATCAAACGCAGCCGAGCTTGCAAAGCATATTGAGCCTCGCTATGATATGAACGGCTACAGACTCCGTATTTGTTTTGACCCTGAATATTTTGAATTTGTTGACGATGCTGACGCTTCGCCGATTGATTATACTGTTCCCGACGAAAACTTTAAGACCTCCGAAACAGAGGATGTGAACAAGGGCGATGATAATACTGTCCTCGACAAAGAGAATGAGGGCGGCAGCAGTATTGAGGACGTGCCGCAATCCGTCGGATATTTTGTTTATAAGCCGACAGGCAGCGGATATTATACTCTGGCAGGGAAGACATACAGAACTGCATATATAACCGTTTTTTACAGCGGCGGATATGTCCCTCAAAAAAAGGATGACCAGCATTGGTATAACCTTGCAAAGCTTACGCTGACACCCATAAAGCCGGGTAGTACAGATGTGTTTATTGACATTGACAGCGGTGATGAGGACTATGCTCTTGAGCTGTTTGCGAAAAATGAAACGGACGAACTCAATGACCAGACCTTTGATTTTAACGCCGTAAACGGCGGCTATCATCATTTTCTGATTAAGGACAGGACAAAACCCACACCGCCGGTTGCAAACCCAACCTCGGGTGAATATAACGAAAAATTCCCGCTCTCTGTTGAACTGACGCAGGATGAAAATCTGACAATCTATTATACGACGAATGGCGATGAGCCAAGCGACCCCAACAGTTCGCGGCAGGTATATAAAGAAACAGAGCCGATAGACATAACTGTCGATACGACAATCAAAACCTGTGCTTACAGAAGCGGAGGCCAGGACGGTGCGGAGGGAAAGTATAGTAATACTGTAAGCTATGAGTATAAAATTATCCCCGACAGACCCTATCTTTTTGACAGCTCCGCTGACAAAAAATTGTTATCGGACAGAAACGATATTTCTACAAAATGTGATGTTTATGTGTCGGATAAAGATGTGTATGGTCGAATTGCCGACGGCAGCGAGGTATATTATACCTTTGCAAATCTTGACGCCAAAGAGCCTGTAATCGGTGATGACCCGGAAACGAGCTGGGTTAAGGTTGAAAAACAAAATCCGCTTGTTGACAATCAGTTTATACATATTGACAGGAACAGGACGGTCAGACTTATCACCAACAAGCTTGGCAGATACAGCGAGCCCGCGGTTTACTATTTTACGATAAAGCCCGAGGAGCCCGAGGCAAATTATGAGTCCGGCGAATATGACAAAAAGATTGATGTTACCCTTTCGACAGATACAGAGGGTGCGACAATCTATTATACAACAGACGGAAGCGACCCCCAAACCAACGGAATAGTGTATACAGATGTCCCTATTACTCTTTATAAGGATACCACGCTTCGTGCCATAAGTTATTTCGACGGCGGATGGAGTGACAAGGTTTCATACTATTATCTCTTCAGTTTTTATGATGATTTCGGCGTAGACGCCTTCTATCCCTCGGGTGTATATGAAGGAAGTGTTAATGTAACTCTTACGCCCAATAATCCTGATTATGTCGTAATGTACCACGACGGTGATGGCAAGTGGCAGGAATATGATGAGATTATTGTGGTTGATGAAGATACCGATATTATTGCAAAAGCGGTTGAATTTGACACAGACGGAAATATTAAAGCAGAGGGAAGCGAATATGTATTTACATACAAAATCAAGCCTCTGCCACCTGAATTTGCGCCCGAGAGCACACAGTTTACAAATGCAAACAGAATTACTGTCTATACGCCCGAAAGCACAGAGGACACAACGGGCAGGTTTAAGCTTTATTATACCCTCGACGGAAGCGACCCGACAACAAGCAAAACCCGTATTCTTGCAGATGAAAAGTCTGACAGTGCGGTGATAGACATTACGAAGTATACGGTTGTAACTGCTGCTGTGTGGAAGGATGACGCAAGCTGGTCGAGTGTTGTAAAGCATTCTTATGACATTGTAACTTTAAAGCCGGTTAAACCGCTCACCACGCTTCTTCCGGGGTATTACACCCTCGAAATCGACGGAGAGCAATACAGTACGCAGTTTATGCCTGTACCGAATAACACCAAAATATACTACACAATCAGCTATGACGGCGGGCTTTGCCCCGACCCCATCCCTGATACAGAGGGGACCTTTGAATACAACGGAACTGCGTTTATTCCCATAAAGGGTAATACTGTTATAAAGGCTGTGGCGGTTAATGCCTTTGGGGTAAAGAGTGATG
Source organism: Clostridia bacterium (assembly GCA_045576075.1). GTDB lineage: Bacteria > Bacillota > Clostridia > Monoglobales > Monoglobaceae > UMGS1820. The sequence continues at coordinate 8,319 of JAZNFQ010000036.1, forward strand.
TCGGCATATTCTCGTACACCATAACCCCCGAAGCACCGAAGGCGGCGCCATCTGCTACGATTGGCGGAAGCGACTTGCCCGTTGTTCCCGTTGATGCGGTAAAGGGAAGCACGGTAAAATATACGATCGGCGGATTTGTAAATGAGTTCCCCAATGCAGACGACGAGAGATTTTACATTGACACCAAAACGGGCGCAGCATATCGCGATAAGGAATGCACGCAGCCCCTTGGTGAGAGTAGTGCAAATGTGAATTCCGGCAGCGTAACGCTGGAGATTTCATCAACACTTGATGGTGTGGAAAGCGATACAAACAGATATATCTACGCTGTGTCAGGCGGTGATGCCATTGCCCCGCCATATGCAGACAAGGAAACAGGAACATACGAAGAAAGAAAGATTGATAGTGACAACAACATTCTCAAGGTTATGCTCTATTCCTTAAACAGCGGCGGTAAAATTCAGTACAGGATCGACAACAAGGGCGCTTGGGTGGATTACACCGACGGCAGCGGCGTTTTGCTCAAGGAGGATGCTGTCCTGCAGCTTCGCTATGCAAAGGGTGACAAGTACAGCTCTGTTGTAAGTTATGTTTATAATTTTGTTCCGCTTGCGCCTGTTATTGAATTGCCGTCAGGTACATATCTTGCAAGTGATAATATAGAAACGAAAATCGCTTATGATGAAAATATTCCAACTGACAAATGGTATAATATTTTCTACAGACGAAACGGCGACTCTGAAGACCGCAGATACAATTTTTCTGAAATTGAGCCGGAGAATCTTGGAATTGACCACACTATGACGATTAAAGCCTATGTTCTCAACGAGGATACGGGAAGAGTCAGCAAAAATACCATCCATTACTATATTATAGAAGGGGGAAGTGGCGCAAGCGGAAGTGTATATGTTGCATACCCGTATGACACGGACAGGATAAGTGCGCATTTGCTCGGCAGCGGTGATTATGCAGAGGGCATAAAACTGCTTTCGCAGAACAAAACTGCGGATATCCACTATTATTACGAATATACAAAAACAGACGGACAGCAGGTGGAAACAAATGTTGCTGTGTATGATGTAACCCGCCCGATTATTCCCACAACCCTGATGGACGATATTACCATTGTTGCGTGGCTTGAGGATAAGAACGGCAAGATAGAGGGCAGTGACGGGCGGTTTGAAATTGACTTTGTACACTTGCGCATTCCTACGACCTCACTTGAAGAGAGCGGAAAAATCGAATTTCCGAAAGGAACCAAATATACTATTATCAACGATTATCCGACCGACCCCAACATTATTTTGTATTATACCACAGACGGCTCTGATCCGTCGGACGCTGATAATAAAAACAGAATTGCATACAGCGGCGGGGAATTAACACTAAATAGCGCAACCACCATTAAAACAGTTTATTTCAGCGCGTGCGGAAAGTGCAAGGATATAACCGATATTAGGGATTGCCATAATGGCATTTATGGAGAGATTGGCACCTACAGATATACTGTTCCGACAACTACGGGCACCGGTGGCGGAAATTATCGCGGCGGCGGGACGACTACCATAGACAACACAAGAAAATACACAAAAGATATTTTCGGCAATGAGCATCCGACCCATATTGGATATATTAACGGCTATCCCGATGGAAGTGTTCAGCCGGAGGGTGATATAACCCGTGAGGAAGTTACGGCTATTCTTTATCGTATAACCAATCACGAATACGAAGAGCCGTTTGTGGCAACGGGCGATGCATTCCCTGATGTTAAGCCCGGCCGTTGGTCTGCTCACGATATTGAATATATGGCAGATAAGGAAATCGTGTATGGTTATCCAGATGGGGAGTTTAAGCCCTCTAGGAATTTAAGCAGAGCAGAATTTGCGGCGCTTATATTCAGGTTTACGGAAATTTCCAAAACGGAAATTGAAAATCCGTTTACGGATTTAAACGAAACACATTGGGCTTATAATGAAATTCTGGCGCTTACAAACAGCGGTCTTATTGAGGGCTATCCCGATAAGACCTATAAGCCTGAAAATAACATTACACGCGCAGAGGTTATGACAGTTGTGAACAAGTTGCTCGGAAGAAAACCTCTTGAGAGTTATGTGAAATCACTCCACTTTAATCCGTATAATGATCTCTATGAAGAAAAGTGGTACTATGTGACAGTATTGGAGGCTACGATTACCCATAACTATTGGCTCGATGGAGCGGGCTATGAATGCAAGTGGGAGGATTGGAAGTAGAACATAAAACTGCAAAGCTTTTAAGCTTTGCAGTTTTTTATTGTAATTTATCAGGATAGATGTTATAATTATCTTAACAAAATATACTAAAAGAGGTGATTTGGATGAAGAAGGCAGTATCGATTATTTTGTGTGTAGTCTTGCTTATGAGTGGGGCAGGAGCGCTTGCGGCAAATGGTGACATTGCGGGGCGGATTTATGCGACGGACATAAAGACGTGCATAAACGGCGTATGGGTGGACTCTTATAACATAGGCGGAAAGACTGTTGTCATTGTCGAGGACATAACAAATCAGCATCAATATTGGGATTCTATAAGAACACTTGAAATTTATGATTTTAACCCCGAACGCCTTGTGAGTGGAGAAAATTCCAACAACAAAAAACCTGGGACCGTTCTAGGAAACATATATGAAACCGATATAAAAACATACTTCAGAGGCAAGAAACTGGAGTCTTATTCGCTCGATGGCAAAATGGCTGTCGTTGTAGAAGAGCTTGGAAATGACAATACTTTTTCGGAGATAGGCGGAAGATATGTATGGAGCGAGAGCCTTCGGACTCTTAATCTTGAGCTGATGCATTGCTATCCCTACAGTATGAGAAATATGATGGAGGATAAGGGATATAACATCATACTGACGGAGAATGACGGTGTATTAGAAGCACAGCCTGTGAAGGCACCACTGACGGGCGGGTATATACTTTGCGAAAAGGAAACTCCCGATAATTCTATAATTCCTGTTACATATAAGGGCGAAACTATTGGCTACAGATGTAGCTTCTCAATGCTTGTGGTTGAAGAGGACGAGGATGGTATTTATGGGGCAAAAGAGAGGCAGACCCCTGTGGAGTACTATTATGTCGACAAAGTTGAGGATATGATTTTTGAGGCAGGGGTTGTGACGCCGACGGCGGAGGATTGGCTTAATTATTTTAAGAACCATACATTAAGCAGTATCAAAGATAGCTTTGAAACAGACGAATATTTGTTCTTGTATATGTTCTCAAGCTATTTTATGTCAGGCTCGGACCGCCTGATAAAGATAAATAAAGCTGATGGGACAAAAATAGAGTATCAGGATTTTGTAGGTACTGAAAACGATAAAAGATTTGACAATGTGGAAATTGACAGAGAAAATGAAAAGGTTTATTTTACATACGATAAGGACTATGTGATTAACCTGAAAACTGATGAGGTCAGGGGTTATGAGAAGGAGGCGGAACAATGAGAAAAGACGAGAATATCTCAAAGAGTATTGCAAGGCTTGCCGTAAAAGTGCTTTTAACAATTCCTGCTGTGTATGTCAGCATTTATGTTGGCGTTATATCGCTGCTTGTGCTCGCATCGGAGGGGATAAACAGTATAATTTCAGGGGCGGTTGCTCTTGCTTTGCCGCTTCTTTTGTTCCCTTTGATTTGGCTGAAAAAGAGAAAGAAATATTTGATTTTCTGGATGATATATCTTATTGTTGCGGTTGTTGCATTGGGCGTAAATTATGGAATGGATAAGTATGAAAAAAGCATTACTATTGATACATCACCGAATATCAAAGTTAGCGAATATTTGCCGTTTGATGAGGGCTCAAAAATAGTAAAAACAAGAAGTGAAAATCTGCAGTTTACAGATAATTTGCCAAGGGTTGACGGAGCGGCTGCCCTGTTTCCTGTGTATTCGGCATTTGTCAATGCGGTATATCCTGAAGGGACCCAGCTACATAATGGAATATTTGAATACAACAACACCCCTGAGGGTTATAGACTTCTGGCTGAAAAGGAAACAGATATATTTATAGGTGTATATCCATCTGATAAGCAGATAGCCTATGCAAAGGAACGTAACACAAACTTTATTTATACTCCTATCGGAACAGAAGCCTTTGTTTTCTTTACCCACAAGGACAACCCAATAGATAATCTCACAACAGAGCAAATTAAGGGCATCTATTCAGGCGAGATTACCAACTGGAGAGAAGTCGGCGGTGACAATGAGAAAATAGCGGCATTCCAGCGCAATGAGGGCAGCGGAAGCCAGAGTATGCTCGAGCGGTTTATGGGCGATACTCCGATTATGGAAGCGCCAAAGGATATGGTAAACGATTTGATGGCGGGCATTATCGAGAGAGTGTCAAACTACAAAAGTAAATCAAATTCAATCGGGTTTTCTTTCAGGTATTATGTTGAGGGAATTATCCAAAATCCTGATGTTAAAATGCTCTCTATCGATGGCGTCAAACCTACCGCAGAAAACATCAAGAGTGGCGCCTATCCGATAGTAACGCCGATTTATGCTGTTACATATGAGGGGAATGCCAACGGGAATGTCGATGTATTACTCGACTGGATATTGTCAAGTGAGGGACAGAATATTATCAATGAAACAGGCTATGTGGGCATAAATTAATTTATCTTGACAGTAATTTGTAACTTGGTGTATAATGGATAGAATAGAAAATTTAAGCTTGAAGGAAGTGCAATATCGATGAAATACATAGTTATATTGGCTGACGGCGCGGCAGATACTTCGGTTGAGGCTCTGGGTGGAAAAACTCCGCTCGAGGCTGCGGCTAAACCAAATATAGATTATTTTGCATCTATGGGCGAGGTAGGTATGGTCAAAACCGTACCCGAGGGTTATCCGCCTGGGAGCGATGTGGCAAATCTTGCCGTGTTTGGTTATGACCCGCAGAAATATTACACGGGCCGTTCTCCTCTTGAGGCAGAGTCAATCGGTGTTCCGCTTAAATTGTCGGACACAACCTTCCGTGCAAATGTTGTCACCCTCTCTGACGAAGAAAATTATGCCGATAAGACTATGGTTGACTATAGCTCGGACGAGATAACAACCAAAGAGGCACACGCTCTTATTGATGCTGTTAATAAGGAGTTAAAGTGCGATGATTATGAGTTCTTCGGCGGTACAAGTTATCGTCACCTGCTCGTGTGGCATAATAAAGAGAATGAATTTTCGCTCACCCCTCCGCATGATATATCAGGAAGAGTTGTAGGTCAGTATTTGCCCAAGGATAAAACCTTGCTCTCGCTTATGGAAAAGAGCTATGAGATATTAAAGGATCATCCGATAAACAAGGACAGAATTGCAAGGGGGCTTCATCCTGCAAATTCTGTATGGATTTGGGGCAACGGAACAAAGCCCGACCTTGATACATATAAGGATAAGTATGCTATCTCGGGCACTGTAATTTCGGCAGTTGACCTTATAAAAGGAATAGGAAACTGTGCGGGACTTGATGTTGTAGAGGTAGAGGGGGCAACAGGTACAGTTCATACAAACTTTGACGGAAAGGCAAAGGCAGCAATTGATGCGATAGACGGTGGAGCAGACTTTTTATATGTTCATCTCGAAGCCGCCGACGAGGCAGGACACAGAGGCGAGATAGATAATAAGGTGCTCTCAATTGAGCTTATAGACAGCAAGATTGTCGCCCCCATCGCAGAGCATCTGCGCAATATAGGTGAGGATTTTCATATGCTGATTATGCCTGACCATCCGACTCCTCTTAATATTATGACGCATACATCCGACCCTGTGCCGTATATAATTTACAAGAGTGAGGCAGAGATGCCGTCAAATGTAAAATCCTATACCGAGGCAAATGCCGCGCAAACAGGCGTTTATGTTGAGTGCGGACATACATTGATTGAAAAATTGCTCGGAAAATAGCATTTGATAATATTGCAGAGAATAAAAGCGTGATATTTTAAAATATTGCTTGCAATTTAATGTGATATTTGATATTATTGTATATGAATGTTAGCGATTAAAAACGCTTGCTCATAATGGAGCGGAATGGAGATTTTTATGGCAGAAGCAAATAAAGAAAAGTCTGCAAAGACAACTAAAAAGACTATTGACTCAAATGAAAAAGAACTTTTAACCTATAACGGAAGACCTCTTTTGCGCTGTGGAAACGAAATTATCTATGGTAAGCCCGAGGATAAATACATTGTTGTATTCAGGCTTGAGGACAGAGAACCTCTCGGGGACATAGAGATTGCAAAGCGCGTTATCATTGAACTCAAAACCAACGCGGGTAAGCGTTCACAACTTATCCGTCAGGCAGAGCGCGACGGACTCTATAAGGCGTTTGATATAGGTATCTTCTGGCTTGAACAAGCACTTGAGAACGGTTAAAATTACAAAAGTATAGGAGGATGATGTTTATGAATGGTAACGTGCATGAGATGAACCATCCATTGATTATGCATAAAATTTCCATGCTCCGCGATGAAAAAACATCTGTTAAAGATTTTCGTGAACTTATAAATGAAATTGCATTGCTTATGGGCTATGAGGCTACGAGGGACCTTGAAACAGTAGAGCACCCCGTTAAAACTCCCATAACTGAAACAACGGGCAAATTCATATCCAAGCAGGTTGCTCTTGTGCCTGTGCTTCGCGCGGGCTTGGGTATGGTTGATGCTCTTATAAGCCTTATGCCCGCTGCAAAGGTGGGCCATATCGGGCTCTACCGCGATCACGAAACCCATCAGCCGGTGGAATATTACTGCAAACTCCCGCCGGATATTTCAGAGCGTCAGGTTATTGTGCTTGACCCAATGCTTGCAACGGGCGGCAGCGCTGCTGCGGCAATTGACTTTATAAAACAGCGCGGCGCGCGTAAAATAAAACTTATGTGCATAATCGCGGCACCAGAGGGTGTTGAGGCAATTGTGAAAGCACACCCTGATGTTGAGGTTTTCTGCGGAACAATTGATGAGTGCCTTAACGAGAATTGTTATATCGTCCCCGGTCTTGGTGATGCGGGTGACCGCCTTTTTGGCACAGTATAAAAATTAAATCGGCATTGGGAAATCCAATGCCGATTTTTGTGTATTGAAAAGTTTATATTTTGCAAAGAGATTGCATCTGCTACGCCTTGCCCTGTTCCGCTCGCCCACCCGAGCGGAGTCGATTTCTGCTTCGCAGAAACGATTGGGGCGTTGCCCCTTTATCCAAGTTTCACGAAGTGAAACGATGGACTGCGTCAGGGTCTGGCTGACGCGACGGGGGTTCGGCTATGCATATGCAAAGTATTTGCTAAAATAGAGTTTATCAGTAATCTGAAATCGGCATTGGGAAATCCAAAGCCGATTTTTTAGTTTTCTATCGTATCTAATTTTCGTTTTATTCTTTGTAGGGCGTTGTCGATGGATTTTGGTGCCCTTCCAAGCTCGACGGCTATTTCCTGATAATTCATACCGCCCATATATAAAGACAGTACAGTTTTTTCAAGATTGCTGAGCTTGTCTTTGATTTCCGCACTAATCAGCTCTGCCTTTTCACGCCGCAGGAACATTTCCTCGGGGTCAACGGCGTCGCGCTCTGCTATCATATCCATAAGAGAACGCTCGGAGTCGTCGTCATACACAGGTTCGCTTAAGGATACGTATGAATTAAGAGGCATATGTTTTTGCCTTGTCGATGCCTTTACTGCAGTAATTATCTGGCGTTTGATACATACCTCGGCAAAACCGCGAAAGCTTGCCTGCTTGGTCACGTCAAAATCGCGCACTGCTTTAAATAAGCCTATCATTCCCTCCTGAACGATATCATCGTGGTCTGCACCCGCGAGGAAATAAGCTTTTGCACGGCTTCGCACAAGATTTTTGTATTTTGAAAGAATAAATTCTGTTGCCCGTCTGTCGCCGCCCGCCGACAATTCGACAAGCTCTTCGTCAGACATGGCTGAATATTCAAACGTCGGTTCAATCATAAAATATACATTCCCTTCAATAAAGAAAACGCAGAATAATAATACTTCAAAAGTGATGCACTATTATTCTGCGGATAAAAACTCAAGGTTTATTTAAGCAATGCTGCTGTTTCGCGGGCAATCATAAGCTCTTCATTTGTCGGGATAACCATAACCTTAACCTTGCTGTCAGGGGTGCTGATTATCTCTTCGCAACCGCGAGCAGAGGCGTTTTTCTCGGCATCAACTGAAATTCCGAGGAATTCAAGGTCGCGGGAAATAGCTGCACGCATTTTGCCGTCATTTTCGCCAACACCTGCGGTGAATACTATCGCGTCAACTCCGCCCATCTGTACGGCATAAGAACCTATATATTTACGAACGCTGTAGACAAACATATCAAGGGCAAGCTGTGCACGCTCGTTACCATCTTTTGCTGCCGCATCCAAATCGCGGAAGTCACTGCTTACACCTGAAATTCCGTAAACGCCCGATTCTTTATTTAAAAGTGCGTCAACCTCTTCAAGACTAATTCCCTTTGAATCCGCAATAAACTTAACGATTGCAGGGTCAATGCTTCCGCATCTTGTACCCATTACGGTTCCTGCAAGAGGAGTAAGACCCATAGAGGTTGCAACAGACTTTCCGCCCTCAACAGCTGTAATGCTCGAGCCGTTGCCAAGGTGGCAAGTAATAATCTTCAAATCCTTAATATCCTTGCCGAGGATTTCTGCGGCGCGCTCTGAAACATATTTATGTGATGTTCCGTGGAAGCCGTAGCGTCTGATTTTGTTTTCGGTATATAATTCATAAGGGAGAGCATACATAAATGCCTCTTTCGGCATTGTCTGATGGAAGGCGGTATCGAACACCCCGCATTGCGGAACGCCTGGCATAGCCTTTTCGCAAGCCTCAATTCCTATGAGGTTTGCGGGGTTGTGCAGAGGTGCAAGAGGAATACATTCCTTCATTGCGTCCTTTACTGCGTCTGTAATAACAACCGAGCCGCTGAATACCTCTCCGCCGTGAACAACTCTGTGACCAACGGCAGAGATTTCGTCCATGCTCGAAATTACGCCGTGATTATTGTCTGTAAGAGCATCAAGTACCATAGAGATAGCATCAGAATGGTCGTTCATATTCTTCTCAATAACAACTTTCTCGCCGCCGCTTGGGGTGTGGTTAAGCTTTGAGCCATCAATTCCGATTCTCTCACAAAGACCTTTTGCCAAAACTTCTTCTTTCTCAATATCAATAAGCTGATATTTAAGGGAAGAGCTTCCTGCATTGATAACAAGTATTTTCATAATGATTTCCTTTCTGTTTATATTTAGAATATAATTTACTGAGCCTGAACGCAAGTGATTGCAACTACGCCGACAATATCATCGGCAGAGCATCCGCGTGACAAGTCGTTGATAGGCATTGCAATTCCCTGTGTTATAGGGCCGTATGCCTCTGCCTTTGCAAGTCTTTGAACGAGCTTGTATCCAATATTACCTGCATCAAGGTCGGGGAAAACAAGTACGTTTGCGCGTCCTGCAACAGAGCTTCCCGGGGCTTTTGATGCGCCCACAGAGGGAACGATTGCGGCGTCTAACTGAAGCTCACCGTCAACCTTGAGGTTGGGATTATTTTCCTTACATATTTTAGTAGCCTCAACAACCTTGGTTACATCATCGTGCTTTGCACTGCCCATAGTCGAATGAGAAAGCATAGCAACGAGCGCCTCTTCCTGAACGAGAAGTTCGAAAGATTCAGCAGAACAAGCTGCAATAGCTGCAAGCTTCTCGGGATCGGGGTTTTGCTCAAGACCGCTGTCTGCAAATACAAAGGTTCCGTTTGCACCATATTCACAATCGGGAACAACCATAAGGAAGAATGCAGATACAAGCTTAACACCGGGTTTTGTCTTTATTATCTGCAAGCTTGGACGAAGAGTGTTAGCAGTGGAGTGGCAAGCGCCTGAAACAACGCCGTCTGCGTCACCTGCTTTAACCATAAGACAAGCATAATACATATAGTCTGAGAGGATAGTCTGCTTTGCCTCTTCGTATGTAACACCCTTTGCTTTTCTAAGCTCAACAAAAAGATTTATGTATTCCTCGGTCTTTTCGTATGTGAAGGGGTCTATAATTGTTGCGCCAGAAATATCAAAGCCTTTGCCATACTTCTCTATTTCTTCGGGTGTGCCGATTATTACAATATCTGCAATACCCTCTCTCAAAACCTTTTCAGCAGCCTCGAAAGTTCTTTCGTCCATAGACTCAGGAAGAACTATGGTCTTTTTGTCTGCTTTTGCCCTTGCTTTAATTTGTTCTAAAAACGTACTCATATTACATAGCCTTTCTGCCCACAAAAATATAAAGTCGCCACCTATCCGTAGGCGGGATAGAGTGTATAATAAATTTCATACTATCTAAAATATTATACACCTTAATTCTATTTAAAACAAGGGGAATTTGCAAAAAAATAACTTTTTTTGAAAAATATATAGAAAATAACCCATATATGTTGACAATATCCTGCAAATTGTATATAATAAAAAATATAGGATATATTTATCGTATAAATAATAGGAGGTAATTATGAATATTAATACAGACACAATTACAACAATGACCGAGGCAAACCAGAACTTTTCAAAGGTTGCCAAGGTGGCAGAAAATAATGGCCAAGCGGTTATATTTAAAAACAATAGGCCGAAATTCCTGCTTATTGATGTTGATTCAAATAATTACTTTGATATTACTGATGACGAGAAAATTGATGTAGCAGCAAAGAGGATTATGAATAGATTCAAGCCTGCTTTTGAGGAGTTGGCGAAATGATTAAATTGAGTAAAGAAAAGGTTTTGCTTTTACATCAATTGATAGCAGAGGAAACAGGCGGTAGTGTTGGTGTCAGGGATGTTGGACTTTTAGAAAGTGCTATTAACAATGCGTATTCTACCTTCGGCGGAGAAGAATTATATAAAACGAAAGAGGAAAAAGCCGCTAGTCTTGGATTCTCTTTGACATCCAATCGCGCTTTTGTTGATGGTAATAAGAGAATAGGTGTATATGTTATGCTCACATTTCTTGAAGCAGAAGGCATAAAGATGAATTGCACTAATTCAGATGTTGTAGATTTTGGCCTATCTGTTGCATCAGGCAATATGAAATATGCTGAAATTTTAAATTGGATAAATAAGTTCAAAAAATAAACTTTTTATCCATTGACAAAAACCTACGATAAAATAAACAGGAGGCGTATGATGGAAGAAGTTGAGAGCATAATCAGGAAATGGTATAATATCCTCGGCGTTTCAAAGGGATTCGATAATGATTTTGAAAAAGCCCTGTCTGAAGTGACAATTTCCGATTCCGTCTGCATCGACACATATGACTCAGGCAGTGACGGGAAGAGGGATTTCCTGAACTTTCTGTATATGTGCGAAAATCTTAAAAAGAAATATCAGGAAAGAAACATTTCCGAAGAAATACTTATCGACACTTTAAAGGATATATCAATCTGGACCGACATCTGGAGCGGTATTAAAAATGAGCTCTTTCTTGGTGAGTGCCACTGGCTAAGACGGCACCTTTCTATGGAACTTTTCAAAATCGGCAGATTACAGTTTTGTATGGCAAAGGCAGAAATTGACATACCGCATAAGTGCGTTGCCGAAGGTGATGATATTATTGAAATACATATTCCTTCAGTAGGCCCGCTCAAAAAATCCGAGTGTGAAGAATCTATCGCTATGGCGCGAAAGTTTTTTAAAAGATATTTTCCGTCCTATAATTACAAGTGCTTTACCTGCCATTCGTGGCTGTTGGATGAATCTCTTGAGGAATTGCTGGATGAAACGAGCAACATTATCAATTTTCGGAGAATGTTTGAAATTGTAACAAAGGAAGAATCAAATGAAATACTAAGATATGTTTTCGGTTGGGATACAACCTTAGAAAATGTAAGCAAAAGAAATCCAAACTCGGCGTTTGCCGCAAAGGTTAAGGAAAGAGCGCTGGAAGGCGGCAAGTTCTATGATGCACTCGGTGTATTGAAATAAAAAACAAAGGTGTATGCAACAGCTGACACCTTTGTTGTTGACTATATTTTCTGTATATCTACAGCTAGTTTAAGTTTTTTATATTTAAAAGGTGAATATCCGTATTTATCCAGAAAAACTCTGTTGAAATACTGAACAGAATTAAAACCGCACAAAAGAGCGATTTCGGAAATTGTATTGTCCGAGGAAAGAAGCATTTGCTCTGCTTTTATAATCCTGACATAATTTATATACGCGCTAAAGGTCTGACCTGTCGCCTCTTTGAATAATTTGCAAAAGTGATATTTGGTCACATTTATTTTAGAGGCTACCTCTTCAAGACTCAATTTGCCTGAAAAGTTGTTGGTTGCATACTCAATCGCAGGCATAAGCTTAACGAGCTTTTGGCGAATGGTTGGATTATATGACCGAAAGAGCTTCTGCCTTGTCATATAAGCAATAATCATTTGAATATATGCATATATATACGCCTGATAGGCAGTGCTCTTGTGTTTGTATTCATTTATTATCTTTGATGTTATATCCCAAAGCTCGCCTCTGTTGCGCTCTATGGCATAAGCGGTGTCCGCGTTGTTTTGGGCGAAGTTAAAAATGAGCGGTGTAAGCATATCATCCCTCATATGTTCATCAAGATTTATTTGAATGTAGGTAAAGACACATCCGCGCTCAAGTGGAGTAATTTTGTGAATAGTCTTGCTGCTTATAAGGGCAACCTGATCGGCGGTAAGCTTGAGGGTCTCTTGCTGAATATCAAGAGAGATTTCCCCGCTGTTTACATATATAATTTCTACCTCATCATGAAAGTGACTGTCCCGATATTTTCTTCTCGCGTCAGTGTGATACCAAGTGGTTATGTTTATCCCCAAAGGGAGATGAGTTGAATGAATAAATTCCCTTTCCATAATGCACCCCAAATCACAATATAGTTTATGTTTTTGACAATATTTATGTAGAATTCCTCAATAATTTATGGTATTATAACATATATACATAAAAAATTCAAGAGGGATTTCGATTGAATATGTACAAAGTTCGAAATTTCTGCATCTGTTTGTAAAATAATTGTAACACTATTATAAAACTATTTTTAAGGAGGTTTTTTTGTAATGAAAAAACACATTTCATTGTTATTGGTACTGGTTATGATATTTACCATGTTACCAATGGGTATGCTGACAGTAAGCGCGGCAACTCCTATGTCGGTTACTGACGACATAGACGCGAAAGACAAGGATGGAATCGCAGACAACGGCATTCAGGTTTCAGAATTGCTGAGCGAAATAACCCTGACATTTGATGGCGCAATCGACTGGACCAAAGTCGACAGCATTTCGATTACCGGAGACAATTTTAAAGGGGCGATTAAGAGAACGCCGGATACTAGCGCCAATACTGTAAAGCTTGAGTTCGGTCGTCTTGCAGCGGGGAGCTATACCCTGACTGTTCCGGCTGATGTGACAGAAAATGCAGAGGATGAGGCTTATACAACGGCATTTGAAGCTGTTGCAGATGGCTATGACATAGACGAAGACTTTACAGATTGGGCGTTTACTGAAACCTACGCTCTCCCCCATCTTGGAGAAGGCAAGACACTTTCGTTTACGAATAATAACACGGCAGACGCAACAATGGTTACACACGCTACAGCTGGA
>JAZNFQ010000037.1:0-40619 GCA_045576075.1 Clostridia bacterium
CATATCGGCACACAGCGGAGAAATTACTGTATCGGACAATAATCCGCATGGTGCGGTGTTTACATTTACCCTGCCCGTAAAGGAGGTTGATATAAATGAATAAGACAATGACGGTTCTGGTTGTTGAAGATGATATGCCTATACGAAACCTAATCTCAACAACACTAAAAACTCACGAATATAAGTTTTTGACTGCAAAAGACGGAAATGACGCTATTATGCAGGCATCTTCACATAATCCCGATGTTGTTCTGCTCGATTTGGGACTTCCCGATATAGACGGAATTGAGGTAATTAAGAAAATTCGTTCGTGGTCTAATATGCCGATTATCGTTATCAGTGCAAGAAGTGAGGACACAGATAAAATAGAGGCATTAGACTGCGGTGCCGATGACTACTTAACAAAGCCATTCTCTGTTGAAGAACTCCTTGCAAGGCTCAGAGTTACACAAAGAAGATTAAGCTATCAAAACCAAGCGACGGCATCAGAGTCAATGTTTACAAACGGAAAACTTAAAGTTGTCTATGCTGCAGGCTGTGCATAACTTGATGATGAGGAAATGCACCTTACCCCGACAGAATATAAGCTGCTTTGTGTGTTGTCGCAAAATGTAGGAAAGGTGCTTACGCATAAGTTTATCGCAGAGAAAATTTGGAGTAGTGCATGGGAAACAGATATAGGTTCTCTTCGGGTGTTTATGACAACACTTAGAAAAAAGATAGAAAAGCTTCCTGACTCTCCGCAGTATATCCAGACGCATATTGGTGTGGGATACAGGATGATGAAGGTTGAATAAGGTGGTTATATGATAAAACAAAATAAATATAAGATAATTATTTCCTCTATAATTACATTATTGCCGATGTTTTTCGGATTTTTAGTATGGAACAGACTTCCGGAAAATATAGCAACAAGCTTTGGGTGGAATGGAGAAATTACAGGTTACAGCAGTAAAATGTTCGCAGTTGTTGGGCTTCCGGCGATACTGACCTTTGTGAATTTAATATGTATTATAGCAACAAGTGCTGATCCGAGAAGAAAAAATATAGGCAGTAAAATATTTTCTGTTGTTATAAGCATAGTTCCCGTTTGTTCTTTGCTATGCGGTGCATGTATGTATGGTAATGCATTGGGATATAAGGTGAATGTTGAAAACATTATGCCTGTCTTTATGGGAGTTTTATTTTTAGTTCTCGGTTTTATTCTCCCAAAATGCAAACAGAATTACACAATAGGAATCAAACTCCCATGGACATTACACGATGAAGAAAATTGGGATAAGACACACAAACTTGCAGGAAAGATTTGGATAGCAGGCGGTATTATAATGACGATAGCAGGACTATTTAATTTAACATTTCTGTTTATGGCAATAATCTTTGCACTTGTTATTATTCCGACTGTGTATTCGTTTCTGATATACAAAAATAAAAAATAAATTTTTAAAAAGCATTATATTCTATATGGATAAAAAGGCACGGATTTTCTCCGTGCCGTAACTTTTAAATGTGTTATACAGTAACCAAAGGAAAGCCAAATTGTATTTGGGGAAATGATATCTGCAAGAATTAAAAAGATTTTTGCAGAATTGTTCTCTACAGGCGAAATTGATAGAATTGACGAAATCAAGTGATGCTAAAATGATGATGTAGCAGACGGAATCGTTGGAAACAGATGCAACCGTATGCGAAATTGATGCTCATTTCAGGCATAATTATTTGAATCACAAGACCACGCGCCGTTATCAGAAATATAACCTAAAATTATTAAAAATTGCTATTGATGCTCAAAAAAATGAAGATTGCTGCTCTCGATTTTTGACAATAAAAAATGGCTCAAACGCAGTGTTTGAGCCACTTTGTATGGCAGGGGCAGTAGGACTTGAACCCACGGCACTCGGTTTTGGAGACCGATGCTCTACCAACTGAGCTATACCCCTAAACAGCAAATATTAAGTTTTATTGAGTTACCATACGAACATAGGGACACGGTTTTGGAGACCGATGCTCTACCAACTGAGCTATACCCCTATGTCAATACAAGACGATATTATAGCATATAAGCCGTATTCTGTCAAGACTTTTTGGCTAAATTTATTATTTTTCTTGCTATATTTTAAATGGGGGCGATTTTAAACCGCCCCCATATTTCTCTATTTCTTTTTCGCTATTACTTCCTTTGCCTTTTCGACAATTGTTTTTGCATCAAGCCCGTACTTCTCAAGAAGCGGATACGGTTTTCCGCTCCTGCCGAACTCATCACAACTTCCAACTCTCTGCATCGGAACGGGACAGTTTTCAACCAATACCTCTGCTACAGCCGAACCAAGACCGCCGATTATGCTGTGCTCCTCCGCTGTAACTATTGCTCCCGTTTCCTTTGCCGCCTTTATTACAATCTCTTCATCTATCGGCTTTATTGTAGCCATATTTATAACTCTTGCGCTTATGCCTTGCTCTGCAAGTATTTTTCTCGCTTCAAGAACATCAGGTATCATAAGACCCGTACCAATCAAGGTAACATCTGTGCCGCTTTCAAGCTCTACACCTTTTCCGATTTCGAACTTATAATCATCACCAAACACAGTTGGCACCGCCAATCTTCCAAACCTGAGATAAACGGGACCTTCATAGTCTATTGCCGCCTTTACAGCAAGCCTTGCCTCTACCGCATCGGCAGGATTTAATACAACCATACCGGGTATGGTTCGCATTATTCCCATATCCTCAAGGCACTGATGAGTTGCGCCGTCCTCTCCGACAGAGAGTCCCGCGTGGGTTGCACCGATTTTTACATTCAGGTGCGGATAACCGATGGAGTTCCTGATTTGTTCAAAGGCTCTGCCCGCTGCGAACATCGCAAAGGAACTGGCAAAAACAACCTTCCCACAGGACGCAATGCCAGCCGCAACAGACATCATATTTCCCTCTGCTATACCTGTATTAATAAAGCGGTCGGGGTACGCAGCTTTAAATCCGTTCGTCTTGGTGGAGGCTGACAAGTCAGCATCGAGTACTACTATTCTTTCGTCTGCTCCAAATTCAACAAGAGCCTTACCATATGCTTCCCTTGTTGCAACCTTTTCTCCGATTTGATATGCCATTATGCCTCACCTCCGAGTTCTTTAATATATGTATTAAGCTCAGCCATTCCTTGCTCAAACTGTTCCTTGTTGGGAGCCGCGCCGTGCCATTCTGCCTTATTTTCCATAAACGAGATGCCCTTACCCTTTACACTTGATGCAATAATAATTGTTGGCTTACCCTTTGTTGCCTTTGCCTCCTGAACGGCTGCCTCTATCTGCTCAAAATCGTGGGCATCTATTTTTATAACGTGCCAGTTAAATGCCTCAAACTTTTTATCAAGAGGGGTTGGGTTCATAACCTTTGTAACATCGCCGTCAATCTGAAGCCCGTTGAAATCCAGAAAAACTGTGAGATTATCAAGTCCGTAATGTGCAGCAAACATTGCTGCCTCCCATACTTGACCCTCCTGGCTTTCACCATCACCGAGTGCAGCATAGACACGATAACTTTTATTATCTATCTTTGCCGCCTTTGCCATTCCGCAAGCGGCACTTATGCCCTGCCCGAGCGAGCCCGTGGACATATCAACGCCGCTTACCTTGTTCATTTCAGGATGTCCTTGAAGGTAACTGTCAATGTGTCTGAACGTCTTTATATCCTCTTTGGGAATAAACCCGCACTCTGCTAAAATTCCATAAAGTGCAGGCGAACAATGTCCCTTTGACAAGACAAATCTATCGCGGTCAGGAGCCTTGGGATCACTCGGATTTACGTTCATTTCCTCCATATAGAGATATGTAAGTATATCCGCAATCGACATTGAGCCGCCCGGATGTCCTGCACCTGCACTATATACAGCTTCAAGCGCCATTTTTCTGACGTTTGCCGCGTGCAGTTTAAGCTCCTTAACTTTTTCTGAATTCATCGTGAAATTCCCTCCATGCTTTGTTTATATATAAATTTAATCAACCTCAAAATATACTCTCGCTTTCAAAGCCATTGCCCATAACCTCTTTTGCCTCCGATATAACTACAAACGCCCCCGGGTCAGTGTCATATACCAGCTTCTTAAGATACGGAAGCTCATACTTTTTAATGACACAAAGCAATATTTTTCTGTCCTTCCCCGTATACATTGAAACTGAGGTAAGACCTGTAACACCGCGGTCCATTTCCTTGTATATACGCTCCGTTATCGTATCGCTGTGGCCTGACATTATATACACCATTCTTGCAAAGGATGCCCCTTCGAGAATGCCGTCGGTTATATGTGTGCTGATAAAAAGTGCCGCCGCGGAATAGAGAACTATTTCCCATCCGCCGAGCGTTGCGCCTGCAACGAGAATGATAACACCGTCAATAATCATAAACAAGTTTCCAACCGATAAATTGGGGAAAAATTTTCGGGAAATCATAACCAATATATCGGTCCCGCCCGTCGTACCGCCCGACTTTAACACAAGAGCAATCCCTGTGCCCAAAATTATTCCGCCGAATACACACGCGGAAAAGATATCTGCCGCAGGTGCGACAAAGCTTGAAAAAAGCTCAACCGATACCGACACGGCTATAGTTCCATATATAGAACGCAATAAAAATTTACCGTCAAAGTGGAGAAACCCTAAAATAAAAATCGGCACATTCATAAGCATCAGCAATGTGCTGACCCTTATCCCTGTAAGATAGTAAAGTACAGATGCAATCCCGCTTACGCCGCCCGGTGCAAGCTTAAAGGGAATAAGAAATGTCGATAAGGCGCAGCCCATCAGGGCTGTTCCCAGAGTTATTTGCAAAAACTCATCTATATTTTTAAAACGCTTGCTGCGAGCCCTTTTTCTATGCATACTATACCCCCAACAGATATGTTATGTATAGAAAGAGCTTGTCCTTGTGCTATGAAAACAAATATTCCATAAGCTCCGATATTCTGTCGCACTTTCCCTCTATGTAAAGGTGGCCGAGCATCGTTTCAATCCCCGTTGCTATTTTATAGTCAATCACGTCCGCATTTTTAGGCGGATGCGACTTTGCATTTCTGCCGCGCTTGAAGGCGGATTTTTCATCATCGGTCAAAATATCCTCTATCTTATGATAAAATTCCGCCTGAGCTTTTGCGCAGACATATTTTGTCGCCGCCTTGTGAAGGTCGTTTACCTTATGATTGCCATCCTCTGTAAGATGGCTCCTTACATATATCTCATATACCGCGTCGCCCAGATAGGCGAGCGTCAGAGCCGAATATTTCTGCGGCGTACCGCCCTTTGAGTGCGAGGCTTCAAGCATCGCTTCAGTTATATTATTGTCCATATTTCAAATTTCATACCCTGATAAGCTGTTGTCCCTGCGGGGTGTCCTTTACAACAAAGCCCGCCTCTTTAAGCTTATCGCGAAGTTCATCCGATTTTGCCCAATCTTTAGCCGCGCGTGCCTGGGCCCGCTCTGCCAGAATTGCCTCTACATCCTCGGGGACCTCTTCTCCGTCCTTGCCGAGAATTCCCAAAACCGCGCCAAGCTCGCGTATTGCCTCTGCGCAAGCTGTGCAAACGGATTTCGGCGGATTAGATGTAATTATCTTGTTTACATCTGCTACAAGCTCAAATATTGCAGATATTGCATCGGCAGTATTGAGGTCGTCATCCATTGCTGCAACAAATTTCTCCTTGTGTGCGGCAATGCCATCCAAGACCTCCCGCTCCGCCTCATTTTCTGCTCTGTTATTTTCGGATTTTGCAAGAAAATCAAGAGTTTCAAGGCAAGTATAAATTCTCGACAGTGCAGACTTTGCCGAGTCCATCAAATCTTTACTGAAGTTAATCGGACTGCGGTAATGCGCAGACAGCATAAAGAAACGGATAACCTCGTAATCAAACTCCTTTGCAACATCACGGACTGTGAAGAAATTGCCGAGAGATTTTGACATCTTTTTGTTGTCAACGTTTATATATCCATTGTGCAACCAATAGTTTGCAAAGGTACAGCCGTTTGCCGCCTCGCTCTGTGCAATCTCGTTCTCGTGATGCGGGAAGACAAGGTCCTGGCCTCCGCTGTGTATATCAATCGATTTGCCGAGATACTTGTTTGCCATAGCGCTACACTCTATATGCCAGCCCGGTCTGCCCATTCCCCAGGGGCTTTCCCACGCAGGCTCGCCCTCTTTCTGCTTTTTCCAGAGAGCAAAATCAAGCGGGTCTTCTTTATCCTCATTTATATCAATTCGCGCGCCGCTCTCCAAATCCTCAAGCGGTTGATGCGACAGCTTGCCGTACTCTTTAAACCTCTTGGTTCTGTAGTATACATCACCGTCTACATTGTATGCATAGCCGTTTTCCTCGAGGTTTTTAATAATCTCGATTATTGCATCAATGTTTTCAGTCGCGCGCGGATGCACGGTTGCCTCTTTTATTCCAAGTCCTTTAGAGTCTTTAAAATACTCGTCTATATACTGATTTGCAAGCTCCTTAACTGTAATTCCAAGCTCGTTTGCCTTGTTTATCATCTTGTCATCAACATCGGTGAAATTCTGAACAAAATCCACAGAATAGCCCTTGTACTCAAGATAACGGCGGAGCGTATCAAAAATTATAAAGGGACGCGCATTTCCGATATGGAAAAAGTTATATACAGTGGGTCCGCAGGAATACATTTTTACTTTTCCCGGGGTAATCGGGATAAATTCCTGCTTTTTGCGTGTAAGTGTATTATAAAGATAAAGCTTTGTATCAACCATTTTCCTTTTCCTCCAACGTTTTCTTTAATTTATTTATCTCCGACCTCAAGCTGCAAAGCTCCATAGAAATCGGGTCAGGAATGTGTATCTGGTCAAGGTCGGGACACGGCTTCGGCATCTGTGTCGCCGGTGCAACTCTCTTGTTTCCAAGCTTTACAATGTGCGCGGGCACACCAACGCACGTACTGTCGGGCGGTATCTCGCTGAGCACAACAGCGTTTGCCGCAATTTTACTGTTATCCCCAACCGTGAAGGGGCCCAAAACCTTTGCACCGCTCCCGATTGTGACATTGTTGCCTATGGTCGGATGGCGCTTACCCTTATCTTTGCCTGTACCGCCAAGTGTAACCCCCTGATATATTGTGCAATAATCTCCTACAACAGCGGTTTCACCTATTACCACACCCATACCATGGTCTATAAAAACACCCTTACCAATTTGCGCAGAGGGATGAATTTCTATACCCGTTTTGCGTCTTGTATGCTTTGAAATCCAGTCTGCAATGAAATGATGTCCGCGCTTGTCAAGGCTATGTGCAATACGATAATTTATAATGGCACGCACGCCCGGATACAAAAAGAAGACCTGCGCCCTGGACCTTGCGGCGGGGTCGCGCTCAAACACGATATCAACTTCGTCCTTAATTAGTTTAAAAAATTTCATAATCAATTCCCCTTTATGGCCGTCCTGATGCCATTTTTACATTAAAAGGTCAATTTATAACAGTATACCTCATTTTTAGAATTTAGTAAAGACTTTATTTTGAATTTTCGCGAGTAATTTAAAATTTTGTAAAGAATTCATATTTTTTCAATATTGGTTGTTTATTTTTTTGCCTTTCAAATCTATTTCTGTCTTGTTAACCCTTGCGATTTTTTTTTAAGTATGCTATACTGTTTTTATAGCTAGTATATTTATAATTTGAGAAGAAGGTGAAAGAATTGAAAAAAATATTTTCGATTATCCTTTGTATGTTTATGCTGTTGTCGGTAACTTCCTGCAGAAAAGGCTCCGACACAGGCGGTGCCCGCCTGAATGATATTCCTACCGCCTCGGCAGATTCAGAGCGGGATGGGGACGAAACAACGGATGACGATGGCGATAATCAGGACGAAGACACCTCTGACCGAACTCCCGAAACTGACCGCGAGGAAATTAAAAACAATCTTCGGGACGCAAAAGAACTTATAGAAAGCGGTAGTATTGAAGATGCCGCTATGATAATAAAAAGCCTGCAAACAAGAGATTTGACAGATGAAGAAAAAAAACAGCTCAAGGCACTTCAGAAACAAATGATCAAAATTTCGGATTAGTTCCGTGGAGGGTATTATGAAGGTTTTATTTGGAGATAAATGCTCCTATGAAGAAAAGTATTTAAAGTATAACATTGAAGGTTCAAAAGGTCGTGAATATATTGTTCCCGACAAGGCCTCGGGCAAGGCGGTTTTTTGTCCGTTTGACAATGCCGTAGAAATGGTTCTTGACTATCTAAATATTGGCTTTGCAGTACAAGGTAACGCACCGCATACAGACTTGGTGTTTGACTTTGTCTGCAAATACGGCTTCCCGAACAAAAATGACAAACGCCTTGATATATCGGCATTTGCAGAGGACGCGCAGATGCTCTATCTTCACTTTGCCGAAGCGGAGAGTGCACCATATCCCGATGAACCTGACTTCGTCCTCGAAACAGACCCCGTATCTGCAATCGTTAAGGTTGAGGGCAATAAAAAGTTTATCGAGTGGCAGACCGCAAGCCTTTCTGCTGCGATTGAGCTCTCTTATACTCTTCTTTTGTGCAACCGCGACAGAGCAATCGGAGTCTGCAAGCATTGCGGTTCTCCGTTTTATACCAAAAACCCAAAATCAGAATTTTGCTCTCCGCCCTGCAGAAACAGATATAATGTTTATAAATCAAGGGCGAAAAATAAATAGTATACATAAAACGGCGACCACAGCGGTCGCCGTTTTATTGTTATGAAATATGTTGCGTAATTGCAATATTTGTAGGGGAGGGTCTCCGTGCCCTCCCGATAAACGGGCGGGGATGGAACCCCGCCCCTACAATATGTTCATTTTGCATTATGGAACATCATTCGGACCGTCGGGGACGCCGGTCCCTACGATTTTGTCGAGATTACAAACGGCAATTTTGCAAATATTTTTATATTTTCGGAAATATCTCTTGTTATTTATTATATATTTAGCAACTTTTCACCCAATGAAATTTCCCATAGTATAATTATTTCATATATGTACATTTTATAGAAGAGGTGCAATATGAATACTTTAGGAGAGCGCATCACATACGCAAGAGATTTTTGTGATATGAAACAACACGAATTAGCGTCTGCAATCGGAGTTACAAATTCAACTATGTCAAAATACGAAAATAACATTAATGTTCCCAACGCAGAAACTCTGTGCAAAATTGCAGAGGTTCTTAAAACCTCTACAGATTATCTCGTTGGATTGGCTCCGTATAATGATATAAATATCTCTGCCGATTATCCTGAATATTCCACAGAAAATCTTTTTAATACAATCTTAAAATTAAATGACGAAAACAGACTCCGAATTTACGAGAGAGTAATTACTCTCCTTGAGCAACAGTCCAAATAATTTTATCTAAAGCGAGGTTTATAAATTGAACGGCTTTGATATCACTAAAGAAAAAACGTCCGTTTCTGTAACGCCTCTTCGTATGGCGCAATGGACGGTAGATAAAATGATTGCAAAAACAAGCGTAAGATTGCAGGCTATGCTCTACAGCCAAAATCTGTCGCCCGAGGAGTTTGAACACCTCTGCTTAATCCGTATGATAGAGCAGAGCGCATATTCAAAGGTCCGCAACATTACCGAGCTGTACGGAGATGCCGATGAGGTTTCGGTTCCGCGCTTTGCTTCATATAATGTCAGCCACTACCTCAACTCTGTTACCTCACATATACTCAAACTGACCGCAGACGACAACATAGAAATAATAGTGAGCTGTGACAGCGTTTGCAAAAATGCGGTCTTTGACCTTCGTCGTGTCGGAATTGTTTTATACAATCTTATCTCAAATTCCATTATACATAACAAATATAAGCATAAGATTATCAGCATACGCGGTTTCCTCCGCGGAAATGATTTCGTTATCTCTGTTACAGATAATGGTCGCGGGATTGCTCCGAACGTACGCCGAACTATGTTTTCAGCCTACGAAAACAAGCCTGACCTGCACACTGCCTCTATAATAGACAGCGGTCTTGTTCTTGGCGGAATAGGCTTGTCTGTCTGCAGAAAGGTCGCAAAGGATATGGACGGCGATGTTTTCTATGTGCCGACAAAGGGCAGCGGGACTACTTTTGAGCTTGTAATCCCGCAGACTAACCGCCAAAACCTTTTCGGAGATACTATCATTGCAAACCCTGACCTTGAAGAGCTTGAGATTTTCCTCTCAAGCGCACTTCTACATCTTAAAGGATATTAAAATTGCGGCAAGAGAAAACTCTTGCCGCAATTCTTTAGTCATACAATCCTGCTCGGTCATTTATCACAAGCAACCTGAGCATATCATCTGTCAGCAAAAGTCCCTCTTCGCCGCCTCTTAAATATCCCTTCATCGTAAGCTTTTCTATTGTGGGCCTTGCCCACTCGGGCATATTATAATCGATATAATTATATATCATTGGATTCTTAAGAGCCCTTACATCTTCTGCGATATCATTTACCCTGCTTGAGAGGTTTTCTATCAGTCCCCTCAGTTCTTCATATTGACTCATTGTTATCTCTTCCTCCCTTTTTGATATTGCATCGCAGATTGCCTCTGCAACCCGCTCCGCGCCCTGCTCTGTGTAGATTTGCGTATCGGACAGCGTGTCGACAAAGCACACTTCTATAAGTACGGCGGGTGCAAGTGTATTCCTTATTACATACAGATTTGAACCATCCTTTATCCCTCTGTTCAAAAAACCAAGCCTTTCAAGCTCCGTCAGGATTTCTCCTGCGTCTGCAACATCTCTTGCCCCATATGTGTATGCCTCACATCCTCTTCCGCCGCCCGAATTAAAATGAATTGATATAAACATATCAAGAGGCTGTGCGTTTGCAAGGTTGCAAATTTCCCTTAAGTTATCGCTTACGGAGTCCGAATTGTCGTCTGTGCAATCAATCACTATGTTCCCGCGCTCTCGAAGACGGCGCATAAGGGCATATCCGACTGCCCTTGTTTCATCGCTTTCATCAAGATAGCCCACTGCCCCGCTGCCTACAGTTCCGCTCAAGGTGTGACCGCAATTGACCCCTATTCTCACATTTATTTCCCCCCTTTCAACATCTCATCTGCCATAATGGCTCTGCTTGTAAAACTGTTGTTTCGCCACCACGCAACAATACTTGCCGAGGCGGTAAACATAAAGCTTACAACCTCATAAACCTCCTCTTCCGCAAACGGAAGAATTTCTTTGCCCGCAATAATCAACACCTGATTTAAAAGTGCAATAAACAGCCATAGAGTTCTCGCTATTGTTCCTGCTGTGATTTTCATATTCTTTCATCCTTTCTTTTTATTTTTCTTTTGTTTCTTATAAGATAATACTGATAACCGCTGCTATAACAGCCGTTATCACCGCGTTTACAGCCACGTCGTACCGACGCGCAGGGCGCCCCTCAACCGCACTTACACGCTCGATTATTTTGTTAAGGTCGCGCCGCATATATCTCATCTCGACCAAAATTTCTGAAATACTCTTGTTTGCCTCCGCAATCTCATCAATTCTGTGGTGCGCCGACTTTGCCGACTGTTCAAGAGCCGCCACTCTTTCACAGATATCCTGCTCATTCATTTTATGTTCACCCTCTCTTAAATGTTAGTCTTAATCGTCTGCACTATTACTATATACCAAATGAGAGTGTCATCGAGTGTCATTGAAAATGTAAAATTTTCATAAAAGATGCTATTCCTAGCCTTTCGTTATCCGAAGCCGCCGTTTGTAATCTCGGTATGATATTACCATATCTTTTTCGGGTGCGCCGATGGGGCGTCGGGGTGTCCCCTCCCTTTAGCCTCCCTTGCCTAAAGGGAGGGGGACCACCGAAGGTGGTGGAGGGATTCTCCTTTTGCTCGGGCAAAGGAACATCCACAAACGGCAGTTTTGAAAATTTAATTACATTTGTATTGCCGAGCCCTGTTGCGCGCGCCAGACCCGCGCGCCGTCATTTACAATTTTGCGAAAGCGGTTCGGGCTGCCGCAAGGCAATATAAATTAAAAAATAAAACGCACCCTTTTGGGTGCGTTTGCCGTTACATATAACATTTCATACTGCGGAGCATACTCTTTGCCATTCTTCTGGCGCGCTTCATCGTTCGGTGGTCTATCATTGCGACTCCCATACCGATAATGGCTCCCGCAAAAAGGCCCGTTGAAAACTTAGCCATAATTGTGATGCCTCCTGTTTATTATATATTTTAATCTGCATAAAATATTATTTGCATCTCCAATATAAAAATTCAGGCTTTCAGATAACAATTATTTACAAAAAAACGTCAAAAAGCCTTGACTACAGAGGGAATTTGTTGTATCATTTAATATAATACTCTTTTTGTACCCGTATGTCTTGAATTGAGTATAAATGTTGCACTAATCTTGAATTTACATATAATTATAGTTAAGGGGGATTTAAAATGGCAAAAGTAATTCCATTCTGCGGAACGCGTTATAATACCAAAATGTTCCCGAACTTAAACGATGTCACGGCTCCGCCTTATGACATTATCTCTAAAGAAGAACAAAACGAGTTATATAATAAAAATGATTTCAACATCCTTCGTGTAGATTATGGTCTGGATTTTGATACAGATACAGACACAGACAACCGCTACACAAGGGGCGGGGCATATCTCCGTGACTGGATAGAAAAAGAAGTTCTTCTCCGCGAGGGCGAGAGTGCATTTTATGTTTATGAGCAAATCTTCTCGCTTGGAGGCGACAAATCTGCACACTCTTTGAAGGGAATACTGTCGCTTGTAGAGCTTCGTGAGTTTGCGGACAGAGTTGTCCTCCCGCATGAGGAAACTATTTCAAAGGCAAAGACTGACCGCCTCAATTTGATGCGCGAAACCGGTGCAAACACAAGCCCCATTTACTCTCTCTATCTTGATGATGAGGAGAATATCGCAGAGCTGATTGAGGAAAACAGCGAGGGCGCCCCCGACATCAGCTTTATGTCAGGCGAAGGCGTCAGACAAAATATATGGATAATCACAGACAAAGAGGTTACAAGCGAGATTACCCGCTTGTTTGAGGACAAACAGCTCTTTATCGCAGACGGGCACCACAGATACGAAACCGCCCTCAACTACAGGCGGGAGAGGCACGAGGCAGACGGAACCCCGATTGGCAGTGCGGACTATGACTACATTTTGATGATGCTCGTATCTATGTCAAACAGCGGCTTATTCGTTTTCCCGACCCACAGACTTATCCGTGATATTGAGCAGTTTGACGAAACTATGCTGGTCGGATTTCTGACCGAGGAATTTGCTGTTTCGAAAATATATTTCACAGAGGGCGATTATGCAAGCATAATCACAGAAAGGCTATCAAACACAGTAGACGAAAAGCTTTTTGCTCTCTATACGGGCGGCAATTACTACTACCTGCTCAACCTTAAGGACACGAAACCTCTTGACGAGGCAATTCCCGATAAATCTGAAGCTTACAGACACCTCGATGTAAATGTTCTGCATAAGCTTATACTTGAAAAACATCTTGGCATAGACGAAGAAAATATGAAAAATCAAAAGAATCTTGTTTATATGAGAGAGGCATCCGATGCAGTTGAGGCGGTTAAAGACGGAAAGTATCAATGCGCCTTCCTTATCAATCCGACCAAAGTTTCGGAAATCCGCGAAATTGCGTCAGCAAACGAAAAGATGCCCCAAAAATCAACATATTTCTGGCCCAAGCTCGTTACAGGGCTTGTTATAAACAAGTTTCAGGACTGATTTGACAAACATATAGAATGTTAGCAGTATGAAAGGACATGATAACATATGAAAATAGCAATTATGGGTTTTGGTGTTGTCGGCAGCGGTGTCGGCGAGATTATTTCCACCTCTCCTGATTCTTTAAAGAAGCGTTGCGGTGAGGAAGTTGAAATAGCTAAAATTCTTGACTTGAGAGATTTTCCCGACAGTAAATTCGATTGCTTTACCAAAGATTTCAATGACATACTAAACGATGATGAAATCGGTGTTGTAGTTGAGGTTATGGGTGGCACAAAGCCCGCCTATGAGTTCACCAAGCAATTGCTACTCAAAGGAAAGCACGTTGTTACCTCGAATAAAGAGTTGGTTGCAAAGCATGGAACCGAGCTTTTGCAAATCGCAAAGGATATGAACGTAAACTATCTCTTTGAGGCAAGTGTGGGCGGCGGTATACCTATTATACGTCCTCTCTATTCAAGCCTTATATCAAATGAGCTGACAGACGTTATAGGTATTTTAAATGGTACAACCAACTATATTTTGACCCAAATGATAAAAGAGGGTGCAAGCTTTGAAGACGCACTCAAGGGCGCGCAGGAAAACGGCTATGCTGAAAAAGACCCGACCGCTGACGTAGAGGGCTTTGACACTTGCCGCAAAATCGCTATTCTTGCCTCTCTTGCCTTTGGCAAATATGTCAACAGCGAGGATATAAGCACTCAGGGCATCACCAAAATCACTCTTGAAGACGTTGCGTATGCCGAAGAGCTTGGGGGTGTAATCAAACTGGTTGGTATGGCGAAGCGCGCAGATGACGGCGTCTATGCCAGAGTTTGCCCGGTAATCCTTAAAAAAGAACATCCCCTTGGCGGAATAGACGATGTATTTAATGGCATCTTAATCAAGGGCGATGCGCTCGGCGACGTTATGTTCTACGGCAGAGGCGCGGGTTCTCTTCCCACCGCAAGTGCCGTTGTGTCGGATGTTATAGATATTGTTAAGCACAAGAATAAGCATATTATTCTCGGTTGGACAGACGGCGAAGACGGATACCTCAAGGATGCAAACGAACAGGCGTTCAGGTTTTATGTTCGTCTGTCGGGAAGTCAAAATGACTCTGCAAAATTCTGCAGAGAGGGCTTTAATGTAATAACCCTCGACGGTGAGAAATTTGAAAACGAGTTTGCTATATTTACCCCTGAAATGACAGGTACACAGTTTGACGAATTTAAAGCCTCTGAGCTCTCGGGGTATGATATACTCGGCAGCATAAGGCTGGTGATGGATTAATGGTTAAAATTAAAGTCCCCGCGACAAGTGCGAACATCGGCTCGGGTTTTGACAGTCTTGGTTTGGCGCTTGGACTTTATAACTATGTCTATGCAGAGGAAACCGACGGCGGACTTGAGATTGAGATAAAAGACAGCACTGCGGACTTCTTGCCCACAAACGAAAAAAATCTCGTTTACCGTTCTATGAAAGCTTTGTTTGACCGTGTCGGGTATGTCCCAAAGGGAATTCACCTTATTCTCGAAAACAACATTATGGTAACCCGCGGTCTTGGCAGCAGCAGTGCAGGAATTGTGGGCGGTCTGCTGGCAGCAAATGAACTAAGCGGCGCAAATCTTGACAAAGACACTCTCTTGAGTATGGCAGCGGAGATAGAAGGGCATCCTGATAACGTTGCCCCCGCTATACTCGGCGGTCTTACAGTAAATGTCTGCGACAGAAACGGGATTAAATATGTTAAAACAGACCTACCTGATGATTTAAGGTTTGCCGCATTTGTACCCGACTTTTTCCTGCAGACCAAAAAATCACGCGAGGTATTACCAAAAAGCGTGTCTATGCGCGACGCAGTTTTTAATACGGGGCGAAGCGCCCTGCTTATGTCAAGCATTATGACAGGCAAATATGAAAACATCCGTACGGCTGTAGGCGACAGACTTCAGCAGCGGTTTCGGAAAAAGCTTATTCCGCACATAGACCATTTGTTTGCAAAAGCTTATGAGGCAAAAGCTCTCGGTGTCTATCTCAGCGGGGCAGGTCCTACTGTTATTGCTATTGTTCATAAAAACAATACTATGTTTGAGAAAAGTTTTGAAAAATTTTTCAAGGGCAAAATGAGTGCGTGGCATCTGCATATGCTGGAAGCTGATAACATCGGCGCAACAGCGACGCACATAACTGATTTTGATAAATAATGTTAAATGATAGGGATACCTATTGTAAATATGGAGGGATAGAAATTGGCACTTATAGTACAAAAATTTGGCGGAAGCTCTGTTGCTGACGCAGCCAAGGTTAACAATGTTGCAAGCCGTGTTGTAGAAACAGCGCGAGCTGGCAATCAGGTCGTGGTTGTTGTTTCGGCACAGGGTGACACAACTGACGATTTGATTGAAAAGGCGGTTGAAATCAACCCCAATGCATCAAAACGCGAAATGGATATGCTTCTCTCAAGCGGAGAGCAGATTTCAATTGCATTGCTTGCAATGGCGATTGAAAAGCTACAGCATCCTGTGGTTTCACTCACCGGATGGCAGGCAGGCTTTCAAACTAATGCAACTGCTGGAAATGCTCGAATTGACAAAATCGATACAGAGCGCTTGAGGGCAGAGCTTGACCGCAAAAACATAGTAATCGTGGCGGGTTTCCAGGGGATTAACAAATACGATGATATAACAACCCTCGGTCGCGGCGGAAGTGATACCTCAGCAGTCGCAATTGCTGCGGCGCTTCACGCTGACAAGTGTGAGATTTACACAGATGTAGACGGCGTTTATACTGCCGATCCGAGAATTGTTCCTGACGCGAAAAAGCTCAACGAAATTACTTATGACGAAATGCTTGAGCTTGCAAGCCTTGGTGCAAATGTTTTGCATAATCGCTCTGTGGAAATGGCGAAGAAATATAATGTTAAGCTTGAAGTTAAATCAAGTTTTGAGAAGATTGACGGTACAGTTGTAAAGGAGGTAACCACTATGGAAAAAATGTTAATAAGAGGTGTAACACGCGATAATGATGTTGCAAGAATAGCTGTAATAGGTGTTGAAGATACACCGGGCATTGCTTTTAAAATATTCTCTGCTCTTGCTAAAGAGGGCATAAATGTTGATATGATACTTCAGTCAATCGGCAGAGAGGGAACAAAGGATATAACCTTTACTGTTACAAAGGCAAATATGGAAAAAACATTGGCTGTTCTTGAAGACCTCAAGGGTGCATTGACCTACAGCGAAGTAAACTGCCGCGATAACCTCAGCAAGGTTTCAATCGTTGGTGCAGGTATGGTTGCCAACCCCGGAGTTGCTGCAAAAATGTTTGAGGCTCTCTATGCTGCAGATATCAACATTCATATGATTGCAACTTCAGAAATCAAGGTTTCTGTTCTTATAAATGTTGCAAATGCCGAGCATGCTGTTCAGGTTATCCACGATAAATTTAATGTGTAAAGCCTCGGAGGCATTGATATGAAGAAAACATCCTATACAATGGAAATTGCAGGGCTTTCGCGCACGCTTCCGCTCTGCAAATTAAATGACGAGCTATACATAGGCGCATTTGTTATGTTCGGAGATGTTGAACTGACCGTTGCGGCGGCTAAAGAGCTTTTAAGTCGCGCGCCCGAACACGATATAATGATTACAGCAGAGA
Organism: Clostridia bacterium; assembly: GCA_045576075.1. Lineage (GTDB taxonomy): Bacteria > Bacillota > Clostridia > Monoglobales > Monoglobaceae > UMGS1820. The sequence goes on from JAZNFQ010000037.1 coordinate 17,386, forward strand.
GCAAGGGTATCCCCCTGCTCTACGAAATGGCAAGGCAGTCAGGGCAAAATAATTATATAGTTGCACGCAAAGGTCCAAAGCTCTATATGCAAAATATCCATACGACCTATGTGAACTCTATAACAACAGAAAAACAACAGTCACTCTGCCTTGGAGAAGTTGAAAGACAGGCTATGGATGGCAAGAGAGTTCTTATTGTTGATGATGTTATAAGTACAGGAGAGTCCCTGCTCGCACTCGAAGCTCTTGTAAATGATGTGGGAGGAAACATCGTTGGTAAAATGGCAGTACTTGCCGAGGGAGACGCCATAGAGAGAGAGGATATTATATATCTTTCTCCGCTCCCGCTTTTTGATAAAGACGGAAATCCCATTTCATAATACAGCTGATAGTATGAAAATCCTTTGGATTTTCTATTGATATGCTATAATATAATAAAATGGATACTGGAGATTTGGAGACGTATCAAAATAAACTGATGTTTATTTTGGTGCGTCTTTTTTTATTGTGCGGGGGAGCGTGCGTTGCCAAAGCAGAGAAATTGCCGCCATAAAGGCAGACGCTCTCATACCAAAATAAAAAATCTTTGAAACAATAAAAATTATAAATAAAGTTTCTTCGGTATTGCCAATAGCCTTGAATGATGTTATAATATAAAATGTATTAGGCAGCAGAGTAATTACTACAAAGAATATAATTTAACGGGGAGGGCCGAAATGAATAAATTAAAGATAATTGCAGCAACAAGAAATCAAGAGGAACTTTTAGCTGCAGTGAATTCAAATGTAGATATTATATTTATGCTGACACCCAATATATCAGACATTAAAAATCAGGCCCAAGTTGTGCATAAAGCAGGCAAGAAACTATTTATACATCTTGATTTGGCAGAAGGTATAGGAAAAGATGAATACGGAGTTCGATTTGTAAAGGAACAAGGCGTAGACGGTATAATCAGTACGCGGACAAATATCATAAAGTTCGCTAAAAAAGAACGTTTATTTACCATTCAGCGTTTCTTTTTATTGGATTCCAAATCTGTATATACAACAATTGAAACAGCAAAAGCATCTAAAGCAGATATGATAGAAATTATGCCAGGAACTGTAATAAAGGTTATAAGAGCATTAAAAAAAGAGCTCGATATCCCTATTATTGCAGGCGGATTGATTGAAACATCAAAAGAGATTGCAGATGCCATCTCAGGTGGCGCAATAGCAGTTTCTACTGGCAAAAAAGAATTTTGGGGGTATTCAAATGAATGAATTAAAAAACAAAAAACTTTTTTTACTCGATATGGACGGAACCATATATTTAGATGACTATCTTTTTGACGGGACGCTTGACTTCCTTAGTTATGTAAAGTCGATTGGCGGAAGATATATCTTCCTTACAAATAATTCTTCAAAGGGCGTCGAAAAGTATATCGAAAAACTTGCCAAACTGGGCATTGAATCTACTTCGGAGGATTTCTTAACCTCTACTGATGCCACAATTCTTTATCTTAAGGAAAAAGGATACAAGAAAATATATGCTTTTGGCACTAAATCTTTTGTAAAACAGCTAAAGGATTCCGGGCTTAATGTTACAACAGAGAGAGAAGATGGTATAGATTGCCTTTGCATTTCTAACGATACTGAACTGACATTCAAAAAGCTTGATGACGCGTGCATACTTCTTAAAGACGATATAGACTATGTTGCTACAAATCCTGATTGGGTTTGTCCAACTTGGTATGGCTATGTTCCTGATTGCGGCTCTTTTGCTGATATAATTTATAATGCATCAAAGAAACGTCCTAAATTTATAGGAAAGCCCGAACCAACTATGGCACAGCTTGCAATGCAGATGACAGGCTTTTCTAAAGAAGAAACCGCTGTTTTTGGGGACAGGCTCTATACCGATATAGCTTGCGGCGTAAACGCTGGAATAAGCACCGTTTTCCTGCTGAGCGGAGAGGGCACTATGGATGATGTCGAAAAAAGTGATACCAAGCCTGAATTTATATATGAGAATATCAGGAAGGTTTGTGATGATTTAATTAAATGATTTCGTGGCTCCTGACTTGATTAAAAACACTATATTTAAGGAGAGAGTCTGATAAAAATGAAAACTTTATCCGAATTTATAAAGAGCTGTACGGACAGCTGGCACACTGCCTCAGAAATTACAAATACTCTTGAAAAATCAGGCTTTACCGAGCTCAACGAAGGTGATGTCTGGAATTTGAAGAGGGGTGCCAGTTATTATGTAACCCGAAATATGTCCTCTGTCATAGCCTTTAAAATCCCCAACGAAGATTTCAAAAGCTATATGATAGCAGCCGCACACGGCGACTCGCCATGCTTTAAGATAAAATCAACTCCGCATCTTGCGGATGAACATTATATCCGCCTAAATACAGAGGGTTACGGCGGAGCCTTGCTTTCGTCTTGGCTTGACAGGCCGCTCTCTGTTTCGGGCAGGGTGGTAGTTGAAGAAGGGGACTGTCTTAAAATCCGTCTTGTAAATCTTGACCGCGACTCATTAATTATCCCCTCTCTCGCACCGCACATTGACCGCACACCAAAGGGCGAGAGGGAGCTTTGCATTGGGCGCGATATGCCGCCTCTTTACGCAGTTAATGCGGATGGCGCTGATTTTATGGATGAAATAGCGAAGAGAGCAAATACAACCAAGGATAAAATCAAGGGCCACGACCTTATGCTATATAACCGCGAGGAACCAAGAGTATGGGGCAAAAATAATGAATTTATCTCGGCGCCAAGACTTGATGATTTGCAATGTGTATACGCACTTCTTGGCGGATTTATAAAAGGTGCAAATTCCAAAGCAGTACAGGTGTACTGCGCCTTTGACAACGAAGAGGTAGGCAGCGGAACACGTCAGGGTGCCAAGTCAGATTTTTTGGCAGCAACCCTGCGCAGAATAAGTGAGGGTCTGGGCTTGAGTTATTCAGGACATATGCAAAAGCTCTCTTCCTCCTTTATGGTATCTGCCGATAACGGACACGCCATACATCCCAACCACAAGGATGCATCTGATCCTGCTAACTTCCCGAAAATCAATGGCGGCGTTGTGATAAAATACAACGCATCACAAAGATATACAACCGACGCTCTCTCTGAGGCGATTTTTAAGAAAATATGTGACAGGGCAAATATTCCTTATCAGGTATACGCAAACCGAAGTGATATAACAGGCGGGTCTACCCTCGGCAACTTTGCGGCAGAGAAAACCTGTGTCCCTGCAATTGACGTCGGGCTCTCCCAGCTTGCTATGCATTCTTCATACGAAACAGCAGGTGCGCTTGACACCCAATATCTTACCGATGCAATAGCTGAATTCTACAGCAGCGCTTTAGACCTGACAGGATGCACAGCCCACATAGATTTTTAGCCGCTTTATCTATGATAAAATTTGCTGTTTTTTTGTAGAATTTTCTTTACTTTTATATTTTTATATGATATAATTCTTGTCGATGAGCAGTTTGTCTTAAAAATCGATGCGGGACATCGGCAAGACGACATTATATCTATAGCATTTGTATCTTCAAGCCTTGTCCTCGATACAGGACAAGGCTTTTTAAATTATTATTTTATAGGAGAGATGTATTTATGAAAATGATTTTCAACGTTGACGACAAGCCTAAGTTTGGGCAGTTGATTGTATTTGCAATCCAGCAATTGCTCGCTATTATGACGGCAACCTTGGTTGTTCCCGTTATAGTAGGCAATGGAATGAGTTCTGCAGCAGCACTCTTTGGTGCAGGTATAGGTACATTGATTTATGTTCTCTTTACCAAAAAGAAGAGTCCTGTTTTCCTTGGTTCCTCATTTGCTTTCATCGGCTCGATGTTTGCGGCATTTGCAGGCGGCGTATCTATGAGTCTTGGATACCTCGGGCTTATACTCGGTGCACTTTTTGCAGGCCTTGTTTATGTGATTATCGCTATTGTTGTAAAAATAGCGGGTGTTAAGTGGATAGACAAGCTTATGCCACCTGTTGTTATCGGACCAACTGTTGCAATCATCGGTCTTTCACTTGCCAAAAATGCAGTTGGCGATATTTTGAAATTTGCTGAGTTTGATGCAGCTAATTCGGTATATGTTATGGGCGCTAAGGGCTGGGCAGGCTTTGTTTGTGCCATAGTTACAATTCTTGTGGTTGTGCTCTGCTCCTCATACGGCAAAAAAATGGGCAAGCTTATCCCCTTTATCTTTGGTATTCTTTCAGGTTATGTTGTAGCCGGCATTTTTACAGTAATTGGTTACATTGGCAACATAGAAGCACTTAAAGTTATTGATATTGCACCCTTCCAGGCACTTTTAACAGATGGTGCAGTTACAATCAAGACCTTCCTTGCAGTTCCTGAGTTTACATTCCTTACAGCATTCAAGGGCGTTGGTGAATTAAACAGCACCTACATTGGAACAATAGCAGTAGCGTATATCCCTGTTGCCTTTGTTGTATTTGCAGAACATCTTGCAGACCACAAAAACATTTCTTCTATTATCGAAAAAGATTTGCTCACAGAGCCGGGTCTTCACCGCACACTTCTCGGTGACGGTATTGGTTCAATAGCGGGCGCAATTTTTGGCGGTTGCCCCAATACCACTTATGGTGAGTCTGTTGGCTGTGTAGCTATCACAAAAAATGCATCTGTTGTTACAATTATAACTGCTGCAATTCTTGCTATTGTTATTTCCTTTGTTTCACCTTTTATTGCATTTGTTAATTCTATCCCTGCATGTGTAATGGGCGGCGTATGCCTTGCTCTTTATGGATTTATCGCTGTATCGGGTCTTAAGATGGTACAGAATGTTGACCTCAACAAAAACAAAAATCTTTTTGTTGCATCAACAATCCTTATTGCAGGTATCGGCGGTATGGCATTAAAGATTGGTCAGGTTACACTCACAGCTATTGCGTGTGCACTTATCCTTGGTATTATAGTAAATCTTGTTGTTTCAAAAAGCAGCGACGAAAACGCCGAATAATACATTTTAAACACAAAAATCCCACCGATTTTCAATCGGTGGGATTTTATTTTATAAAAAACTATTTTTCAAGAGCCATTATTTTTTCAACGCGTCTTGCGTGTCTGTCGCCTAAATGCTCTTGCGAAAGATAGGCATCTACTATATCAATTGCAAGGTCGGGGCCTGTAATCCTCTCGCCAAGGCAAATTATCTGCGCATCATTGTGTTGCTTTGCCATCTTGGCACTGTATGTATCTGTCACGTGTGCCGCGCGTATCCCGCGGATTTTATTTGCTGCAATACTCATTCCTATGCCCGTTCCGCATATCAATATTCCGCAATCAAAATCCTCTGTTAAAACAGCCTTTCCTACCGCCTCCGCGATATCGGGGTAGTCCACGGACTCGCCTGAATTTGTGCCGAAGTCTGCATATTCGTGCCCGTTCTTTGTAAGATATTCCTCTATATATGCCTTGTGATTTACTCCGCCGTGGTCACTTCCGATTGCAATTCTCATAATAATCTCCATCTCCTAAATAATATAAAAATACTGAACTGTTTAGACGCCAATCTTAATTATCTATCTTTGCTCTTGTAGGGACAGGCGTCCTCGACTGTCCGCTTATTTCTCTGTTTTGCACGGACCGTCCTGGAGGCCGGTCCCTACAATTAAATTCGCTTTGATCTGACCGTAGGCGAATTTAGCTGATTTCATCTTCGATGAAATCATTATAACAGATATCGCCAAAAAAATCAATCCCAATAAAACAAAAAGCATTTTATGGGGTTGTATTTAAAGTAAATTAATAGTATAATAATGTATATACCTATTTGTTTAACAGGAGGTCAACTATGGATTATATGAAGGAATACGAGAGATGGCTCACCCTTGCTGATGCCAAAACCACTCAGGAGCTTGAAGAAATCAAAAATGATAATAAAGAAATTGAAGAGCGTTTTTACACCACGCTGGAGTTTGGTACAGCAGGACTTCGCGGAGTAATCGGCGCAGGACCCAACCGTATGAACTCTTATGTAGTGGGTCAGGCAACCCAAGGGCTTGCAAATCAGCTCCTTAAGACAAATACTGAAAATAAACCTCTCAGTGTTGCAATTGCCTATGACAGCCGAATTAAATCGGATGAATTTGCAAGGACTGCTGCCTCTGTTCTGGCGGCAAATGGAATAAAGGTCTATCTCTTTGATGAGCTAAAGCCTGTTCCTGAGCTATCCTTTGCAATTAGATACAAAAACACATCTGCGGGCATCGTTATTACCGCAAGTCATAACCCCGCGAAATATAACGGCTATAAGGTATATGGCGCAGATGGAGCACAGCTCAATCCCGAGCTTGCCTCTATCGTGCTTGATGAGATTGAAAAAACCGACATTTTCACAGGGGTAAAATCGTGTAACTTTGACGAAGCGGTAAACAGCGGAATAATAGAGCTGATAGGTGACGAGGTTGAAGAGGCATATCTTGACTGTGTTGAGGCTCAAAGCATCAATCCCGAGCTTGTTCGCGAAAAGGGCAATACCCTTAAGTTTGTGTATACCCCATTTCATGGTGCAGGCAACAAACCCGTACGCAAGATTTTAAAAAGGCTCGGTTTTAACAACGTCGTTGTCGTAAAGGAGCAGGAGATGCCCGACGGTAACTTCCCGACAGTCGCATCACCAAATCCCGAGAACAAAGAGGGCTTTGAACTTGCAATAGGCTACGCAAAAGACTGCGGGGCAGACCTTATAATTGGAACCGACCCTGACGCTGACCGCGTTGGTATAATTGTAAAGAATAAAGACGGCGAATATCAGACCTTTACGGGCAACCAAGTCGGCGCCCTGCTTACAGAGTACATTCTCTCAAGCCTTAAAGAGCGCGGAGAGCTTGCGCCTGACGGATATGTTGTAAAGACCATTGTTACAACCAACCTTATTCAGTCAATCTGTGCCGAGTATGGTGTTGAAATGAAAGAAGTTCTGACTGGCTTTAAATTCATAGGCGAAAAAATAAAGGAGTCAGAAACTACGGGGATTGGAACATACCTGTTCGGCTTTGAGGAGAGCTATGGCTATTTAAAGGGCACGTATGCACGCGACAAAGATGCCGTAGTTGCAACAATGCTGATTGCCGAGATGACACTTTATTATCGCGAAAAGGGCAGTTCTCTCGCCGAGCAGATGGAAAACATCTATAAAAAGTACGGCTACTATCTTGAGTATGTAGAGTCTGTTGTTATGGAAGGGAAAGACGGGCTTGAGAAAATCGGCGCAGTAATGGAGAGATTGCGCACAAATACGCCAAAGGCCGTTGCAGGCAAGCGCGTTATCGCGGTCCGCGATTACAAGACCTCTCTTCGCACAGAAGTTGCGAGCGGAAGGACTGAAAAAATTCTGCTCCCGCCGTCTAACGTTATTTATCTTGAGCTTGAGGACGGAAACAACTTTATTGTCCGCCCGTCAGGCACAGAGCCGAAGATAAAGCTCTACTGCTTACTCCGCGGCAGCGACCGTACTGATGCAGAAAATTTGAAGGAGCTTATAGCGAAGGATATAAACGAAATCGTTAAATAACCACAGGGAGTACTAGCTTTATGTTATTTGATACACACGCTCATTTCGATGATGAGCAATTTGATAAAGACCGCGATACCGCGTTATTGAGTCTGCGCGGGCTTGGGGTTGAGAATATTGTAAATATAGGCGCGGATATAGAGGGTTCTTTTGCCTCTGTTGCTCTTGCAGAAAAATATGATTTTGTATATGCAACAGTTGGCGTTCACCCGAGCGAAACGGGGAATATGACAGAGGCAGACATTGACACTCTGCGAAACCTTGCCTCTCACCCGAAGGTACGTGCAATCGGTGAGATTGGTCTTGACTATCACTATACTGACGGTGCAGAGCCCGAGGTTCAAAAAAAGTGGTTTATTCGCCAGCTCGAGCTTGCAGGGGAGCTGATTTTGCCCGTTGTTATCCACGACAGGGACTCAAAAGGCGAATGCTTGGAAATATTAAAAGAACATAAAATTTCAAACGGGGTTGTCCATTGCTTTTCAGGCAGTGCAGAAACCGCCCGCGAGATTTTAAAGCTCGGTATGATGATTTCATTCACAGGGGTTTTGACCTTTAAAAATGCAAAACGGGCTGTTCAGGCTTGCGCCGAAATCCCGATAGAGCGACTTATGATAGAAACAGACTGTCCCTATATGGCACCCGAACCGCACAGAGGCGAGAGGAACTTCAGCGGATATGTAGAGTTTGTTGCCCGCAAGGTTGCGGAGATAAAGGGAATGTCCTTTGAAGAGGTAGCTGAAATAACAACTGCAAATGCAAAGAGATTTTATGGCATTGCATAAAATACCGAATATAGCAAAGACTATGGATAAATCTATCCATAGTCTTTTTCTATCTATGAGGAGTACAAAATGAAATTTTTTAAAAAATATATACGCCACATCTTAATAGGCGTTTTCAGCGGGGTGCTGAACGGGCTATTTGGCGCGGGCGGTGGAAGTGTTGTCGTTCCCGCTATGGAGCTGTTCCTCAAAATTGACCCCAAAAAGTCGCACGCAACTGCGATAGCCGTGATATTTCTGATGTCGCTCGTCAGCTCCTTTTTCTATATCAGGGGCGGTCACTTTGATTTTAAAATATGGCTTCCTGCCGCGGCGGGCGGAATTGTCGGCGGGGCAATCGGCGCAAAGCTTTTATCAAAAATATCTGTAAAATGGCTTAAGATAATTTTCGGCGGAGTTATAATAGCCACCGCCGTAAAAATGATATTCTAACCGAGAGCGAGCAACCGCTTATTAATTCAATCATTGTAGGGTGCGGCGGTTTCCGACGCACCGCAAATTCTAAAGGGAGGTTTCTTATGCTTACCGTCTTGATAGGCGCTTTAAGCGGGATAATCAGCGGGATGGGAATAGGCGGGGGTGCGATTTTGATACCCGCCTTGACTTTGATTATCGGAATAGACCAAAAGCTGGCTCAGGGTATAAACTTGGTTTACTTCCTGCCAACCGCTGTTATTGCCCTTATCATTCACATAAAAAATAAAAATGCAGACCTGAAAACCGCAGTAATCATCGGCATCTGCGGCATAGCGGGCGCAATAGGCGGCTCCCTTTTTGCTATGCGTGCAAGTAACGATATGCTTCGCCGAATGTTCGGCATATTCTTACTGCTTATAGGTCTGCGTGAGGTTTATAAAGGAATAAAATCATTCAAAAATGCCGCTTAAATCAAAGGGCGGAGTATATTCGCTCTTTGCGCTGCTGCGCTCTTGTGTGTATACAGTTTTAAACCCAAGTTCAAGCGCAGTCTGCGTTACATAGTTATATTCAAAAGTGGTTATCCGTCTGTCAATCTCGGGATAATTTTCGAGTTTTCCGTTTGGGGTATACTGACTCATAAGGCTCAGAACAAAGCTCTCTGTCCCGAACTCTGTTTTAAGACGGCGAAGAAGTTCAGCAGACTCCCGTCTGTAAGATGGCAGGACAAGATGACGAACGATTACGCCCCTTTGCATTATGCCCTCATCATCAAAGGTTGGGTTTCCCGCACGCTCCAGCATAATCTTGAGTGCAGAGATTGCAACATTATAATAGTTAGGTGCCATACTGTAACGCGCAGCTATCCTATCATCTGCGTACTTCATATCCGTCAGGTATATATCTGCATAGTCGGCAATCACGTCAAGACCTTCTTTTGCCTCATAGCCCCCGCAGTTATACACAATCGGCACAGTCAATTCATCGCCCGCCAATCGCAAGGCTTCCGCAATCTGCGGCGCGAAATGCGTAGGGGTCACAAGATTTATATTATGTGCGCCCTCTCTCTGCAGTCTTAAAAATATATCCGCTAATCTTTCTATACTTATCTCTATCCCCGCAGAGCCTCGGCTGATTTCTATATTTTGGCAATAAACGCATTTCAAGTTGCAGCCGCAAAAGAATACTGTCCCGCTGCCACGGGAACCGCTTATGCACGGCTCCTCCCAATGATGCAAGGCGGCGCGTGCTACCTTTAAATTATTCCCGGAGCCACAAAAGCCGACAGAAGATATTCTGTCGGCGTTGCACTTTCTCGGGCATAAATTACATCTGCTTGTCATCTTCCTATGCCTCCGTACTTGTCGCTTTATCTATAATTGCAAGTGCTGTGCGTATACCGTCAACTGCCGCACTTACAATGCCGCCTGCATATCCTGCGCCCTCACCCGAGGGATACAATCCCGATACGCTCACGCTCTGCAAATCCTCGCCTCTTTTAATTCTTACAGGAGCAGAGGTCCTCGATTCTATTCCCGTTAAAATCGCGCCGTTTGAAGAAAATCCAGGCATACGCCTCTCGAAATCTGTTAATCCGCATTTCAGCTCGGCTGTGACAAAGCTTGGCAAACAATCCTTAAGCTGTGCAAATTTAAAACCACTTGTAATTGTCGGTTTTACCGCCCCAAGCTCAAATGTCGGTCTGTCTTTGACAAAGTCCTCTGCCAGCTGAACGGGTGCTCGCCCATCGCTCCCGCCTATCTCAAATGCCAGCCTCTCATATTTGCGCTGAAATTCCACTCCGCCAAGTGCTCCGCCCTCAAAATCAGACGGGCTGACTGTTACAACAAGCGCACTGTTTGCATTTCTGCCGTCGCGCTTGTGATAGCTCATACCATTAACTGCGAGGCATCCGTCCTCGCTCGAGGCATTTACAACTACCCCGCCGGGGCACATACAAAACGAATAGCAGCTGCGCTCTTTCCCGTTATAAACCACCCGATAGTCTGCAGGGGGCAGTCCCTCTGTTTTTCCATATTGAAGGGCATCTATAAAGCCTTGCGTGTGCTCTATCCTGACACCTATCGCAAACGGCTTTGGTTCAACTGCAATCCCCTTATTATTTAACATACTGTACGTATCCCGACTGCTGTGTCCGATTGCAAGAACGAGGTTTTTACACTCTATACTCTCCGCACCATTAAGCTCTATTTCGCATATTTCCCCGCCATCAGATATACGTATATCGGTAAGTTGTGTATTAAATCTTATCTCCGCCCCGAGAGAAAGGAGATGCTCTCTCATTCTCTTTATTACTCCGCACAGCACATCTGTACCTATGTGAGGCTTTGCTTTATATAAAATTTCATCGGGCGCGCCAAATTCTACAAATGTTTCAAGCACAAACCTTTGGCGAGGGTCACCTATTCGCGTATTCAGTTTTCCATCCGAAAATGTGCCTGCTCCGCCCTCGCCGAACTGTACGTTTGAGTTTTTGTTAAGTATACCTGTTTCCCAAAAGTTGTTTACGCTTTTCTTCCTCTTTTCAACACATTCTCCTCGCTCTATAATCAAGGGCGGGTTTCCCGAGCGCGCCAAAACCAGCGCTGCAAAAAGACCGCAGGGACCCATACCAACCACGACGGGTCTTTTGTGAGTGTTACATTTTGGAATGTCAAGACCCACCGCGCTTTGCAACGGGCGGATATTTTTGCCCGCAGATATCCTGTCTGTGTCAACCTCCGCAGTCACCGCATACACATAGTGAATATTACTTTTACGCCTTGCATCTATCGATTGCTTATAAATCTTAAAGTTTTTTGCCGAAATGCAATCGAACCGCACGATTTCTCGTGCGGTCGATATAACATCCTCTAATCTGTGATTAATTGGCATTTTGATATTTTCTATTATGATTTGCATATCAAATCAGTCCTTATTTTTTAATTGAAATCTCAACCTCTTCTGTATCATAAAGGATTTTTACACCATTTGGTATAATGAGCTTAGCCTTAACCTTTTCATTATCAATAAGCTTTTCAAGAGGCACAATTTCTGTTTTAATTTCCTGCACCTTTGCAGCCCCCGCCTCTTCACCATATACATATAGTACAGACGGCTCTACCTTATACGAAAAACCATCGGGCAATTGTTGCCACCCGAAATCTATAGTCGGCTGTATCTCCCTGATTTTCAAAACGGGACAATGCACCTTAGATTCGGGAACAGATAGCTTTACTCTCTTTAATATGGCATCAACGGCAGGCATTTCCTTGTCCTCTTCATTATAGAAAACAATCGGCAATACCTCATCAATATCCACATCCGCGTCGTTATAATTCAGCTTTACAACCGCCTTGGATAATTTCGCAATTGCAGACTCGGGGCCCGTTACCGTTACCTTGTTTGGCGAAACAGTCATATCCCCTGACATATAGCTCTCTCCGAGAGTGCCCGAGGTTTTTATCTCTATATCAAAGTCCTTTGATGCAATCTTTTCAGCCTTTACATCAACAGCATAAAGGGTCTGCGAGCTTATGCCCTGATTTTCAAACGGGACAACTATCTCCACGGGAACAGTGTGAACCCCCGCCTCCCAAATGGTCGCAGCATCCGCCTTTGCTATAATCGTTTTCATATCATTGTTGCCCATCTTCTTACGGCTGCCCTTTATCTTTATCGACACAGTTGTAGCGGATTCGCTTATAATGGCAAGTCCTCTTTCACTTAAACTTTCCTGTCCCACAAACTGTATCGGCAAATCTCTCACAGAAACCTCTATCGCAGGGTCCATAACAATTGCAATGTAAATCCATATAAATATGGCGATAATTACAGAAAAAACCTTAAGTGCATTATCCGATGCAAAAAACTTTTTCATCAGTCACGCCTCCTTTTCGAGAGGCCGGGCAGCTTAAACTTGCCCTTGCCGTCATCCTGCTTTTCTGCCTCACCGATTATCAGCTCTACAAGCCTTGTCCTAAGGGTATCCTCGCTATAGCCCGTAGTCAAGCTCCCCTTATGCGCAACTGAAATTCTGCCCGTTTCCTCTGACACGATTACAGAAATTGCATCAGACTCCTCTGAAATTCCAATTCCCGCACGATGACGTGTGCCGTGCGATGTGTTTATGTTCGGATTTTTAGAAAGAGGTAATACACAGCTTGCAATCTCTGCGAGGCAATTTCTTATTACAACAGCTCCATCGTGCAAAGGCGTATCGGGAACAAATATATTTTCAAGAAGTTCACCCGTTACTTTTGCCGAAAGACGCACGCCCGAGCTTATCATAGAGTCGATATTATCGCGATTTTCTATTACAATCAACGCGCCCGTACGCGTCCTTGACATAGCTTGTGCTGCACGTGAAACTTCACGTATAACCTGCTGTTGTTCTGCGCCAAACTCGGTATGTGGGGAGAACCACTTGCCGTTGGTACTCCTGCCCGCATGCTCAAGAACACGGCGAAGTTCAGGCTGGAATACTATAAGCAGAGCAATAACTCCCAATTGCAAAAAGTTGCTCAGTATATAGTACATTACGTTAAGCCTTGCAAAATAGCTTATCTGCGTCACAGCTATTACAACAATCACGCCCTTTAAAAGTTGCAGCGTTCTTGTATCCCTGATAAACCGCAACGCCTTGTATACGATATATGATACAATTGCAATATCAATGCAGTCGGCAATTCCAAACAGCGCGAGCTGATTTATTGCCGAATGATAAAAATTCTGCCACCATGCCATTTAAAATCGCCTCCTGTTCTGATTAATACGCCTTACCCCAATAAACCATTTTCTTTGCAGGCTTACCGCAGCATACACACGTGTCTGCAATTTGCTCCTGTTCAAACGGAATACATCTTGAGGTCGCAGTTGTATCCTCTTTTATTTTGAGCTCACATTCTTCGTCTCCGCACCACATAGCCTTAACAAAGCCGCCCTTTTCCTCAACAATCTTGCAAAATTCCTCGTATGTCTTTGCAGAGTTTGTTTTTGATTCTCTGTTTTCAAGTGCAGCATCGTACATCTGCTGCTGAATTTTATCAAGTGCCGCAGCGAGTTCCTCTTCTATATTATCAAGAGAAACAAAAGTCTTGCTTCTATCGGTACGGCTGACAAGAACTGCCTGATTATTCTCTATATCCTTAGGCCCTATCTCTATACGGACAGGAACACCTCTCATCTCATACTCGCTGAACTTCCATCCGGGCGACTTGTCACTGTCGTCTATCTTCATACGGAATCTATCACTCAATCTGTCATACAGCTTATGCGCGGCATCAAGGACGCCCTCCTTATGCTGTGCAATCGGAATAATCACTGCCTGTGTCGGCGCAATTCTCGGCGGAAGCTTAAGCCCCGCATCATCACCGTGCACCATTATAATAGCACCGATTATTCGCGTTGACATTCCCCATGATGTTTGATGTACATATGACATCTCATTGTCACTTCCAAGGTACTGAATACCAAATGCCTGTGCAAAGCCGTCACCAAAGTTGTGGCTTGTTCCTGATTGCAACGCCTTGCCGTCGTGCATAAGGCTCTCTATTGTATATGTTGCGTGCGCACCCGCGAACTTTTCCTTATCGGTCTTTTGACCCTTTATTACGGGGATAGCAAGCTCTTCCTCGCAGAAATCAGCATATACATTCAGCATTTGGATTGTGCGCTCTTGCGCTTCTTCAGCAGTTGCGTGGGCAGTGTGCCCCTCCTGCCACAAGAACTCCATACTGCGAAGGAACGGACGTGTTGTCTTTTCCCAACGCACAACGCTACACCACTGATTATAAAGCTTGGGCAAATCTCTGTAGGAGCGGATTGCACCCGCATAATGCTCGCAGAACAAGGTTTCAGACGTCGGGCGGACACAGAGCCTCTCCTGAAGCTTTTCAGCCCCGCCGTGAGTAACCCATGCAACCTCAGGCGCAAAGCCTTCAACGTGGTCCTTCTCACGCTGGAGAAGGCTCTCGGGGATAAACATAGGCATATAAACATTCTCAACGCCCGTCTTCTTAAAGCGTGCGTCAAGCCCTTTTTGAATATTCTCCCATATTGCATAGCCATACGGCTGTATCACCATACAACCGCGAACGCCTGAATAATCACAAAGCTGTGCCTTTTTAATTATATCTGTATACCAACGGGCAAAATCCTCTCCCATTGGGGTAATTTCTTCTACCAATTTTTTGTTATCTGCCAATTTTAATTCATTCCTTCCGCGCAAAAATACATATATAATAAGTATAAAATAAATAAACTTTTATGTCAAGAGCGGATGCTTGATTTTAACAAAATTGTTACCTTGTTTCTCTTTTTGCGCCTGCGGCGCGAGGCTTCTAAAACCAAAGCTAAGCCACTAATGTGACTTAGCTTTGGTTAAAAATCGTGACGTCCGCCCGTATCTATATTATATTTTTCGAAAACTTGAACAATTTCCTCAACCACAAAAAAATCATCTTCAATCTCTTCATTTTGTATAATACATTTGATTTCATTCAGCGCAGCAAGCCCAACTGAATTTATGACATCATCCGTATCAATATGAATGTACCTGATAGCAGAATTTATTGCATCTGAAACAGCTCCCGCAAACAGCTCAAGTTTTATATCCATAAGACTCCCCCCTCAGTACTATCATATCATAATTGTTTAAAAAATACAACAGAAATTTCTGGTGTATTATTAAAACATATTTTAGTTTATAATACTTACAGAACGTTATTTAAGGGTGATTAAAAATGAGCTTTACGCCAAAAACAACAAAAGAAAAGGTAAAAGCGGGATATAAAACATTATATATAACTGATGAATTAGCTGAAAAGCTTAATGAACTTGCAAAGAAACACGAAACCAGTTTTAACAATATAGTCATTAGCATTATTGAGGATTTTTTCAAGAATAATAAATAAAAACGCCTGATTTCAGGCGTTTTTTTGTGCCTGCGGCGCGAGGCTTCAAATCCTTTCCTGAAACCAAAAAACAAGCCACTTTAGTGACTTAGCTTTGGTGGCTACGATGAGAGGGATTTCTCGCTAAAGCGAGCCGTTTGCAACATCAGTTCATTCATCGCAAAGGATTGCTCGAATTCACTGTGTTGCGGCACAACCCTCCGCGCTCCCTGTTTCGTCCACTGGACGCGGTCGCTGCTCGGTTCCCACGCGCCTGCGGCGCGAGGCTTCAAATCCTTTCTGAAACCAAAAAAGCAAGCCACTTTAGTGACTTGCTTTTTTGGTGGCGGAGAGGACGGTGCGAAATTTGAACACAGCTCCTCTCCCTCTGAAACAACCTTTTCCGCTATTTTAACAGTTATCTTGTTGTTGCTGCCACTGAAATTTAGATGAAGCAGTAGGCGGCCATCATCAAATAAATATGCGGCTTGCAGGAATGTCTCAACAAGATAAATTCTCCAACTAATATCATTTATGTCGCCCTTGCGGAATTTTTGTAGGAAGAAAACAACTTGCTTTCTGTCGAGCTTTGGACTTTTCAATTTTTCTTTGGCTATACCCTTTTCAACCTGGGCGCGTTCCTCTTCCAATTCAAGTATATGCTTTTTCAGGCTCTCGGTTATAAAGCCACTATCAATAACTGCCATTGAATTTTTAAGAGATGTGTTTATGGTTTTTAGCCGTTCCTCCATTCCGACTGTCGGGGATGAAGATTGTTGTTTCTCTTGCCATATCATAAAGCGGTCAGCAAATTCATTTATAACATCATCATTGTTTGCTATCTCTGCGAGCTTCTGAACAACAAAGTCCTCAATGAGTTGCTTCGACACTCTTTCTTTATCGCATTTCTTGAGCCTGCGGTTGCAACACATATAATATGAGTACACTTTGCCGGTCTTGGATGTTCCACCATCACCTGTCATTGGGGCGTTACAATGTCCGCAAAAGAGTTTTGATGTAAGAAGAAAACCGCCCTCAATTTTCTTTGCTGCAGGTTTTTCGTGATGCAATTTAACCATCCTCCGAGCCTTTTCAAAAGTATCTCTACTGACAATGGGAGGAATGCCCTCCTCGTCTCTGATGTCGGCATATTGATATACGCCGCAGTATTTTTCATTTTGCAGAATACGATTGAGAGAGTTTTTATTAAAGGGACCGCCCGTGATAGTTCGGAAACCCTCTTCGTTTAAGTCCCGGTAAATGTCGGTTGCAGGTCTGCCGGAAACATATTCGTCAAATATCCTTTTAACAACCGGTGCCTGAGCGGGATTGTGTTCCCATGTCCCGTCAGCTGCTTTTTGCAAACCATACACCTTTTGACCGAGCGTCTGTCGCTTCAAAGCAGATTCATACAAACCGCGCTTAACATTTTGGGAAAGGTTTGCAGAGTAATATTCTGCATATCCCTCCATAACGGACTCAAGGATAATTCCCTCAGGCCCCTCCGGGATTGTTTCTTTCACATAAACAACCTTGACACCGTTTTGCTTTAGCCTATGCTTATAAATTGCGCTATCATATTTTGAACGAGCAAAGCGGTCTATCTTCCAAAGGAGAACAACAGAAAATTGTCCTTTGGCGCTATCCTTTATCAATTTTTGAAATTGAGGTCTTTTGTCGGTTTTGCCTGTCAAGGCATAATCGCAATACTCGCCTATAATATTTATTCCAAAGCGTTCTGCATACTCATAACATTCGCGGAGCTGTCCTTCGATTGATTCTTCTCTCTGTCCGCTCGAAGAGTAACGAGCATATATAACGCCTCTTTCCTGCATTGTCGTATCTTTTTTTGTAGACAAAATATCACCCCTTTCCCAAGAAAAAAGCCAACATTAAATTTAGTTATCCTTAAGCAATTTTTCTTGTTCGTCAAGGATGGATTTCATATCTTTTATTATTGAGCTTCTTTCAGAGTCGCTCATACTTTCGTTTTGCAATTTCTCCTCTAACTCCTCGTATTTTTCTTGAAGCTCACTAAATTTGCTATACTGTTCAGCCACATCAGTCAAATTGTCTGTGGCTTTTTTGAATTCATTTATATCGTTACTCTTCCCACACGAAGCGAGCATCAAGCAAACAAGGATGATTAAAACAATTCTTTTCATAGGATATCCCTCCAAAATACAATTATATAATAAATGGGATGTTTTGTCTGCGAAATGAAATTTTTTATCATTTCCAAGACAAACCCGATTTTTTATGTTATAATATAAATCCAGCTATCGGTAGCGGTAATCTTGCGAAAGGAGTGTTTACAATGGATAAGAACCGTACAATAAGTAAAGATGTAGCGGCGAATCAAGTTTCGTCCAAGATTGTTTATGCTGCCGATATGTTCTCGCGGCTTTCTCCTGATGCGCAAAAAGCAATTATTGATTTGATAAAATCCCTTTTATCTGAGAAATAATGAGCGTTTGCTGCTCAGCAGATAATTGACTAAACAAATCTATAAACTCTGTTACACGCCCGTTGCTTCCTTTAGCAGCGGGTAAACTTTTTACTGTAGAAATATCTATTGCAATATCGTCTGTTTTCTCAAAAAGTTCATCAAGAGACATTCCCATTCCTCTTGAAATAGAAATAAGAGCCTCCAGGGACGGAACAAGAGGCTTACCTGTTTTTGGGTTTACATTATTTATAAGCATTGAAATGTACCCATTTGACAAATCGCACTTTTTTGCAAATTGTCTTTGGGACATCTGATGTTCATTAAGATAATTACTGATAAATTCGCCAATATGCATATCCTCAACCTCTTTCTTTGTTTAATTTATTATACATTATATAGGGCGAATTGTCAATGCTTTTGTTCAACTTTTTTTACAAAATTTGTTCAAAACACTTGACAAACGAAAAATCATAGTGTATTATATGTTTAGTGGCTAAACAGTCCAATCTCGATGAAAGGAGGTGCAGATGTGGGCTACAAGATAAAAGAAGTCCGAGAATCTATCGGGATGACACAGGAAGAATTGGCGAAAAAAAGCGGAGTTAGCCGGGGTACGATTGCGGCACTTGAAAGAGATGACGGAACGACCACAAGCACGAAAACCCTGTTGAAGCTCGCTCAGGCTCTCGGTACTACGGTACATAAAATTTTTTTAGCTTGAGTGTTTAACCGCTAAACACTATGTATTTTGAGGAGGTGATGAATTGGAGTGCTTAAAGCAAGATGTGCAAGCGGTTAGAGTTGACCCCAAGGAGATACCCGATTCAGATTATGAAGCAGGCTGTAGCATTCTTGCTTCAAGTGTAAGGTGTTTCTTTGAACGACCCGGCATCAAAGAAGAGTACGAAGAATGGCTAAAAACGGAATGTCTGAATTAGGCTGACCGAAACAATTAGAAAGGAGTGGTTAAAATACCGCAATTTGTTACTTGTGAATTCTGTGGCAGTAATTTAGATTTTGGAGAAAAGTGCGAATGCAGAAAAAAAGAGGGCGCACCGCCTGAACCGGTACACCCAACAGGAAAAAATCCTGATTACATTTTACCGCGAAAGAGGTCAGTTGTCAAGCTGAACGGAGGAAAAGCCTATGGAACTTGATTTGAAAAAGCTACGAATTAGCAAAAATATTCCTGCAAAGGATATGGTTGCAGTTGTCAAGGCTCTTTACCCCAAGTACGACAAGACCGTTCAAAGTAAATGTGAAAACGGCGAAGCATACGGAGTTTGTCTTTTGCCTGATGCTGCCGAAGCTATTCGGGACACATTCGCCCCAGAGCTTAAAAAGAAGCGTAAGAAAGACCATCACCGCTTGACTTGTCGTATCTCTTGCCGATTAGAAAATGATGTCTATGAGGAGTTGCAACACAATGTAAAGGCAGATGGATATGCGACAATGCAGGATTGGTTGACAGATGTTGTTAAGCGCTACAATCGACAGAAAAAGGCGCAGAGAATTAAAGAACAAAATTATCAAAATTTAGGAGGAAAAACACTATGATTAGAAACCCCAATGAAATCCAGGACGGAGTAAAAAAGATAAGAATACTTTTAGCCGGTTATCCCGGTATCGGAAAATCCACGCTCGCACTTTCAGCACCGAATCCGCTCCACATTGATGTGGACTTTGGTATTGACCGTATCGAGCCGAGATACAGAAAGGCATACATACAGCCTGCAAGCTATGATGAAATCCTTGCAGACCTCACACCCGAAAATGTAAAAGACTTTGATTCCCTTGTGTTCGACACAGGCGGCAAGCTCATTTCTTTAATGGGACTTTGGGCTATTAAGAAAGACCCGAAGAACGGAAAGCGTGACGGCTCTCTCTCTTTGCAGGGCTACGGAACGGTCGGCAGAGAATTCCAAAGACTTATGGACTACTGTTTCTATGAGCTGAAAAAGCACATTGTAATCGTGTTCCACGCAATCGAAGAAAAGGACGGAGAAAATACTCGCCTGCGCATCAAGGTTGAGGGGCAGACAAAAAACAATGTTTGGGAGCCTATGGACCTTGGCGGATTTGTAGAAATCTACGGAAATGACCGTACAATCGGTTTCTCCAACTGCGAAAGATATTTCGCAAAAGGCACACGCGGTATTTCGGGAGTTCGTAAAATTCCGGTGCTTACCGAAACCTCTCCTAATGATTTTCTTGCGAAATTGTTTGAGGAATATAACTCACTCTCTGCAGAAGAAATTGAGAAGAACGCAAAAGACCAGGAAGCATACGAGGCAGCTATGACACAGGGCACAGCGATAATTGCAAAGATTAAGGATGCTGATTCTGCAAATGCAGTTATGGCAGAATTCAAAGCCGTTCCCCACGCTCTGACCTCAAAGAAAGAATTGTCAACTCTTTGGAATGACAAAATTAAGGAATGCGGCTTAGTGTTCAGCAAAGAAAACGGAGCTTATGAGCCTGTTCCGAAAGAGCCGGAGAATCCTGCGGAGGTGCAGTAAATGGAGCGTTATATGATAACTCACTCCCTGCTCTCGTCTTGGCTCTACGCTATGAAAGACAATCCGTATGAAGATGCTACAACCGAGAGAGACCCTTATGCTGATTTCTTGAAAACACTAAACCGTGAGCCGACAGAAACAACGGAGGCTATGCAGAACGGTATTGATTTTGAGGATTTGGTAACGGCAATCTTGAAAGGCAATGCAAACCCGGAAAACAAATGGTACGAAGCAGCAGTTAATGTTGCAAAACGCATACGAGGCGGTATTCTTCAATGCAGAGCGAGCAAAGATATTGAAGTAAGCGGAATGAACATCCTCCTTTACGGAAGATTGGATGCGCTCTTGGCAGGTGTGATATACGATATTAAATTCTCAAAAAGTTATGATGTCGGCAAGTATATCGACAGTACACAACATCCTACATACTTTGAGTTGCTTCCTGAGGCAAAAGAATTTACCTATCTTGTGAGCAATGGAACTAATGTGTGGCCGGAAACCTACCGCAGAGACGAAAGCCAGGATATAAAGGTTATAATCGCTGACTTTCTTTCTTGGCTCTCCGCACAGGGCTTGTTAGAACTCTACAAGGAAAAGTGGCTTGCTAAGTGATAGGACGGTTAATAGATATAGCGTTCGGCAGAAACAGAAAACAGCGTATTACGATTGAGGTTGACAGAGATTTCAGGGCAATATTTGACCGACTCAAAGACCAGGAGCTTGACATTACCATTGTAAAGCACCGGGAGAAACGCTCAAATTCAGCAAATGCTTATTTCCATGTACTTGTCAACGAGATAGCTCTGGAATTAGGTGTCAGTGATGACAGTGTAAAAAAATCTCTCGTTGTTGATTATGGAGTAATCGCAAAAGACGAAAACGGACTTAATATTGGATTCAAAGTCCCTGCAGCCGTTGATGTCGACACACTCTACCCTTATACAAGGTGCTTCGATACCAGAGAAGAAGACGGAATGCTTTTCAAATGCTATTTGGTATTTAAGCGAACACGAGAAATGAACACAAAAGAAATGGCAAGGCTGATTGACGGAGCAATCGAAAAGGCACAAGAACTCGGCATTGAAACCGACACTCCCGAACAGATTGCAAGTTATAAAAAGGAGTGGAACGAGCAATGAGAGATATACACTGCGACTACTGCGGAACGCTTACCCTCTTTGTTGATAGCAAGGTAATCTATGGCCGAAGTTATGGGATGATTTATCTCTGTCCGAAATGTAACGCATATGTCGGTGTTCACAAAGGCACCGATAAACCGCTTGGCAGACTTGCGGATGCAGAGTTGAGAAAATGGAAAAACGCAGCACATAGAGCGTTTGATCCTCTCTGGCAACGCGGACCATTTCGAGGTAAAAGAAATGCGGCTTACAGTTGGCTTGCTGAACAAATGCAACTGCCGGTAGAAGAAACACACATAGGAATGTTTGATGTTGAAAAGTGCAGAACGGCAATAGCCCTCTGCGAAAGTAAAATGATGAAAGGAGGCATACAAAATGCCTGAAGAAAAAACAAGTGTAATAAATAGCGAAATCCTTTTTGATACAGGAAGCGTTTGCGTACCAATAAAGGACTATAACGATTTGATAAGTGCATCAGCTAAACTGAAAATTGTAGAGGATATGTACCGTACAAAAGACTTTAGCTCATACGACTACGACAAAGTCTTGGAGTTGGTTTTTGGACCGAAAGGAGAAAACGAAGATGCTGAATAAAGTTGAGATTATGGGTAGGCTCACGAGCGACCCCGAATTAAGAGCAACACCCTCCGGCACATTCGTTACATCATTTTCAATCGCAACCGAAAGCGACTATAAAAATCCTCAAAATGAAAAGGTAACAGATTTCTTTGATGTTATCGCGTGGAGAAACACCGCTGAATTTATCAGCAAACACTTCACCAAAGGCAGAATGATTATTATAGCCGGAAGATTAAAAACGGAAACTTGGGACGATACAAGCACAGGCAAAAAAAGAAAGTCTACAAAAATTGTTGCAGAGAGTGTTTACTTCGGAGATTCCAAAAAGGATGACGGAACTGCCCCCGGTGCTACATATCCTCCTGCTTCCTCTGTTCCGCAAGGATTTACAAATATGACGGATGTCGAGGATGACGATTTACCGTTCTAAGGAGGGCTGATGTATGGCAGCAGGAAAACGATACTATTGGCTCAAACTAAAAGACGATTTCTTTGGCTCAAAACGAATAAAAAAATTAAGAAAAATGGCGGGCGGAGATACTTATTTGATTATTTACCTCAAACTACAACTACTTGCAATGAAAAGTGAGGGTGTCCTAACTTGGACGGGGCTTGAACAAAACATTGCTGATGAGCTTGCGTTGGATTTGGACGAAGAGCCTGACAATGTAAAAATAACTCTTTCATATTTGCTTAGTTGTGGTCTTGCCGAAAGCTCTGATGATGTAAATTTCTTTTTTCCGTACTCTGTGGAAAATACAGGAAGCGAAAGCTCCTCAGCTCAACGAATGCGTAATGCAAGAGCGGCACAAAAAAATATTTCTTCTGCACAACCGCGCACATTGTGCGCACAAAGTGACGGAGAGATAGAAACAGAAATAGAAAAAGAGATAAATA
>JAZNFQ010000038.1:0-47146 GCA_045576075.1 Clostridia bacterium
TGACAACACTTTTGACAACACTTTCTAATATGTTTTATACAAAGGATGAAAATATATGGCAAATTTTTGTGAATTATGTGGTAAGCAAATAGGGCTTTTGAATGGATATTACAAAGTAGCAGATTTAAAACTTTGTGATAAGTGTTATTCTACCACTGAAAGTTATGAAAAAAAGCTACATAGTAGTAATGGTGATTTAAAAGCAATTCAAGAATCATCAGAGGATTTAAGGAACTATTACAAATCAAGTAAAAAAATTGAGATAATAATTAATTATTATCTTAATGAATTACATTTGCTACCTAAAGAAGAAACTCAAGGAATAATAGTTGACAATAAAGAATTACCAAATGAATATGTAAATATTGAGAACGAGAAAACCGATATATATACAGAATTTGCATCTACCTCGTCAGGAATGTTTGGCAATATTGGTAGCAAAATCAAAACATTGGCACAAGTTGTAACTTGGATAGGTATTATTGGTTCTGCAATTTGTGGTTTTGTTCTAATGGGGATGGATGAAGATTTAATATTTATAGGTCTTTTGATTGCGATATTGGGTTCATTGAGTTCTTGGGTTTCATCTTTTGTTCTTTATGGTTTTGGGCATTTAATAGAAAACACAGACAAATTAATAGAATTGTCAAAAAATAAAACTGCAGAGAAATAATTAGTTGACAACACTTTTGACAACACTATCATTGTTGAATGTGTGAAACAGGTGTAAATCAGTACATATAACAACCTCAAAGCCACCGAAAATGAACGGCATAAACACCAAAAACAAGCGACATTTTAGAGTGGGAATAACCTGAAAAAATTTTAGCGGCTTGGAGCTTTTGCTTCGAGCCGCTTTTGATAGTAATGCATAATAATGCTTACAATACAAAATAATCTTTAAAAGATGTCTTGACAAATAAAAAATATAGGTGTATAATATCCTCAATAACGATGACGAAGACGGCAAATATATGAAACGATGAGAGATATGGCGGGTGGTGCGAGCCAGAAGCGGAGTATATTTTCAGCCTTTCACTTCCGAGTTGAAGAAGGGAAATCATAGTAGTTTCTTCCGTGAATGCTACGTTAGTGCAAAGGGCTTTTGAGAGCTTAAAGTGGCATATAGCCTGTTTTGTGCGTATATGCAAAAAGAGTGGTACCGCGGATTTAATAATTCGTCTCTTTAATAAATTTTCTAAATTTATTAAAGAGACTTTTTTTATTGACAAACAAAAAGTAAAGGAGATGCTGATATGAATTTAACATTTGAGAGAAAGCTTCCTATACCCAAAGAGGTAAAGGAGATGTGCCCGCTATCAAACGATTTATGCAAACTTATAAAGGACAGAGAAGAGGAAATCGCGGATATATTTCAGGGTAAGAACGATAAACTTGTTTTAATTATAGGACCTTGCTCTGCAGATAATGAGGACAGCGTGATTGACTATATCAGCAGGCTGAGAGAGGTTCAGGAAAAGGTAGAGGATAAAATTTTTATCATTCCGAGAATTTATACAAACAAGCCGAGAACAACGGGTGATGGGTATAAGGGTATGCTTCATCAGCCAAACCCTGCCGAGAAACCCGATATGTTAAAGGGAATAATGATGATAAGGGACTTGCACATCAGGGCGATAAAAGAAACGGGATTTTCTTGCGCAGACGAGATGCTATATCCCGAGAATTACAGATATTTAGATGATGTTCTTGCCTATGTTGCAATCGGCGCGCGCTCTGTTGAAAATCAGCAGCACAGATTGACTGCAAGCGGAATTTCGGTGCCTGTTGGTATGAAAAATCCGACAAGCGGGGATTTGTCTGTTATGATGAATGCAATCACAGCTGCACAGCACAAGCACACCTTTATATATCGCGGGTGGGAGGTCCATTCAAACGGGAACCCGCTGGCGCACGCAATTTTGCGCGGGTATGTGAACAAGCACGGACAGTCACAGCCCAATTATCATTACGAGGACTTGTCCTTGCTTTGCAAATTTTACGATGAGGCAGGGGTCGAAAATCCCGGAGTTATAATTGATACAAACCATGCAAATTCAGGCAAGCGTTACCTTGAGCAAATGCGAATTGCAAAAGATGTAATGCATAGTGCAAGGCACGAAAAGGCTATCAAAAATCTTGTAAAAGGATTTATGATTGAGAGCTATATTGAAGACGGTGCTCAAAAAATCGGCGAATGTATTTACGGAAAGTCTATAACAGACCCGTGCTTGGGATGGGAAAAGACCGAGAGGTTAATTTATGACCTTGCGGAATTGGCATAAGGAGGAAATTATAATGAAGGTTGGAATAATAGGATTGGGCTTAATAGGTGGCTCTATGGCAAAGGCAATCCGCCTTAATACAGACCATTATGTTTTAGGAGCGGACATAGACGAAAAAGTTGTAATGAGGGCAAAGGTAATTGAGGCAATCAACGAGGAGTTGACGGAAAATAATATATCAGAATGCGATATAATAATCTTGGCACTGTACCCTGATGCAACAATAGAAACTGTTAAAAAGTACGCACATTTGATAAAAAAAGGTGCATATTTGATAGATTGCTCAGGCGTTAAGGAAAAGGTTTGCAATGCTATACCCGAAATCGCCAGAGAATATGGTTTTGTCTTTGTAGGCGGTCATCCTATGGCGGGCATTGAGAAGATTGGTTTTAAATATTCGGATGCTCAGATTTTTGCGGATGCATCAATGATTTTAACTCCTGATGATAATGTCAAGATAGACGAGCTGGCAGATATAAAAATATTTTTCTTGTCTATTGGCTTTGGCAGAATAACAATTAAAACAGCCGAGGACCACGACAGAATTATTGCATATACCTCACAGCTTGCTCACGTCTTATCAAATGCTTATATAAAAAGTGAAACTGCAGAGGAACATCGCGGACTGTCTGCGGGGAGCTTTAAGGATTTGACAAGGGTTGCATATCTCAATGAAACAATGTGGACAGAGCTGTTCTTGGAAAATAAGAAAAATCTTATGCTTGAAATAACCCGTTTGATTGAGAATTTGGGTCAGTACAGGGATGCTTTGGAAAAAGAAGATGCGCTTAAATTAAAAGAACTGCTAAAGAACGGAAGAGAACGCAAAGAGATGATAGATAAGGAATAAATCCGAAGCGGAGGAGTGCGAAGATGCAGGTAGAAATAAGGCCGACTGCCCTATGCGGAGAGGTTTCGGCTGTCGCCTCAAAATCTGATGCCCACAGAGCCATTATTTGCAGTGCGTTGGCAGACAGTAATACGACAATACGTATATCTCATATTTCAAAGGATATAGAGGCTACGCTTAATTGTATAAAAGAAATGGGCGCTGATTTTATCAGAAGGGATAATCTATATGAGATTTCGCCTATAAAGGAAAGCGCGGGAAATCCCGTATTGGACTGCGGAGAGAGCGGTTCAACACTGCGATTTTTGTTGCCTGTTCTGTCGGCGCTTGGAAAAGGTGCAACATTTGTGGGGCACGGCAGATTGCCCGAGAGGCCTATGGGGCTGATTGTTGATTTGCTGAAAAACCACGGAAATAAATTTTCTTCGTATAAACTGCCGATAACTGTTTCGGGAAAAACAGAGGCGGGCGATTTCCCTATAGCAGGAGATGTGAGCTCCCAATTTATATCGGGATTATTGTTCGCTCTGCCGTTGCTTTCGGATAAGAGTAAAATAAAGGTTACATCTAAGCTTCAGTCATCGGCATATGTCGATATGACGCTGAATGTACTAAAAAAATTTGGTGCGGATATAGAGAGAAGAGAGGATGAATTTCTAATAAATCCAATTGGGGTATATAAATCTCCTAAAGAGTATATTGTCGAAGGGGATTGGTCAAATGCAGCATTTTTTATGGTTATGGGTGCACTTGGCGGCGAAATCACAATTAAGAATTTAGATTTGGACTCATCTCAAAGCGATAAAAGGATTTTAGATATATTAAAGCTCTCGGGTGTAAAATTTGATGTCTGTAAAGACGAGGTAAAGGTTTATAAAAGCAAAATTAAGCCGTTTGATTATGACGTATCCCAATGCCCTGACCTTTTTCCTGTAATATCAGTTTTAGCTTGCGGAGCGGAGGGCAAATCGACCCTTTATAATGCCAAAAGACTTAGAATTAAAGAGAGCGACAGAATTACAACTACAAAAGAATTAATTTTAAATCTCGGTGCAGTGGCGGAGGAGACAGAGGACTCTTTAACCATATACGGAAACGGCAAATTATGCGGGGGTAGAGTAAATAGTGCAAATGACCATAGAATTGCAATGTCAGCATTTGTCGCAAGCACTATATCGGGCGGATGCGTTGTATTGGATAACGCAGAAGCAATGGATAAGTCGTATCCATCATTTATTGATGATTTTAGAAGTTTGGGAGGTATGGCGAGTGTCATCTGAAACAGGAAGAAAAATAAGAGTTAGTATCTTTGGTGAGTCGCACGGCACGGCTATCGGGGCGGTAATAGACAATCTGCCGCCTGGTGAGTACATAGATTTTGATGAACTTCAAAGCTTTTTAAAGCGTCGTCAGGGCGGAAACAATAAGTATTCAACCCCAAGAAAAGAGAAGGACATCCCCGAAATTTTATCAGGAGTAAAGGACGGATATACAACAGGTGCACCCCTTTGCCTCGTGATAAAGAATGAGAATACAAGGTCTCAGGACTATAAGGTTGACATACCAAGACCCGGCCACGCAGACTTCAGCGCTTTTGTAAAATACAACGGCTTTTGCGATTTGAGAGGCGGAGGACATTTCTCGGGGCGGCTTACCGCACCTGCTTGTGCAGTTGGCGGGATTTTGATGCAAATCCTTAAAAGACGAGGTGTAGATATTGTTGCGCATTTGGCATCGGTTGGCGAATGCGCGGATGATAAAATAGATGTACTCAAGCTTGATGAGAGGCAGTGTGGCAAGATTAAAAGCGGAGAGTTTCCTGCATTTTCAAATAGAGCAGGAGAGCAGATGCAGGATTTAATCATAAGCGTAAAAGAAGAAGGAAATTCAATCGGCGGCTCGGTTGAATGTGGAATATACGGCGTAGAGGCAGGAGTTGGCGACCCCTTGTTTGAGGGGATTGAAAATGTTATAGCTAAGGATGTCTTTGGCATAGGCGGAGTAAGAGGAATTGAGTTCGGAGCGGGGTTTGAGGCGTCTAAAATGAAGGGCTCTGAAAACAATGACGAATTTTTCATAGAAAATGATAAGGTAATAACAAAAACAAACAATCACGGCGGTGTGCTAGGCGGCATAACAACAGGGATGCCGATTATATTCAAGGTGGCATTTAAACCAACACCATCAATTTCGATGAGCCAAAGCTCTATCAGTCTTTCTGAGAATAAAAATATAGCTGAATTTTCAACAATGGGCAGACATGATCCTTGTATTGCGGTCCGCGCTGTGCCTTGCGTTGAGGCGATAGCCGCAATTGCAATTGCTGATTTTTTGTTGTAGTCGGAGGATAAGAAATGGATTTGACAGAGTGCAGAAAAAATATTGATAAAATAGATGATGAGATTTTAAGGCTGTTCTCGGAGAGAATGGACATAGCGTCAAAGGTTGCCGATTTCAAAAAAGCTAACGGTTTGGCAACTATGCAAAAGGAGAGGGAACGCGAAATTCTCAAAAGAGTGAGCGAGATGGCAGACAGCGAAATCGAGGATTATGCACGGATACTATTTGGTACCTTGATGGAATTGAGCAAAAGCTATCAAAACAGAAAAAATACAGAAAAGAATAGCGCCTTGATTTCAAAGATAAACAACGCTTTGGAGAATACACCTAAAATTTTCCCGCATTCAGGCTTGATTGCGTGTCAGGGAATAGAGGGTGCATATTCCCAAATTGCGTGTGATAAGCTTTTTAAAAATGCAGATATTCAATATGTAAAAACCTTTGAAGATGTATTTGTAAAGGTGGCAAACGGAGATTGCAGTTACGGGATTTTGCCGATTGAGAACTCCATTCACGGGACAGTAAATGCGGTATATGACCTTATGAAAAATTACAGCTTTTATATTGTAAAGAGCATTAAAGTGAAAATCAATCATGTTCTTATGGCAAAGAGGGGGACAGATTTTTCTGAAATCAAGGAAATCATATCTCACGAGCAGGCTCTTGGTCAATGCTCGGAATTTTTAAAGCAATATCCTGATATAAAGATTACAAATTGCGAGAATACGGCTGTTGCGGCAAAGCTTGTAAGGGATAGCGACAGATGTGATATTGCCGCAATATCCTCGCCTGACTGCGCAGAGTATTATGGACTCTCTGTCCTGAATGAAAACGTAGCTAATTCAGACAGCAATTTTACAAGATTTATTTGTATATCAAAAGAGCTTGAGATATATCCGGGGGCAGACAGAATAAGCATAATAATGAAATTGCCGCATACACCGGGCGCTCTTAATACAATTATATCAAAGTTTGCTGCGGCGGGACTGAACCTTACCAAGCTTGAGAGCAGACCTATCGCGGGCAGAGATTTTGAATTTTCGTTTTATTTCGACCTTGAGGCATCAATTTATTCTGAAGACGCGATATCAATTTTAGATGAGCTTGCCACAGACGACAATAATTTTGTTTTTCTCGGCAGCTATATTCAGGCTTAAAGAAAAGTGGGGATAGTTTACTATGAAATACGGATTAATAGGCGAGAAGCTCGGACACAGCTTTTCAAAGTCAGTACACAGCTTACTTGCAGATTATGAATATGAGGCAAACGAAATTCCCCGCGATGAATTTCGCGAATTTATGACAGAGCGTGATTTTCTGGCTGTAAATGTTACCATTCCATACAAGCAAACGATCATTCCATATTTGCATTTTATAGACGAAAACGCGCAAAATATCGGCGCGGTAAATACTGTTGTCAATAAAGACGGCTTGCTGTATGGCTATAATACGGATTTTTATGGTATGCAGTCACTGCTAGGCCACGCAAAAATTGATTTAACGGGGAAAAAGGTTGCCGTTCTTGGTACGGGAGGGACGTCAAAAACCGCGGGTGCGGTTGCAAGGGCGTTATCCGCTAGGGAAATTATTACAGTTTCAAGGAATAAACGCGAGGGTGTTATTGATTATGACGAGCTGTATAAAAACCATACAGATACAGACGTTATCATCAATACAACACCGCTTGGTATGTATCCCGATATTTATTCAAAGGCTGTAGATTTGGGACGCTTTAATAATTTATCAGGCGTTATTGATGCAGTATATAATCCTCTGCGTACCCCTCTTATAACGGATGCCCTACAGAGAGGTATTCCAGCTGAGGGCGGTCTGTATATGCTTGTTGCACAAGCGGTGCGGGCTTCTGAAATATTTCTTAATACAAGGTACGAGGACTCAAAGCTTGAGTGGATATACAGTAAAATAAAAAGAGAAAAAGAAAACATCGTATTAATCGGTATGCCCGCATCAGGCAAGAGTACTGTCGGCAGGCTTATCGCAGAAAAGAGTGGTCGTGCCTTTATAGATACAGATGCTTTAATAGAAGACAGAGCGGGTATCAGCATATCAGAGATATTTGAAAGTATGGGCGAGGATAAATTCCGCGAGCTTGAGTGCGAAACAGTGCGCGAGGTTTCGAAGGAAACGGGCGCCATAATAGCTACAGGCGGAGGTGTCCCGCTAAGAAAAGCGAATATAGATGCTCTTTGCGAGAACGGAAAGATATATTTTATTGACAGACCGCTTGAGGATCTTATGCCGACAGAGGACAGACCATTGGCAAGCACTAAAGATGCAATTATAAAGAGATATAATGAGAGATATGAAATTTATAAAGCCTCTGCAAGCGTTAAAATCGATGCGGGCTTTGACGCAGAAACGGTTGCAAATGTGATATTGGAGGATTTTGAGAAATGAGAAAAATATATGTTATAAACGGACCAAATCTCAATATGCTTGGAATAAGGGAACCCGATAAATACGGAACTGAAAGCTATCAGAGCTTGGTTGAGTCGCTGCATACCCATTCAAAAAATAATGGATACGAGCTTGTAACCTATCAATCCAATCACGAAGGCGACCTTGTTGATAAAATTCAGGAGGCATACTATGAGGGGGCGGACGGAATTGTAATTAATCCGGGCGCATACACGCACACAAGTATTGCGCTTTTAGATGCCTTGACGGCGACAAAAATTCCAACCGTAGAGGTACATATATCAAATCTTGCAGAGCGTGAAGATTTCAGGCAAATCAGTTATGTCCGTCTTGCAGCCAAAAAGTCGATTATAGGACACGGTCTTGCGGGATATTTTGAGGCTATAGAATTTTTATTAGGATAGTTAAAAGCCCCTTGATAATCAAGGGGCTTTTGTTATTTAATTAGTCAAGAACAAGCGAAGGAGCGGTATATATTCTTGCTGCATATTCTGCATCGAGAGAATAAAGACCCTTTGAGTCATTGCCGAAAAGCTCCATTTTCTTAATCATATCATCAGCGTTCTTTTCCTCTTCAAGCTGTTCCTTTACAAACCAGTCAAGGAACTGCATTGTTCTGAAATCCTTTACATCGTAAGCCGCGCTGTAGATATCATTTATAAGGCTTGTTACATATTTTTCGTGTTCAAGCCCTGCTTTTAATGGGTCTATCAAAGATTTAAGCTCCTTGTCGGGCTTGTCTATTGCGCCAAGCACCACCTTTTCACCGCACATCTGCAAATACTTCATAAATAGCATTGCGTGGTCACGCTCTTCTTGTGCCTGAATCATATACCAGTTTGCAAAGCCGTCAAGACCCTCTGCCTCATAAAAAATTGAAAAATCAAGATAGAGATAAGCTGAATACAGCTCTTTGGTTATCTGTTCGTTAAGCAATTTAGAAACTCTTGTATCCATAAGAAATTCTCCTTTTTTAAAAACAGACGGACGGTATCGCGCCCGTCTGTAATTTGTTTTTTATTTAAAATATCTCTTGAGTAGTCATTCCAAACCGCGACCATGTCGGGTCTCGCCATAATTATAATCAATTATGTTTACTTTCTTATTAAGAAAAATCAATCCAAATGTTAAAATTATCGGGAAAACAGCAGCGACTAACAATCCTACTTTAAGATTACCCCCTGCCATTTCTGAAATTCTGCCCACCATAGTAGGGCTTACAGCTGCACCTAAATCACCTGCTAAAGCTAAAAATGCAAACATAGCAGTTCCGCCTCTGGGACATTTCTGTGACGAAATACTGATTGTTCCCGGCCACATAATTCCAACAGCCAATCCACAAAGAGCGCACCCTGCCAAGCCTAATATTGAAGAAGCCGACAACGATGCCAGCAAGTAGCAGAATACACACAGCGTTGCGCATAAAAGCATAGTCTTTGTAAGGTCAAGTTTCTTACTCATTTTTCCGTACAACATACGGGATATGCCCATAAACATAGCAAACATACACGGACCTGCTAAATCACCTACGGTTTTAGAAACACCGAGCGCTGATTCTGTAAATGCGGATGTCCATTGAGTCATAGTTGCTTCGGACGCACCGGCACATATCATAAGAATTATCATCAGCCAAAACACAGGCACTCCAAGTAACTGCTTGGTACTCATACTTTTTCCATCTTCGACCAATCTTTCGATAGGACAGTTTATAAAATTAAATGCATTATATAGCGGAATCAATGCCCAGATAAAGGTAAGTAATTTCCAGCTCTCTATACCAAACACAGCAAAAAAGACTGTCGAACCCAAAACTACACCCATTGAGCCCCAACAGAAAAATGAGTGCACGAGGCTCATTATTCCGTCTTTATTTTCAAAGGGACACGCTTCAACGATAGGACTTACCAAAACCTCGATAAGACCGCTGCCTATTGCATAAAAAACAACCGAAATAAGAATCCCTATAAAGGGAACAGGCACTATTTCAGGCAAAATTGCCATTAAGATTAGTCCTAGTGATGACAACAACTGTGATGCAACTACACAAGTACGATAACCTATTTTATCAGCAAATTTTGTAGCCGCAAAATCAACCAATAATTGCGTAAAATAAAAGACGAAAGGAATCAAGGCTATCTTTTCGAGTGAAATTCCGTAGGTTCCTTTGAAGGTTAAGAATAGCAACGGTGCAAAATTTGCCGATATAGCTTGTGTTACGAAACCGAGATAACACGCTATCAATGTTTTTTTATAGTTCTTCTGCTTTATCATAATAACTCCTCATATGTGATAATAATATCTAATTATATCATCATATAAGAGAAAACTAAAGACACATAACCACCAATTTTAAGCACTATTTACCCAATTTATTATTTTGACCGGGAGTATATCCGTA
Organism: Clostridia bacterium; assembly: GCA_045576075.1. GTDB lineage: Bacteria > Bacillota > Clostridia > Monoglobales > Monoglobaceae > UMGS1820. The sequence continues at coordinate 10,313 of JAZNFQ010000038.1, forward strand.
ATTTTTCTTAAACTGCCGACTAAAATAATTTGCGGAGTTAAACCCACAAGCATAACTAATTTCTTGAAGCGTATATATTTTTTCATTCAACATTCTGTATGCCATTTGAAGCCTATACTTAATCAGTGCGTCTACAGGAGAAATTCCCATATAAGAATTAAAACAACGCCCCGCTTCGCTTCTGCTGATATTAGCCGAATGAGCAATATCCTCAAGAGTAATAGTTTCGGCATAATGCTCGTAAATAAACGAAAGCATTTTTTGTATCCGTATTTGATTGTTGATTTGTATGCGTGTAGCATTATTTTTGGGTAAATCATCAAAATTACAAAAGATATATTCAAATATACTGCTTAAAGCTCTTTGCACAGTCATTTCATAGCATTGTTTTTTCTCACCCAAACAATTATAAATGTCTTTGATTAAGTAATTTACTTCCTTATGACAACTATTTTCGTGTCGAAAGACAACAAACGGCAAAGCATTACATTGCTTAATGGGAAGAATATATTTTTGATAAACCTCGCTTGTTTCAGGTGCAACAATAGCTCCCGAAAAAACTATATTAGGCATCGGTTCGGGAATATCACCGGATATTTGCTTTATTGAGTGCAGTATATTTCCATTTACAAAAATACTATCTCCAGGTTTCAATGTTATGTGTTGTCGCTCCACTTGATAGTCAAGAGTATTACTTATTGTAGTAGCAATTTCAAAATCAGGATGCCAATGTAAAGGCCCCTCCCAATTAGGAATATCGGCAAGCTCATTATGAAAATATGTGATAGGAAACGCTGTAATATCGTGTGGCATTTGTTCCCGAAGTTGATTGTCTATAATAATTGGCATAATTTATCACTTCCATTACCTTTGAAGGACAAGGCTCTCGGGGGATGAACTGGCAAATTCGTTGCCGGTTAATTTTTATTTTTAAAGCATTTTTTGTAAATTACCGGTTTTGTTGCCAGTTTGGCATCAATTTTGAGTAAAAACAGTTAATAAAAACTTGATTTTACTGCATTATATCATTTACTCTATACCGATGCAGTCCATAAAACTTTAGTGCTAAAAACCCGCATAAAACAAGGGTTCGGAATGCTCCGAACGCTTGTAATTTCAATGTTTTATTCTTATTTAAAATATCTCTTTAAAAGTCCTTCCAAACCGCGACCGTGACGAGCTTCATCGCGCGCCATTTCATGAACTGTATCATGGATTGCGTCAAGACCATTTTTCTTTGCACAAGCGGCAAGGTCAAACTTACCCTGTGTTGCACCATACTCGCAATCAACTCTCCAAGCGAGGTTGTCTTTTGTAGTAGCCTTCATATTGGGCTCTAAATCCTCGCCGAGAAGCTCTGCAAACTTAGCTGCGTGCTCAGCTTCTTCATAAGCTGCCTTTTCCCAATAAAGTCCAACCTCGGGATAGCCTTCTCTGTGAGCAATGCGTGCCATACAGAGATACATACCAACCTCGGCACATTCGCCGTTGAAGTTAGCCATAAGCTGCTCAAAGATGTATTTTTTATCTTCTTCGCTTATGTCGGGATTATTTTTTACGGTCTTGCCGTAAACGCCATACTCGTGTTCGGCTGCAAGGGCAGCGCCCTCAACCATTTCTTTGAACTTATCAGCGGGCACCTTGCAAACAGGGCAGTTAGCAGGGGGAGCATCGCCCTCGTGAACATATCCGCATACAGAACATACATACTTTTTCATAAATAATACCTCCAAGAAATTATTTTAATATGGTTAATTTAATATTTTACTTGTTACATTTTTCGCACAATCCGCAAAATACAAGACTGTGATAGTCGATTTTTGCGCCGCACTGCTCACTTGCAATTTTGTCAAGAGAGGAAGAATAATCAATTTCAACGTCATACACACTGCCACAAGAGTTACAATATAAGTGATAGTGGGGGCGGAAGTTATAGTCATATCTCTCCGACCCGTCCTTTGTATCCAACCTTGCGATATAACCATCGTCGCTGAGCTGAGCGAGGTTTCGGTATATGGTGCCAAGACTGACGTTTGGTATCTCCTTGCGGACTTCTTCGTAAATTGTGTTTGCAGTCGGGTGTGCCTTTGTGCCTTCGAGAACCTGCAAAATGGCTTCTCGTTGTTTGCTGTATCTTTTAGGATTTTTAGCTTCCATATAGCACCTCCTAAACAGTAATAGTAATCATTACTATTTAAGTATAACATATATATTATATTTGTCAATAGTTTTTTGGAAATTTTTTTAAAATTTTATTTAATGCTTGCAAGCAGCCTATTTGATAAAACTTAAGTTCATATTTTGAATATTCAAAAAGCAAGGCTATTGCTTTTAAAAATTGCCGTCCCCTGTTCCGCCCTGCCTACCGCGGCGGCAATGTAGCAATAGCCTTGCTTATACAGGAAAAAGCCCCTGAAAACAGGGGCTTTATATTATTTTGCTATATCCGATGTGCAGTTCGGGCATTTTGTTGCATTTATATCAATTTCAGAGCAACAAAACGGACATTTTTGAGTAGTAGGCGCCTCGACAATTTCCTCTTTTCTTCTTATAGAAGAAAGGGCGTTTAAAAGCTTGATAATCAGGAAAATTACAAACGCCATAAGTATAAAGTTGATTATCTCGGTTACAAATGCGCCGTACTTGATTTCAACATCACCGATTTTGGCTACAAGAGCGGTAAAATCCTTGTTTGCAATTAAGCCAATCAAGGGCGAGATTATGTCATTTACCAAAGAGGTAACGATTTTCTGGAAGGCACCGCCGATGATAACGCCGACTGCAAGGTCAATCACGCTTCCACGCATTGCAAATTCCTTAAATTCTTTGAAAAACTTTTTCATAAGTTTCCTCCTAACATATGTATAGATTTTTAAATTATTTACAGTTTTTTCAGCACAAAGAATATTCTCTCGGACTTATCTTTCGCATCTTCAAATGTTCTGTCATCAAAACAGCCGAGTATATCAAGCTGATTTCTCTCTGCGGCATCACAAATCTCTTTAATAGAGTAAGCGCGCTCTTCCTGATACTCCTCGCTCCTTGTATATGTTCCGTCTTTGTTTTCGGTAAAGAAATCAAGACAAAAATTGCAGATTTTATCGGCATCCTCGTAAAAGCTTTCCCACACACAATATATGCCGTCTTCGTCATAGACAAAGGTGTTTTCACCAAGGATATTTTTAAGCTTATACTCAGTGTTTATGTCAAATATAAATATCCCGTTTGGGTTTAGATAGTTATGTATCAGGGAAAAAAGCTTGTCAAGGGCGCCATCATCTGTCAAATAATTTACTCCATCCAAAGCACATATCGCGGCATCAACTGTGCCATATAGCTCAAACTCGGTCATATCCTGATTGAGAAAGAGTATATCAGCATTCTCGTTCCGCGCCTTGTCTGCGGCTATGCCGAGCATTTCCTCCGATATATCAACGCCTATCATATCGTAGCCCTTCTTTGCCATCGGGATTGTGACATTTCCTGTCCCGCAGGCAATGTCGAGCACTAAAGAGGGCTTGATATCAAATCGTGAAAAAACCTTTTCATAGTAAGCTACAAACGAGGAATAATCTATGTCCTGGAGCTTATCATAAATTTCGGCAAATTTATTATACATATAAATCCCACCTTGAAATTCTATATCTTTTCAATCGGCGCATATGCCGCAAGCAATTTCTTCTCGCCCTCGGGGAAGCTGATTTGGAGCAGCATATCCTTGCCCATACTCTGCGCAGAAATTATTGTGCCGACACCGAACTTGCGGTGCGATACCTTGTCACCGACCTTATAATCAAGGGCGGGCTTGTCTGCGGTATCGGGCTTTGTATTATTGTTAAAGAGCGAACTCTTTGTGGCGGTTTGCGACTGCCTGTATGAAGTGTCCGTACCTGATGAATAATATGTTTTTGTAGGCTTTTCCATATACATTTCAATCAAATTGTCGGGGATTTCGCCCAAAAATCTTGATGGCGGGTTGTATGCCGTCCGCCCGAATAGAGTGCGGCTTTTTGCCCTTGTAATGTATAGTTTGGATTTTGCACGGGTAATTCCGACATAACAAAGCCTACGTTCTTCCTCAATTTCCTCGTTATCCCCGAAGGAGCGTGTGCTCGGGAAAATTCCTTCCTCTGCACCCATTAAATATACGTTTGGAAATTCAAGGCCCTTTGCGCTGTGAAGAGTCATAAGGGTAACCGTATCCTGACTTTCGTCATAATTATCTATATCGGAAACAAGCGAAATATCTTCAAGCAGGCTGTCGAGTGTGAGGTCTTCGTTGGAGCGCACAGCCTCCTGAACCATAGAGATAAACTCCTCTAAGTTTTCAAGCCTTGTTTGATTTTCAACGGTTTTTTCGGCATTTAGCGCCGCAATCATACCGCTTTTTTCCATAACGCTTCTTGTGAACAATTCAAGTCCCATTCCGGCATCGAGGTCTTTGCGCAAGTTTGATATAAGGCTTGCAAATTCCATAAGGTTTCCTGCAGCTTTAGCAGGGATGTCATCGGGGAATTCGTTCGCCCTTGCGCATATCTCAAATATGCTGACCCCATTTTTAGCTGAGGCAGCAGCCGCTTTTTCTACAGATGCAGCACCAATGCCTCGCTTTGGCTCGTTTATAATCCGCTGGAGTGCGACATTGTCGCTGAAGTTCTGAATTAATCGCAGATACGATGTAATATCCTTAATCTCTTTTCTGTCATAAAATCGGAGTCCGCCGAGGACTCTGTAGGGAATGGCAGAGCGAAGTAGCATATCCTCAACCACACGCGACATTGCGTTCATACGATAAAGAATTACGTTATCACTAAATGTTCCGCCGTTTTCTGCGATTTTTTCGGCTATGTACTGCGCCTCGGTGTGCTCGGTGTCTGCGATAAAGAGCTGTATTTTGTCACCCTCGCCGTTTGAGGTCCATAAGTTTTTACCCTTTCTGTCGTCATTGTTTGAAATAACGTTGTTTGCCGCATCGAGAATATTCTGGGTCGAACGGTAGTTTTCTTCAAGCTTTATAGAGGTGCAGTCCTTGAATTCCTTTTCAAAGTCCAGAATGTTTCTAATATCTGCCCCTCTGAATTTATAAATGCTCTGGTCGTCGTCACCCACAACACACAGATTTCTGTGCTTTGATGCAAGCAAGCTTACAAGCCTGTATTGTGCGTGGTTTGTATCCTGATACTCGTCGACTAAAATATATTTGAACTTATCGCGGTAATAGTCGGCTACCTCGGGATATTCTTCGAAAAGCTCAACAGTTTTTGCTATCAAATCGTCAAAGTCGAGCGCGTTCCCCTCTTTAAGCTTGTGCTGATAGAGGGCATAAATGTCTGCGACCTTGGACAGATAAAAATCCCCGCGGTTTTGACCTTCAAACTCAGCGGGTGAGATAAGGGCGTCCTTGGCGTTGCTTATAACACTCAAAACGGCGCGTGGTGCATACTTTTTCTCGTCAAGCGACAGTTCCTTAAGACAGTTTTTTATGACTGTCTGTTGGTCGGCAGAATCATATATGGTAAAGTTTTTCTCATACCCTATTTTATCGATATCTCTGCGCAGAAATTTGACACAGGAGGAGTGAAACGTCCCCGCACAAATGTCGTTTGCACAGTCACCAAGTTTTGCAGAGAGTCGGGATTTCAGCTCTCCCGCTGCCTTATTGGTAAAGGTTATGGCAAGTATCTGCCAGGGCTTGAGGGGATTTTCAGACAAGGCATCCTCTAAATGCGGAGGGAGCTCGTCGAGCTCGCCGTTTGCGTACCACTCAAGAATTTCGGCATCCTGCTCGCTTATTCCGTTTGGAATAACAGTACTGTTATAAGCCGAGCCGTATTTGATAAGATGATGTATTTTATTTATGATTACAGTTGTTTTTCCCGAGCCTGCCCCTGCGAGCACCAAAAGAGGACCGTTTGTATGAAAAACAGCCTTTTTTTGCTCGGAATTCAAGCTTTTATATTCATTTTCTATAATTTTGCGTCTGCTTTTGATAAAATCAGCCATAATAATCTCCGTTCTAAACTATCGTTGCACCGCCGATTACAAGGTCACCATCATATATAACAACGGCTTGCCCGGGTGTTATCGCCCGCTGGGGGACATCAAAGGCTACCTTTATCCTTTCACCTTCCTGCGAGATTGTGCAAGGAGCGGGCTTTGCGCTGTAGCGAACCTTTGCCTCTGCACGAAGTGGCGCGTCTAAACTGTCAAAGGGGATAAAGTTTGGATTTATGGCGTATAGGGTATCCGAAAATTCCGTCCCTTGTCTGCCAAGGACGACCTCGTTCTTTTTGGCGTCTATCTTTATGACAAACATCGGCTCGCCAAAGGCAATGCCGAGTCCTTTTCGCTGACCGATGGTATAATTTACAATCCCCTTGTGCTGACCGAGGATGTTTCCCTCAAGGTCGACAAAGTTGCCACTCGGCGGGAGAGAGCCTATTCTGCGTTTTATAAATGATGCATAATCGTTATCAGGGACAAAGCAAATCTCCTGACTGTCAGGCTTTTTCGCAGTGGAGAGCCCATTTTCTTCGGCGTACTGCCTCACCATATCCTTGTCCGAAAAATCGCCGAGAGGAAGAAGAAGAGAGGAGAGCTGACTCTGTGTCAGATTATAAAGGGCATAGGTCTGGTCCTTTGCATCTGCGCACGCACGTTTTAAAAGATAACGGCAGGTAGACTCGTCGTATTCCACCCTCGCATAATGCCCTGTTGCAATATAATCGGCATTTAATATTTGTGCGCGCTTTGCCATAGCGTCGAATTTTAAAAATTTGTTGCACGCAATACACGGGTTGGGAGTTCTTCCATTTATATACTCGCTGACAAAATAGTCAATCACAAATTCGGAAAACTCCTTTCTAAAATCAAGGACGTGATATTCTATATCGAGTCTGCTTGCTACGCGTCTTGCGTCCTCAACTGCAGAAAGAGAGCAACAAGTGCTCTCTGTAATATTTCCGTCTATATTTTCTCCGTCCCATAGGCGCATAGTAACCCCTACGACCTCATAGCCTTTCTCTTTAAGAACGGCGGCGGCAACACTGCTGTCAACGCCGCCCGACATTCCGATTACAACTCTTTTTTTAGATGTAGAAGTCATTGCATTAATCCTCGGTATCCATACCGTGTTCGTGGCTGTGCGGACATCCGCAGCACTCGCCCGAACAACTCTTTATGTGTGAGGTGTCAAGACCGCGGCCCTCGTAATAGTTAGTGATTGCGGCGTGAACAGCCTCTTCTGCAAGGTTGGAGCAATGCATTTTGATTGGCGGAAGCCCGTCGAGCGCATCTGCAACCGCCTGATTGGTAAGAGCGAGAGCCTCCTCAACAGACTTGCCCTTTACAAGCTCGGTTGCCATACTGCTTGTTGCAATTGCCGCACCGCAGCCAAAGGTTTTAAACTTTACGTCCTCGATTATTTGAGTTTCGTCGTTTATCTTCATATAAATTTTCATTATATCGCCGCATTGCGGATTGCCAACCTGACCTACCGCATTTGCGTCCTCTATTTCACCCACGTTGCGCGGGTTGCTGAAGTGGTCCATTACCTTTTCGCTATACATATATATTTCACCTTTCTCTTTGCAAATTTATATTACTTGTTTTTAATCACGCTCTCATACAATGGTGACATCATACGAAGCCGCTCTACAATCTCGGCTATTGTGCTTACCATATAATCAACTTCTTCTATGGTGTTGTCCTCGCCAAAGCTTGCTCTGAGTGAGCCGTGTGCCTGCTCGTGCTTTAAGCCGATGGAGAGCAGAACGTGTGACGGGTCAAGAGAACCCGATGTGCACGCACTTCCGCTGGAGGCGGATATACCCTTCATATCAAGTGAGAGGAGAAGCCCCTCACCCTCAATAAATTCAAAGGATATATTTGCGTTGCCCGCAAGCCTCTCGGTCGGGTGCCCGTTGAGGCGTGAGTACGGAACAGTTTCCAAAACCTTTTTGATATAGTAATCACGAAGCTTTGTAAGCTTTGTCTGTTTTTCTGCTATATTTGCGGTTGCAAGCTCTATCGCCTTGCCAAGCCCGACAATCCCTGGAACGTTTTCTGTCCCCGCTCTGCGCATTCTCTCTTGTGCACCGCCTGTGATAAACGAGGTGAGCTTAACACCCTTTCTCACATAAAGAGCGCCGCAGCCCTTTGGACCATGGAATTTATGACCTGTCAGGGACAGCATATCTATGTTCAGCTCTTTAACGTCAATCGGGACCATACCAACCGCCTGAACAGCGTCGGTGTGGAAAATCACGCCTGCCTCTTTTGCGATTTTACCTATTTCGGCAATGGGCATTATCGTACCGATTTCGTTGTTGGCAAACATTATCGAAATCATAATGGTTGTATCCTTGATAGCCGCCGCAACATCTGCGGGCGATACCATACCATATTCGTCAACGGGCAAGTATGTTACCTCAAAGCCTTGTTTCTCTAAATCCTGACAGGTGTGGAGCACTGCGTGGTGCTCTACCGCAGAGGTAATTATGTGGTTGCCCTTGGCTTTAAGGGATGATGCGGTTGAGCGGATTGCCCAGTTGTCAGCCTCGCTGCCTGAACCTGTGAAGTAAATTTCCTTCGGGTCTGCACCGATTGCTGCTCCCACCTGCAGCCGAGCGTTTTCAACGGCGGTCTTTACCGCCCTGCCCTCTGCATAGATGCTCGACGGATTGCCGAAGTTTTCGGTAAAATAAGGGAGCATGGCGTCTAAAACCTCAGGTGCAACCTTGGTGGTTGCGGCATTGTCTACGTAAATGCGTTTGTTCATTTTGTTTCCTACCTTTCTGAAACGAAAGTGAGCAATTCAAACCTCGACTTTTAGAGGCGGATTTGGATTACTTACTTTCGATTATGTTACAGCAGCAATCTATGAAAAGTAGATGTTCTGTAATTATTATATTGGCAAAATTTTAAGCTTAAGCTTTGAATTTTTGTGACTGTGCAACTGCCATTTCATCGCAGCGCTCATTCTCGGGATGCCCCGCGTGACCCTTGAGCCACACAAGCGTGCATTCGTGATAGTCAAGCAGAGAAAGAAGTCTTTCCCATAAATCAGGGTTTTTGGCGGGGGCTTTATCAGCTTTTTTCCAGCCGTTTTTCTTCCACGCCTTTGCCCAACCTTTTTCTATGGCGTCTACAAAATATTTAGAGTCGCTGTATATAGTCACTCTGCAAGGTCTGTTAAGAGCCTCAAGACCGCTAATGACCGCCATAAGCTCCATACGGTTGTTCGTGGTACTTTCCTCGCCGCCCGAGAGTTCCTTTTCATAGGTGCCAAAGCGCAAAATCGCCCCCCAGCCGCCGGGACCGGGATTGCCGCTGCAAGCACCGTCTGTATACAGTTGAACCTCGGAAAATTCGGACATAATAACAGATTCCTTTCGACTAAAATTTCACCACTCTTTATTGTAACACATAATTTTTTAAAAATCCATACTTTTTACAAAATTTTCTTATATTTATGCAAAAACAAAAAGGCTGTATTATGATTTACAAAAATCACAATACAGCCCTTTGGTTTTTAAACTTAAAGTACGTCGCATAATGCGCAAGGCGTAACCTGATGCCTGCAAAGAAACTCTGCGGTTTTAACGGCCTCCTCATATGTAAAAAACCTATGCTTTGCGTATTCCTCTTCATACCCCTTGTCTGTGAGCATTTTTGCCCCTATACCATAGGGACGCTCTGCACTATGGTCTGTTATGACAAAAAAATCTATTTTTGCGGATTTGCCGCTCTCTAGAGTCAAAACACAGCTTGCATTCATAATAATATTCACCTCGTTGAATTTGCATTTAGTATATAAGTGACTGTTAATATCTTAGCATATAAGTATGCCTATTACAATCCACAACAGACCGCAAAATTCGAGTGTCAAAAATATCTGTAAAATGCCGCAAATTCGACGGTTTTACGCAGAGATAATTAAAATATCCAAATTATGTAAACTAAAAAGTAAAATATCAGGAACGACTCTTGCAATTTGTATCAAAATATTGTATCATAATAGGTATGGATAACAGAGAGAAATTTTTACCGATAAGTAAATATGATATGCAAAATCGAGGGATAGAGCAATTCGATTTTATTTTTGTAACGGGGGATGCGTACGTCGACCACCCGAGCTTTGCTAATGCCTTGATATCAAGGCTCCTTGAGAGTCTTGGGTATACTGTCGGCATAATTGCACAGCCTGATCCGCACAACTGCGAGGGCTTTAAAATCCTCGGTAAGCCGAAATACGCATTTTTTGTCAGCGCTGGGAATATTGACTCTATGGTAAATCACTACACCGCATCAAAAAAACGCAGAAATACCGACCTTTATTCGCCCGGAGGAAAGGCAGGATATCGCCCCGACCGTGCAACAATTGTTTATTGCAATCGCTTACGCGAGGCATACGGAAGGGATGTCCCGATTATCATAGGCGGAATAGAGGCAAGCCTCAGACGTTTTGCCCACTATGATTATTGGTCAGACCGCGTTAGGCGAAGTATATTGATTGACAGCGGTGCGGACCTTTTGATTTACGGTATGGGCGAGAGGCAGACAGAAGAGGTTGCCAATCTTCTTTCCTCGGGAGTGCCGATAGGCGATATCAAATTTGTAAGAGGGACAGCATATAAAGAAAACATAAAAGAAAATATCCCAAGCGATGCTGTTATCGTTCCTGATTATGATGCCGTTTCCGAGGATAAGCACAAATATGCAGAGGCAACCGCTCTTCAGTATGGTGAGCAGGATGCTTTTCGAGGAAAGACGGTTGTTCAGCTTGACAGAGATAAATATATAGTACAAAATCCGCCTGCGTATCCTCTTACTGCAGAGGAACTTGACAGAATATACGAATTGCCGTATATGCGGACATATCATCCGATTTATGAAAAAGACGGAGGTATACCCGCGATAGAAGAGGTTAAGTTTTCGATTACATCGTCAAGGGGGTGCTTTGGGGCGTGCAGTTTTTGTGCACTCACCTTCCATCAGGGGCGGACTATATCGGCGCGCTCGCACGAGTCTATACTGCGGGAGGCAGAAACTCTAACTAAACTCCCTGACTTTAAGGGCTATATTCACGATGTCGGCGGACCTACTGCGAACTTTCGCTCTCCGTCCTGCGAAAAGCAGTTGAAGCATGGTGTGTGCAAGGACAGGCAATGTCTTTTCCCGTCTCCCTGTAAAAATATAGAGGTATCGCACAGGGATTATCTTGAACTTTTGCGCAAACTGCGGAAAATCAAGGGAGTCAAGCGGGTGTTTATACGCTCGGGGATACGATATGACTATTTGATATATGATAAGGATGACGAATTCTTTTTCGAGCTGTGCAAGCACCACATCAGCGGACAGCTAAAGGTTGCGCCCGAGCATATATCGGACAATGTCCTTAAATTTATGGGCAAACCGTCTGTTTCGGTATACAACAAATTTTCTGAAAAGTATAAAAGGATAAACAAACAGCTTGGCAAAAATCAATTTCTTGTGCCGTACCTTATGTCCTCACATCCCGGAAGCACAATAAAGGATGCAGTTATGCTTGCGGAATATCTGCGGGATAACAAACTGAATCCCGAGCAGGTTCAGGATTTTTATCCTACCCCCGGGAGCTTGTCGACTTGTATGTATTATACAGGGATAGACCCAAGGACGATGAAGCCTGTGTATGTCCCGAAAACATATGAGGAAAAGAAGATGCAGAGGGCGCTTTTGCAATACAGACGCCCCGAAAATCATAAACTTGTTTATATGGCACTTAAATCTGCGGGACGACTTGATTTAGTCGGAAACGGAGAAAAATGTCTGATAAGAGATAGCAAAAGAAAGACAGGGAGAGGAGAATTTAAAAATGGCAAAGATTTTAAGCGGAAAGACGGTTTCCGCAAGAGTGAAAGAGGAACTGAAAAAAGAGGTGGAAGCACTGACCGAGGCGGGCACAAGACCGGGACTCGCAGTCGTAATCGTGGGCGATGATTCTGCCTCTAAGGTATATGTAGCAAACAAGGAAAAGGCATGCGAGGAGCTCGGGATGTATTCCGAAAAATATGCTATGAGAGAGGATACAACAGAGGAGGAACTGCTTGAGCTTATAAACAAGCTCAACGCCGATGATAATATTCATGGAATTTTGGTACAGTTGCCACTTCCAAAGCACCTTGACGATAAGACAATAATAAATAATATTTTGCCAAAGAAGGATGTAGATGCATTTCATCCAACCAATGTGGGCAGAATAATGATAGGTGATTTTGATTTTGTACCTTGTACACCCGCGGGCATTATGGAACTTATCCACGAGAGCGGAGTTGAGGTCTGCGGAAAAGAGTGTGTTGTTATAGGTAGAAGCAATATTGTCGGCAAGCCTATGTCGATGCTTCTGCTTCACGAAAACGGAACAGTGACTACCTGTCATTCGCGAACCAGCGATTTAAAAGCGGTAACAAAGCGGGCAGATATATTGGTTGCTGCAGTCGGAATACCGAAGTTTGTTACAGCAGATATGGTAAAAGAGGGCGCGGTTGTAATAGATGTAGGTATGGACAGGGATGAAAACGGAAAGCTTTGCGGCGATGTGGATTTTGAGTCCGTAGAGAAGGTGGCAGGTGCAATAACTCCGGTTCCTGGCGGTGTCGGACCTATGACGATTGCTATGCTTATGAAGAACACAATGACTGCCGCAAAGAGAGCTCACGAGGAAAAACAAGGTAAATAATATGATAAATTGCGAAGAATGTATGAACTATTACTATGACGAGGAAGGGGAATACTATACCTGTTCGGTACAGCTTGACGAAGACGAAATGAGCAGATTTATGGGCGGGAAATTTAAGGATTGCCCCTATTATCGCCGCGGTGATGAATACACAATAGTAAGAAAGCAAAAATAAAAGGTAAGGCATATATTTATTACATCAAAGGAGTATGGTATGGCAGATATGAATGCAGACAAAAAATACAAGGGCGCAGTCTTTTTTGATATAGATGGGACATTGATAGAGCTTGCCAAAGGGATTCATCTCCCGCCTCCGTCTGCTGCGGAAGGAATAGCAAGACTCCGCGAAAATGGCTATTTAACTGCGATTGCAACAGGACGCGCAGAGGCATATATACCTGATTTAAAACTTGAAATTGACTGCATAGTATCTTGTAACGGGGCAGTTGTGACAAAGGACGGAGAAGCTGTACTCAGCCGTACGATACCATATGAAACATTGCTCGAAATTATAAAATATTTGAGGGAAAACAAGTGCCCGTTTGTGCTTGAAACAACTAAAAATTGTTACTACAGCGGAGCGGAGAGCTCTCACTTCAGCTGGATGAGCAAGGATTTTTACCCCCTTGATGATTATGAAGATAAGATAAAGGACTTTGAGGTTAATAAGATTTGCGCATACTACACGCCGAGAACTATAGAGGAAATACATGAGAGATTTGGAGAGGAGATGTATGTGCTCGTGCACAGACACAACCTCTTTGCTGACCTTGGACCGATTGGGGTGTCAAAGGGTACGGGGATTATAAAAGCAATTGAAATATTCGGAATAGATATTGAGGACACCTATGCATTTGGTGACGACAGTAATGATTTGGAAATGCTGTCAACCGTTGCCCACGGAGTTGCGATGACTCCACACGTCTTGGCGCTTGAGGATGTTGCAGAGTATGTGACAGAGTCAGTGGCTGAGGATGGAATATATAATGCACTTAGGCATTACAAGTTAATATGATTAAACTTTGGCATTACCCGTTGCGGGATTGTCAATAAGTTTACCGTGTTCATCAAAGCGCGAGCCGTGGCAGGGACAATCCCAGCTGTGCTCGCGCTTGTTATATTTAAGCGCACAACCGAGATGGGGGCAGCGTTTGACTGTGGGAGAGAGAAAATTCAAAATTGTTTCAATCGAGTTTACGGCAAGCTGCGGCTTCAGTATACTTCTTGCTGGATTGAAAACGCGGGAAAAATCATTTTCCTTTTCAAGAACAAGGTCACAGAGAATTTCTGCCGCTGTCATAGAGGCTGTCATTCCCCATTTGTTAAAACCGCTGGCAACAAAAAGGTCAGGAGTGCTTTCGGAATATCTGCCTATATAAGGGATTTTATCAAGACTCATACAATCCTGAGTTGACCAATGGTATTCTTCCTCGGCGAGCGGATAAAACTGATTTGCAAAACGGCGAAGTTCCGTCCAGTTTCCGCCCTTTTTGCCCGTGCGGTGACTGCCTCCGCCGATTAAGAGTAAATCCTTAAAGTTCCTGAAGGACATTCCGTCCTCTGCCTCATCAACATACATTCCGTCAACATCGGCTGCACCCTTGAGGGCAATTACATACGAACGATGCTGATACAGCTTTAAAAAATATAAGCCGTGCTTGTTTATAAAAGGGAAGTGTGTAGCGATTATGATTTTGTCGGCTGTAATTTTGCCCTTGTCTGAAATTGCCGTATGCTTTGATATATCGCGGATAAACGTGTTTTCATAAATTTTGAGCCCCTTTGAAATCCCGTTTACAAATTTTATTGGGTTAAACTGTGCCTGATTAGGAAAACAGATTGCCCCCTCTGTTTCAAAAGGAAGAGATAAATCTTCTTTAAAATCGGCATTTCCGCCGAGTGATAATACGGCATCGACCTCATCCTCAATTTTTTGTCTGTCTGATATAGAGTAGGTGTAGGCGGATTTTTCTTCAAAATCGCAGTCGATGGTCTTTGAAAGCTCGCGGTATCTTGCAAGGGCATTGTTATTGGCGTCAAGATACATATGCGCTGTATCTCTGCCCGAGGTTTTTATAAGCTCATCATAAATCAATCCGTGCAGGGAGGTTATTTTTGCAGTAGTGTTTTTTGTTGTTCCGCTGCAAATCCTGCTGCCCTCTGCGATGATGCAATCAACACCGTTTTGATTAAGAAAATACGCGCACAAAAGCCCGCATATTCCCCCGCCTATGACCAATACATCGGTTTTCACATCTCCGCACAACTCACTTTGTTCAGTCAGTTTAAAGTTGTTTTCCCACACAGCTTTTGACATAAAATCACCTCAAGAATTTTTATATATCTTTTGCTGACAGGGGTAAATTTATACATAAAAATGAGCCGTGCAAAACGGCTCATTTAAGGGCAAATAAGTATTTTATTTCTTAATTTCTTTTAAATAATTCAAAAGTATTTCATCGTCAACTGACTCCACCACATCAAAGTAAGTATTTATTTCAGGAATAACAGCCTTAGACTTTGCCAGATCATTTATCAATGCGATAAGGCTATCATAAAATCTGTTTATGTTCAGTATAACGATAGGTGTTTTTATTTGATTGAGATATTTTAGTGTCAGTATCTGGAAGAATTCATCCATTGTACCAATTCCGCCGGGAGCAATAATAAAAATATCGGCGTGCTTTTCCATAAGTGTTTTTCTCTCGCCCATAGTGTCAACCATAATGGTGTTATCACAGTTGAAGAGAGGTTCGAAATTTCTGATAAAATGTGGGGATATTCCCATAACATAGCCATCGCCTTCGCGTACACCTCTTGCAACAGCACCCATACAGCCTGTTGCACCTGCACCGTAAACCAAAGAAAATCCATTTTCAGCGATAATGCTTCCAAGCTTTTTTGCCTCGTTTAGATAAACCTCATCGAGTTTGTTTGATGCCCCGCCGTATACACAAGCATAATATTTTTTTGACATATTTAAGCCCTCCTTACATCTATGATATTCTGTTCATAAACTATATATAATTTTAACATATATAAATTATTTTATCAAGCATTAATTAAAATTGATAAATTTGAAATCTTAACGAAAATTTGCATACGCGGGAAATTTATTTATCGCATCTTTGCAAAAATATATATTAGAATTCAAATTGAAGGTAAATACTAAATTTGAACAACAAAGGAGGAAATTATGGACTTTACATTACTTTTGGGCTTGCTTGGAGGTCTTGCGCTCTTTCTCTGCGGGATGCGAATGATGAGCGACGGGCTTGAGGCGGCTGCCGGAAATCGAATGAAAAGTATACTTGAAAGGCTGACTTCGAACAGATTTTTAGGGGTTGCGGTTGGCGCAGGCATTACAGCTCTGATCCAATCCTCCTCTGCTACAACGGTTATGGCCGTTGGGTTTGTAAATTCAGGACTTATGACGCTTGGGCAGGCTGTATGGATTATAATGGGTGCAAATATCGGCACAACCATAACAGGTCAGCTTATTGCCCTTGATATAGGTGTTATAGCGCCCTTGCTTGCATTTGTCGGTGTGGCTATGATTGCCTTTTTTAAAAAGGAATCTTTCCATCATTATGGTAACATAATAGCGGGCCTTGGTATTCTCTTTATAGGAATGAATATGATGAGCAGCTCAATGGCACCCCTTCGCGAGTCTGAAACATTTGTAAATCTTGTTACACAGTTCAGCAATCCGCTTATAGGCATTATTGTGGGTATGGTTTTTACCGCTATAATACAATCATCATCTGCATCTGTCGGCATTTTGCAGGCGCTTGCTATGAGTGGGGTTATAGGACTTTCGAGTGCGGTATATGTACTTTTTGGTCAAAATATAGGAACGTGTATTACGGCAGTAATTGCATCTATCGGAACCAGCAGAAGTGCTAAACGCACAACTATTATACACCTTTTATTTAATATAATAGGAACTACACTTTTTACAATAATATGCATACTGACGCCGCTTACTGCATTTATGGAATCGATTACGCCTGATAATCCTGCGGCGCAGATTGCCAATATGCATACCCTCTTTAATGTGGCAACTACACTTATTTTGTTGCCCTTTGGCGGATATCTTGCACAGCTTGCTACAAAAATTCTGCCTGAGAGACCCTCTGAGGAAACGAGTGAATATCACTTGCAATACATCGGGACGCTCGATATTTCAAACGAGAGCCATGTCGGAAACGCGGTGATTGCAACGAGCAATATCCGAAACGAGCTGTCGCGTATGGCTGAGATGGTAAGAAGAAATGTAAGCTGCAGCTTCTCGTCAGCAATTAAAGGAATTACTGTTCACTCAAGTGATATCGATAATACAGAGGAATATATAGATTATCTTAACAAAGAGATTTCAAAATATATCTCCGGTATAATGGTACACGAGGCAAATATAGAGGTAACCTCACAGCTCAGCGCGTATTTTAAAATCGCAGGCAACCTTGAGAGAATAGGTGACCATGCGATGAATGTTTGGGGATATGCAAGAACACTGAGTGAGAAAAACATCAGTTTTTCTGGAAAGGCTTTAGGCGAAATAGGTGAGATGCACGATATCTGTATGCAGGCGATTGATTTGATAAGAGGTATAGACGGCGTCTTGGCAGAACGCTTATCAGAGATTGCAAGGATAGAACAGAAAATGGATGATATGACAGCGCTGTATCGCAAGAATCAAATGGAGAGAATGCATAAGGGACGTTGCTCTAATGAGGCGTGCATTCTGTATTCGGAAATGCTCACTGATTTTGAGAGAATAGGCGACCACGTTTTGAATATCGGAGAGGCACTTTTAATATCAAAAATATAGGTAAAAGGCGGACGAAAATCCCGCCTTTTACTTTAAATACTATGTTTGTAAATTTTTTATGGACTTTTTTGACAGTATATGCTATAATAACCTCACGGCGTTCGCAAAATCAGAGATTTTGACGCCTGAGAGAACATTTTACCATAACACTCCGCATCGGCAAGCTCCGCTTCGTTGCAGATGAATGAAAATCCGTTGGATTTTCTATTGATATGGTATAATAAACTCTAAATTACAAACTGCGTATGCAGAGAACAGGAGTTATGCAGATATGGACAAAATTCAAATGCTTGTGACAATGTGCATATACATCGCTATTGTAATAGGGATAGGCGCATATTTTGCAAAGCGGTCAAATCAAAATTCAGAGAACTTTTTTATTGGCGGACGTTCGCTCGGACCTTGGGTTGCAGCGATGAGTGCGGAGGCATCTGATATGAGCGGATGGTTGCTTATGGGACTTCCCGGTGTTGCATATTGGTGCGGAATAGCTGACGCTTTCTGGACAGCGCTCGGACTCGCTCTTGGTACATATTTAAACTGGCTTATTGTTTCAAAGCGCTTGCGCAAGTATTCGCTTGTTGCGGGAAATTCAATTACAATCCCCGAATTCTTCAGCAACCGTTTTAAAGAAAACAAAAAGGTTATTATGACAATTGCGTCACTGTTTATATTGATATTCTTTGCAGTTTACGCAGGAAGCTGTTTTGTAACCTGCGGTAAGCTGTTTAATCAGATGTTTGGGATAGACTATCAGATTATGATGCTGGTAGGCGCTCTCTTTGTAATTGCATACACATTCCTTGGCGGATTTCTGGCGGAGAGTGTTTCCGACTTTATGCAGGCTATCTTAATGATATGCGCGCTCGTTGTCGTTTTGACAGTAGGGGTTCTGCATGCGGGCGGAGTATCGAATGTAATCGATAATATTAAGAATATCCCCGGATTTCTTGAGTTTTTCAGAATTGCACAGCCGACTGTAGAAGATGGCGTGCAGGTTGTAGAAAATGGTCAGGCAATGTTTGGTCAGTCGGCTGACTATGGTATTTTGAATGCTGTTTCTATGCTTGCGTGGGGTCTTGGCTATTTTGGTATGCCTCAGGTTCTTTTGAGATTTATTGCAATAAGAAAGGCTGACGAATTAAAGCGTTCAAGAAGAATTGCAACTGTTTGGTGCGTAATCTCTCTTGCTGCCGCTGTTTGCATAGGTCTTATCGGAAGAAGTATATACGGAAGCGAGCCTTCGCTTTTGACAAAGTCGGGCGCTGAAAACATATTTACATTTATGAGCCAGAGTCTGATGCATCCTCTCTTTGCGGGCGTTATTATGGCAGGTATATTGGCAGCCACAATCAGCTCGTCTGACTCATATTTGCTTATTGCAGCATCTGCAATTTCAAAGAACTTGTATCAGGGTGTAATCAAAAAGAATGCGACCGATAAGCAGGTTATGATGGTAAGCCGTATAACACTGCTTGCAGTTGCGTTGGTTGGTATGATTATTGCCCTTGATGAAAACAGTGTTATATTTGGTATAGTAAGCTTTGCGTGGGCAGGCTTTGGTGCAACGTTTGGACCGCTTATGCTCTTCTCTCTCTTCTGGAAGAGAATGACGAGAGGGGGCGCAGTTGCAGGAATGCTCGCAGGTGGTATCAGCGTATTTGTGTGGAAACTCGTACTCAACCCGCTCGGCGGAGTGTTTGCAATTTATGAGCTTCTGCCTGCGTTTATAATTTCGTGCTTGTTTATTGTAGGCGTTTCTCTTTGTACAAAAGAGCCGTCTGCTGAGATACAGGAAGAATTTGAAAGAGCAAAAACAATACAGTGCTAAGCATAATTTTATAGAAACAAGCGATGGCGCGGTTCCCGTTGAGGGAACCGCGCCATTAGTTACTGTATGAAAATTTTATCGATTATATTTGGCGGAGTCGTTTATAAATAAGCGCTACACATAGTCCGCAAAAAGCGCCGGTTATTGAGCCTGTTATTAAAAGCGGGGGAAGATACCAAAAGACAGAAACGGAATGTGTAATTGCTGCGGCGCAAAAAACTTGTACGGTGTTATGTATCATAGCGCCAATTACACTTATCTCACATATAAATTTTTTGCCGAGGTATTTAATGAGCAAACTCTCAACCCCGAGACATATAATGCCTCCGCCAAGGCTATAGAGAAGGGTAGACGGTTGACCGACAAAGATTGCTCCGAGCAAAATTCGTATAAGCAAAATTACAAATGCATCCCTTGTGCCAAGAGAGAGCAGAGCAATCAGGGTTATCACGTTTGCAAGACCAAGCTTTACACCCGGCAGTGGGATAGGGAGCGGTATTTGCGCCTCTGCCACAAAAATGGTAAGCGCCGCTGCACAAAGCACAGCGCAGAGGGCTAAGCGTTTGATATTAAATTTCGTTTTTTTATCGGCTGATTGCATCGGGTGCTTCATCCGCAGGAACATCTCCTTCAATTTTAATTATAACCTTGTTTGGAAGACATACTATAGGATATGAGGTGCTTGAAATACGGCCCTGTCTGACACATAATTTGTCGGGACAATCTGCGGATTTCATAGATATTCTGCCGTCTTCTACAAGCACAACATTTGTGTGCCCGCCGTTTTCAATCGGAATTTCGTAAGGTGCCCCTATGGAATTTATCGGGATTTTATATATTACCTCGCCGTTTACAGAAATGGTTGCGATATTTCCGTCGCATTTGAGGTATGCGGCGGTGGTTATAAAGGTGCAGAGTAATACAATTGATGATAGTATAAGTATGATTGTTTTGTGCTTCATATTGCACCCCTTTTGTTGTGATTTTTAATGAAAAAAAGCTTCAAAACCATAATTGATATTCAAATCATAACGAAATTATAAAAAAATGTCAAGTTTTTAATTTATATGCTTGTTTTTTGTCAAATTGAATGGTATACTGTTAAATGTAAAGCTACAACAAATTGCAAAGGATGAGTGCGCTATGAATCATACTATGCTCACAGATTTTTATGAGCTTACTATGGCCAACGGCTATTTCCGTGAGGGTATGGGCGACAAAATTGCTTATTTCGATATGTTTTTCAGGCAGGTGCCCGATGGGGCTGGTTTTGCCATTATGGCGGGCGTTGAACAGCTTATTGAGTATCTTGAAAATCTTAAATTCGAAAAAGAGGATATTGAATACCTCAGACGTAAGGGGATATTCGATGAGAGGTTTTTAGAATATTTGGAAAACTTCAAGTTTTCGTGCGATGTATGGGCGGTGCCCGAGGGAACACCGATTTTCCCGAATGAGCCTATTGTTACGGTAAGAGGCCCTCTTATTCAGGCGCAGTTTGTCGAAACAATGATTTTGCTGACCATAAATCACCAGAGCCTTATTGCTACAAAAAGCAACCGCATTGTGCGCGCGGCGGGCGACATTCCTGTTATGGAGTTTGGCTCAAGACGTGCGCAGGGGTATGACGGGGCGATATATGGGGCGAGAGCTGCATATATTGGCGGTGTTTGCGGTACGGCGTGTACGATTTCTGACCAAATGTTTTCTGTACCCGCGCTTGGTACTATGGCGCACAGCTGGATACAGTCCTTTGACAGTGAGTATGAGGCGTTTTTGTCATATGCACGCAGTTACCCAAATAACTGCACACTTTTGATTGATACTTACAATGTATTAAAGAGCGGGCTTCCTAATGCAATCAAAGTATTTAACGAGGTTTTAAAGCCAAAGGGCATAAAGAACTGCGGGGTAAGAATTGACAGCGGTGATATTACCTACCTGACAAAAAAGTGCCGTAAGATTTTGGATGACGCAGGCTGGGAGAGTGCGAATATCGTTGTTTCAAATTCACTTGATGAATATATAATACGCGATATTTTAAGACAGGGAGCGTGCATAAATTCCTTTGGCGTGGGCGAAAGACTTATAACCTCAAAGTCAGAGCCAGTCTTTGGCGGTGTATATAAGCTCGTTGCAACAGAGGAGGATGGGAAGATAGTACCCAAAATAAAAATAAGCGAAAATGTTGCAAAGATAACAACTCCGTATTTCAAAAAGGTTTACAGGCTATTTTCGAAAGAGAGCGGGATGGCAGTTGCGGATGTTTTGACGACGTATGACGAGCAAATAAATATGGACGAGCCATACGAGATTTTTGATCCGAGTAATACTTGGAAAAGAAAAACTATTACAAATTTTGAAGCCAAAGAACTTCAGGTTAAAATATTTGAGGGTGGAAATAGGGTGTATAACTCGCCTCCGCTTGATGAGATAAAGAAGTACTGCAAAGAAAGTATAGAGAAGATATGGGATGAGGTGCGGAGATTTGAAAATCCGCACGAATACTATGTCGATATGTCGCAGAAGCTGTGGGATATAAGATACAGCTTGCTCTCTAGACACAATGGGTAAATAATTTTATTTAGTATAAACAAAGCAAAAGGGAAAGGGTTGGTACAAGGCTATGAGTAATGAAATTGAAACCTATAATCTGGGAAGACTTGGCGTTATAGGAATGAGGGGATGCGAGGAAATTACCAATAAGGTAAACGAGCATCTTAAGAACTTTAACAAGGATAACATTGATGATGATTTTGAAACCTTTGTTATTCCGATAAATTGTCCGAGATTTGGAACGGGTGAAGCAAAGGCTATGATACTTCACTCTATAAGAACATATGACGTTTATATTATAATGGATGCATTTAATTATGGTGTAACTTATAATATGTACGGGCAAGAGCGTCCTATGAGCCCTGATGACCATTATCAGGACCTCAAACGCATAATTTCTGCAATGGGCGGTAAGGCAAAGCGTATAACGGTAATTATGCCTATGCTTTACGAGGGGCGTCAGCACAAAAGAGTTGCAAGAGAGTCGCTTGACTGTGCACTTACCTTGCAAGAGCTTGAAAGTATGGGTGTAACAAACATTATTACCTTTGACGCACATGACCCGAGGGTGCAGAACGCAATCCCGCTTTGCGGTTTTGAAAACGTACAGCCTACATATCAAATGATAAAGGCGTGTCTTAAGTATGACCCCAATATAATTCTTGATAAGGATACTACATTGATTGTATCTCCCGATGAGGGTGCGATGGGAAGATGTATGTACTATTCATCCGTTCTTGGTATGGACCTTGGTACATTCTATAAGCGCCGTGATTATTCAACAATTATCAATGGTAAAAACCCTATTGTCGCTCACGAATTTTTGGGCAAAGATGTAGAGGGCAAGGATGTAATCGTAGTAGATGATATGATTGCATCGGGCGAGTCTATGATTGATGTTGCAAAGGAATTAAAGGCGAGAAAGGCAAGCAAGGTTGTTGTTTTTGCTACCTTCGGTCTTTTTACAGAAGGTCTTAAAAAGTTTGACAAGGCATACGAGGATGGCGTTATTGACGCGGTATTTACAACAAATCTTGTGTATAGAACTGATGAATTAAAGAAGGCACCCTGGTATCACGAGGTTGATATGTCAAAATATATCGCTTTGCTTATCAAACAGCTCAATGACGAAACCTCGATAAGCAACCTCCTTACACCGATTTCGAGAATTGAAAAGATACTTGAAAAATACAGAAATGAAGCAAAATAATAAAGATAAATATATAAGCTCTGCGGAAATGCTCAGGCAGAGAGAATTTATAGAGAAAATACGAACAAAAGCAGAGGCACACACAAAAGTGCCTCTTGCCTTTGTGGAAACATACGGCTGTCAGCAAAACTCCAGCGACAGCGAAAAGATCAAGGGTATGCTGTTTGATATGGGCTTTGACTTTTGTGATACAACCGATCAGGCAGACTTTATCCTTTACAATACGTGTGCCGTACGTGAGAATGCAGAACTTCGTGTTTTTGGAAACATAGGGGCACTCAAGCATTTAAAGCGCAAACGCAGTGATGTAATAATTGCCGTTTGCGGTTGTATGATGCAACAAGAGCATATTGCAAATCAGATTAAGTCAAAATACAAGCATGTCGATTTGGTGTTTGGAACGCATGCGCTATACAGATTTCCCGAGCTTTTACACAATGTTCTAGGCGGCAACCGAGTATTTGATACAAAGGAAGAGGAAGGCTCTGTATTTGAGGATATAACATATAAGCGCGACGGGTTCCCCCTTGCCAAAATACCGATTATGTATGGCTGTAACAATTTTTGCACTTACTGTATTGTGCCGTATGTAAGAGGAAGAGAACGCAGCAGAGATGCGATGCGTATACTCGATGAGGTAAGAGCGGTTGCAAAAGAAGGCTATAGAGAGGTAATGCTCCTTGGGCAAAATGTTAATTCCTATGGCAATGATTTAGAAGAAGGGCTCACATTCCCCCAGCTTTTATCTAAGGTTTGCGAGATTGACGGCATAGAAAGAGTAAGGTTTGTAACCTCGCATCCAAAGGATATTTCCAGTGAGCTTATAGAGGTTATGGCAAAAGAAAAGAAGATTTGCAACCAACTCCACCTACCCGTTCAGTCAGGTTCTGACAGAGTTTTAAAGCTTATGAACCGCAAATATACCAAAGAGCAATATCTCGGTATTGCAGACGCGGTAAGAAAGGCTATCCCCGATATTGTGCTGACTACTGATATAATTGTGGGCTTTCCCGGAGAAACTAATGAGGATTTCGAGGAAACCCTTGATATTTTGCGCCAGGTAGAGTATGACACGATATTTTCGTTTATATATTCAAAGCGAAAAGGGACCCCTGCGGCAGAGATGGAGGATTGCCTGACAGACGAAGAAAAGCATAAAAACTTTGACCGAATGCTTAGTGTGCAGAACGAAATCTCAAAGCGTAAAAATGACGCTTATGTCGGAACGGTTCAGAAAATTCTTGTTGAGGGCGTAAGCAAGACAAACGCCAATACCCTGACCGGAAGAACCGAGGGCGGTAAGGTTGTGAACTTTGAAGGGGCGAGCGAGCTTGTCGGACAGATGGTAGACGTTAAAATAACCAATAGCCAAACGTGGTCGCTCTTTGGAGAAATAGTATAGAACAGGAGATTATTTATATGTCAAGTGATAAAATTTTTGAAAAGGCGAAGGAACTTTCTGACCTTATAGCCTACAGCGATGAGAAGAAGGCGGCACAAGAGGCGAGCCGTATGCTTATGGAGGACGAGGAGGCTTCTGATTTAATCAGCAGCTACAATGAAAAGAGAGAGGCAAAGCTTGCAGAGTTTGAAGGAAAAAATCCAACAAAAGAAGATGTAGAAGCTGTAAATGAATATCTGCAGGCAGAATTTAATAAAATAATGGACAATTCCGTTATCCGCGAGTATGTAAAGGCATCGAGAGTTTTTGAAATGATGCTGACACAGATGGATAATATTATAAAGAAGGGCGTTTCGGTAGACGATGGACACAGCGGCTGCAGCGGCTCTTGTTCTTCTTGCAGCGGATGTAACCATTAAAATCGCAGATTGG
This sequence comes from Clostridia bacterium, assembly GCA_045576075.1. GTDB lineage: Bacteria > Bacillota > Clostridia > Monoglobales > Monoglobaceae > UMGS1820. The sequence continues at coordinate 35,296 of JAZNFQ010000038.1, forward strand.
AAAATATAGGGAAGGGACATCCCTTCCCGTTATTTAAAGGAGTGAGAGTATGTCAGAGATTATAAACAGGGAAGAGCTTACCCCAATGATGAGGCAGTATTTTGAGGTCAAGGACCAATATACAGACTCTATTCTTATGTATAGGCTGGGGGACTTCTATGAAATGTTTTTTGATGATGCGATGGTCGCATCACGTGTGCTTGACATTACTCTCACAGGGCGCGCCTGCGGACTTCCCGAGAGGGCACCAATGTGCGGAGTGCCTTTTCACGCCGTAAACAGCTATATCTCAAAGCTGGTGCTCTCAGGATATTCGGTTGCAATCTGCGAGCAGGCAGAGGACCCGAAGGATGCAAAAGGGATAGTAAAGCGCGAGGTTGTACGGGTAATCACGCCTGGTACGCTTATGGATACGACGGCACTTGATGCTACACGCAATAATTATCTTGCGTCTGTTTGTGCAGATAAGGAAGGTGCAGCGGTTGCGTTTGTTGATATTACAACGGGCGAATGTGCCGTGTCGGAGATAGAAAGTGCCGACAATAAAACACAGCTTTTAAACGAGCTTGTAAAATATATGCCCGCAGAGATTATTATTAATCTTGAGGGCTTCGAGGATACCGAACTTGTTGAGGTGATTAAGGATAAAACGGGCGGTTTTGTCCGTAATTTCCGAAATTGGGCATTTGAGCTGATGGAGGCAGCAGAGAAGATTAAAGCCCAGTTTGGTGGGATAGAAGCGGTTATCCCCGAGGATAAGAAACATAGTATACGCGCTGTCGGTGCGCTTTTGGTATACCTTGAGGAAACGCAGAAAACCGAGCTTAAAAATATAACAGGGATAGATGTAAACCGCGATGCAGAGAAGATGCAGCTCGATATGTATAGTCTGAGAAACCTTGAGGTTATCGAAACTATGCGTGACCGAAACACGAGAGGCTCACTGCTGAGCACCCTCAATATGACATCGACTGCGATGGGGGCAAGACTCCTTCGTAAAAGTCTTACAGCGCCCCTTTGCAATTGTGCGGCAATTACCAACAGACACCTTGCAGTTGGCGAACTTGTAGGCGATCCGATTATGCGTGAGGAGCTGACGGAAGCGCTGCGCGGCGTTCGTGATATGGAACGCCTGATAAACCGAATTGTATATAAGAATGCAAATTGCGGCGACCTGCTCGGGCTTTATGCATCGCTTACAAAGCTCCCCGAGCTTTTGGAGGTCTTAAAGGGGGCTGGGTCAAAGCTTTTGCGTGGCTGTGCGGAAAGGCTTGATACCCTCGATGACATAAAAAGAGTGATTGGGGATAATATAGACGAAGAAGCCCCTGCTGTTTTGCGAAACGGCGGTATGATTAAAAAGGGAGCAAATGCGGAACTTGACCGTATGCGCAACCTTGTTGACAACGGACAGAGCGTCCTGCGGGAAATTCTGGAGCAGGAAAAGGAAAAGACGGGTATAAAGGTTATGAAGCTCGGCTTTAACAAAGTTTTCGGTTACTATATCGAAATCAGTAATTCCTATTTAGACCTTGTGCCTGATTATTTTATGAGAAAACAAACTCTCACAAACGGAGAGAGGTTTATAACGCCCGAGCTTAAAGAGCTTGAGGAAGAGATATTAAATGCAAGCGAAAAAATAATCGATATGGAATATGAGCTTTTCTGTCAGGTCAGAGAAACGGTTGCGGGTGCGTTTTCCCGCGTATGTTCTGCGGCGGAAATTGTTGCTATGGTGGATATGATTTGCTCGTTTGCAGCGGTATCTGAGAGATACTCATACGTTATGCCGACAGTCAATATGTCGGACAAGATTGTGATAAAGGGCGGAAGACATCCCGTTGTGGAAAAGCTGTTAAAGGGCGGCTCGTTTATTCCAAACGATACAACTTTAGATAACAGAGAAAATCAGATTTCGATTATAACAGGACCGAATATGGCGGGTAAGTCTACATATATGCGCCAGACCGCCCTTATTGTGTTGATGGCACAGGCGGGATGCTTTGTTCCTGCCGATAGTGCGGAGATTGGAATAGTGGACAAGATTTTCACAAGGGTAGGGGCATCAGATGACTTATCATCAGGACAGAGTACCTTTATGGTAGAGATGACAGAGGTTGCCTACATACTCGATAATGCCACGGATAAGAGCCTTGTCATCCTCGACGAAATCGGAAGAGGAACAAGCACCTATGACGGCCTTGGAATTGCGTGGTCGGTTGTAGAATATATTGCAGATGCCAAAAAATGCGGAGCAAAGACGATGTTTGCAACGCATTATCACGAGCTGACCCAGCTTGAAGGGAAAATTCCAAATGTCAAAAATTATTGCATTGCAGTAAAAAAGCATGGCGGAACAATCAGCTTTTTGCGCAAGATAATAAGAGGCGGAGCGGATGAAAGCTATGGCGTTGATGTTGCCGCTCTTGCAGGTGTCAAGAAGTCTGTGGTAAACAGAGCAAAAGAAATTGTAAGCTCGCTTGAGCTTGAAGAGCCGAAAGACGTGCGAGAAGCGAAAATCAAGGCATCGGGAGCGGAACGTAATGACGGAATGCAGCTTGGCTTTTTGGGTTCTGCGGCGAATGAGGTATGCGAAGAACTGAAAACGCTTGACCTCAATTCTATGACGCCTATGCAAGCTCTCACAGTTTTATATGACCTTCAGGCAAAGGCAAAGAACAGCTAAACATATAGAGATGTAAATTAAGGATGTAATTTCTGTTTGTGAAATGGGGTGTGAAAAAATGCCGAATATAAAAGTGCTTCCGCAGGAGGTTGCGGATAAGATTGCAGCGGGAGAGGTTGCAGAGCGCCCGTCTGCTGTTGTCAAAGAACTTGTAGAGAATTCTATAGATGCGGGCGCGACCACGATTGAGGTCGAGATACGCAAGGGCGGAATTGAATATATAAGGGTTTGTGATAATGGGTGTGGAATTGAACCTGCCCAAGTTGAAACGGCATTTCTTCGCCATGCAACAAGCAAACTTCAGGATATAGATGACCTCTACTCTATTGCTACAATGGGTTTTCGCGGCGAGGCATTGTCGAGTATTTGTGCAGTTGCAGACGTAGAGGTAATAACGAGAACTGCAGAAAATGACGAGGGCGTCATTATGCATTTAGACAGAGGCAAGGTTATCTCGCGGGATATGATTGCGTGTGGTGTTGGCACCACTATGGTTGTCCAGAAACTTTTTGAAAATATTCCTGCAAGAATGAAGTTCTTGAAAAAGGATTCAACAGAAGCAGGTTATGTAGCGGATGTGCTTGGAAGGATTGCACTGTCGCGACCCGACATTGCATTTACATATATCTGCGATGATAAGGAAGTTTTTGCGACATCGGGTGACGGAAAACTGCAAAATGTTATTCTTAAACTTTATGGGATAGACCATGCGAAAGCGATAATTCCCGTAGAATATACAGAGGATAACCTTAAAATTTGCGGGGTCTTGGGAAAGCCCGAGATTGCGCGCGGAAATCGCAGCCGCCAGACCTTGTTTGTTAACGGCAGGTATATTAAAAATCACGTTGCGTCAAAGGTTATAGCGGAAGGTTACAGAAATTTCCTGATGGTTGGGAAGTTTCCGTTTTTCGTTCTCGATATACAGATTGCGCCCCAGTGCGTTGATGTAAATGTTCATCCCGCAAAGACTGAAATCAAGTTCGCAAACGAAAACAGAGTATATGAGATACTCCACCATGCGGTAAGTAATGCTTTGCGCGGGGGAGAACAGGATAAGGCGGAAGAAAAGACTGCTAAAAGCTATGAATATATAAATTCTGCAAGTGGAGCAAATAATCACAACGATACCCGAAAGGCAGACTCAGGTAGCGTGCGTGCGAATATTTTGAAAAGACCGCCTGTAGAGATAGTCGAAGAATATTTAGACAGCGTTGTTCCCAAGAATAAACAGATTATCGAAGAAAATAAAGAGGACACATTTTTTTCAGACCGCAACTTTCTTGAAGAGGAGAAGCCAAAGGCTCAGTTTGAAATACGCGAAACAGATGCAACTGATAGTATAAAGGAACCTGAAAGGGATATAAACATCGGTTTGTTTGAGGAAACAAAAACTCCCTTGCCGATAGGTCAAGTGTTTGAAACTTATATTTTGTGTCAGGGTGATGATATATTTTATATGATTGACCAGCATGCCGCCCACGAGAGAATGAGGTTTGAAGAGCTTAAGAAATCTTATTACGCAAAAGAGCGCCTCTCGCAGATGCTACTTGTGCCCATGATATTAAAGCTGGATTTTGCCGAGGCGCAGACGGTTTTATCAAACCTTGATGCATATACGGCTTTTGGATTTGATATAGAGGATTTCGGCTCGGGGAGCATAATTGTAAACGCAACTCCCGTTGCGGCAGATGAGAATACAATTCGCGACCTTATATTAGAGATTGGCGAGGCGGTTGCAGAGAAGGGTTCCCATTCTGCCTTAAATTTTGAGGAGCGTGCCCTTGATATGATTGCGTGCAAATATGCAATCAAGGCAAACCACAAGTTAAATCTGACAGAGATGCAGGATTTGATTAACAAGGTATGGGATATGGATAGAAAGGGTATAAGAACCTGTCCCCATGGAAGACCTATAAGGATTGAGTTTTCAAAGGACGAAATAGAGAAAATGTTTAAGCGTAAGCTGTAATAGCGGGTAATTGAGGGATATATATGGAAAGGCAAACTACAGAAAAACCGAATATAGTATGTGTTGTCGGCCCGACGGCTTCGGGAAAGACTGCGTTTGCCATTGAGCTTGCAAAACAGAGAAATGGCGAGATTGTATCGTGTGATTCTATGCAGATTTATAAATATATGGATATCGGTACAGCTAAGCCGACTGCTAAGGAGAGGGCAGAGGTACCTCATCATATGATTGACTTTGCAGACCCGAACGAAGATTACAGCGTTGCAGAGTTTGTGTCAAAGGCGCGCACCTGTATTGATGATATAATCTCTCGGGGGAAGCTCCCTGTTTTGTGTGGGGGAACGGGACTTTATATCGACAGCGTGGTAAATCAGATTGAATATCCCGAAGGAATGAGAGATGATAAATACAGAGCAGAGCTTTGGGAAATTGCCGAGAGTGAGGGAAACGAGGTTCTCCATAATATGCTGCGTGAGATTGATGAAATTGCGGCAGAGAGCATACATCCCAACAATACAAAGCGCGTGATACGCGCACTCGAAATTTGCAAAACAAGTGGTATGACCAAAACAGAGGCAGATAAGCTTGCTGTAGCGACTCCAATTTATGAGGCTGAAATAATCGGTCTTAATATGGACAGAGAACGCCTGTATGAGCGGATAAACAGACGCGTTGACATAATGATGGAGGAAGGCTTGCTCGATGAGGTAAAGCGTCTTGCGGAAATGGGAATACGCAGAAATTCAACTGCGATGCAAGCCATAGGATACAAGGAGCTGCTTCTTTATATTGATGGCAAGTGTTCTCTTGATGAAGCTGTCGAGAAGATAAAGTTAGAGTCGCGCAGATATGCGAAAAGGCAGTTGACGTGGTTTCGGCGGAATAAAGAAATTGTTTGGATTGAGAATTGATGTTACAAAGTGATTAAATTTTCTATACAAATCAATTTATGAGGTTTACACTTAAAAAAGAGATGCTATAATATAGTCATAAAGATGCGAAACTGCGTCTTTATGGCTATATTTTTGTTTTTTGACAAATATGGGGTACCAATTCATCCGAAAGGGGAAGACCGATGGCTGATTCTAACGTTGATTTGGGACGGGTATCTCGAAAACGTGGAAAGCGCAAGAAAATGAGCGGGATAAAGGCTGTGTCGATTATACTTGCTGCTGCGGTTATGCTTTATTTGGCTGCGGCAGTCTTTGTCAGCGTTCATAATAATTTATCGACCACGGTTGCGCGCAGTGGCTCTGTGCGTGAAACGGTGCGTACGGTTGGGTATGTATTCAGACAGCAAAGCATAATCACTTCTCCGACGGGCGGATATCTTGAGTGTATAGCATCCGAGGGGGAGCGCGTGAAGGAGGGGCAGGTTTTAGGCTATGTCTATGCTGCTGCGCCTGATGCTGCTACTATGGACGAGATAAAAAACTTGCATAAAATGATACGTTCAAGAGGGCTCGATGCAGAAAATTCAGTTTATATAAGCAGTCCCGCTGCGGCGGAAAAGAGAATATCCGAGCTGTCAAGAGAGATGTCGGATATGCGCAGATTTGGAGATTTGAGCAAATCTGAAGATATAACAGAAGAAATAAACAGCCTTGTTTTGAGAAAGCAAGCGGGCACAGACGCAAATAGTGCGACTTTCACCAAAGAACAACTTGAGGCACAGCTTTACTCGCTTTTGGCAAAGCTCGGCGGAGGCCACGCAATAGTTGCGACTACGGGCGGTGTATTCAGCACAAGAATTGACGGACTTGAGGATGAGCTCTCTTATGATAACGCAATGATGGCGACGCCGTCATATCTTGAGGCGTTATCGGTTGAAGAAGATAAACTCCCTGAAATTATTGAGGCAGGGCAACCTATATGTAAGATTATTAATAACTATAACTGGTATTTTGCAGCTGCGCTTAATGAAAAAGATGCTGAGCATATCAGGGAAGGTCAAAGCATACAGATGGAGATGTTTGATTTATCAGATACTGCAGTCAGAGGCACAGTACGGCGCATATCGGATGCCGAAGATGGTAAGCGCGCGGTTGTGATATCCACCAACAGATATGCAGATGGTGTATATTCATCAAGCGAGGTAAATGCGGATATCATCCTGGTATCGTCAAGCGGTATAAAGCTCCCTGTGCAATGCCTCCATGTAAAAGATGGGGTGACGGGCATATATGTACTTCGGCTTGATGTGGCTAAATTTGTGCCTGTTAATGTACGCTATAGAAATGATGAGTGGGCAATTGTAGATAGCGCAGAGCCGCAATCGGGTGGGGCGAAGCTCCAGATATATGATGAGGTTATAGTTTCCTGCAGAAATCTTGAGGATGGTAAAATTATAAGATAGGTATATGTTTTAGTGAGGTTATCGCAAATGAGTATTGCAGACAATATCAAATCAGTTAAAAGTGATATTGAGAGGGCGGCAAAGCTCTCAAACAGGGATACGTCTGCGATAAAGCTTGTTGCGGTGACCAAGACCAAACCTATAGAGATGCTGAAAGAGGCAGCAAAGGCGGGACTTTTTGATTTTGGGGAGAACAGACCGCAGGAAATTGTGTCAAAGCATCCTGAATTTGAAAATGATAACATAAAATGGCATCTTATCGGGCAACTGCAGAAAAATAAGGTGAGGCATATAATTGACAAGGTGTGCCTTATCCACTCGGTTGACAGCTTTGAGCTGGCGCTTGAGATAAACAAGAGGGCTGCGGCAATCGGCAAAATTCAGGATATATTAATTCAGGTCAACATATCGGGTGAGGAGAGCAAGTCGGGGACAAACCCTGAGGATGTACCGCTCCTTTGCGAAAAGATAAGCGAGCTTGAGAATGTGCACATAAAAGGTCTTATGACAATTTCTGTGAGGGATTTTACCTACGAACAGAATTATGAGCTTTTCTCTCGTCTTGGGGCGCTTGCTGAAAAAATAAGAAATATGAAGATACAGAACGTGGATATGCAGGAACTTTCAATGGGGATGACCCATGATTATCAGGCTGCAATCGCGGCGGGTGCAACAATAATCCGCGTCGGCACAGCTATATTTGGAGAAAGAGTAAATTATTAATTCCAAGAGGAATGTTAACATATTATTAAAGAAGGGATAGGTTTAAGAATGGGAAACTTTATGAACAAAATGTTGAATTTGGTTGGTTTTGAGGCAGAAGAAGAGTTTGAGGATACCTATGAAAATGACAGAATAGAAGAGTATGAGCCGTCGGCTTTTGACAGATTTAACGAGAGAAGGAGCAGTCGCGTTGTAAAATTGCATAACTCATCTAATCAAATGAGAGTTGTTGTTATTCAGCCTGAATCTTTCGAAGAATCACGCGATATAACAAACCATTTAAAGAGCAGAAAGCCGATTGTTGTTAATCTTGAGTCTGTAGAGAAGAATGTTGCACGCAGAATTATTGATTTTCTCAGTGGGGCTGTGTATGCACTCGACGGTGATATCCAAAAGGTTTCAAACGGCATATTTATCATTGTTCCGAGCAATGTTGATATTATGAGCGATATTATAAAAAGCGAAACCAAGACGGCATTTCCCTGGAGCTAAAGCAATATGATGCAGACCGATAAGGAGGACAAGCTCGTTCTCTCACGGGCAGAGGACGCTGTTTTGCTTGCCGAGAAAAATTATCAGGTAAAGACTGTCGGATTTTTAAATCCCGCGCAACGTGTATTAATAGAGAAAAATATTTTTATGCCTGATAATCTGTCAATTTCGTTCGAGGGAGGATATGACGGGGCGGAGCGAACCGTAATGGTGTGTGTTCCCGAATATGCGGACTTTGAACTTGGCGAGATACTGACGGCAATCAGACTTGAGGGCAGAAACGTTTCCGCTCTTACACACCGCGATTATCTCGGCAGCCTAATGGGGCTTGGTATAACCCGTGAAAATATCGGAGACATACTATGTACCAAAGGCGGTGCAGTTATTTTTGTAAAGAGTGATATTGCGGACTATATTCTGCTTAATCTTGATAAAGTAGGAAGATGCGGAATAAAGGCGGAAATATGCGGCTTAAATGATATAGAAATTCCCAAACCCAAAACGCGTGAAATAGGCGGGACGGTTTCATCGCTCAGACTTGATTCGGTATTGTCGCTGGCGGCAGGAATTTCGAGAGGCCGTGCGGCAGAGCTTATAGGGCAGGGTGCAATCTCACTTAATTGGGAGGTTTGTGAGTCTGTGTCTGAAAAACTGTGCGAGGGTGACCTAATTTCGGCGCGCGGACTTGGCAGAATGAGACTTGAAAAAGTTGGCGCAGTAACACGAAAAGGCAGAATTGGCGTGACTGTTATTCGGTTTGAATAGGGGTCTTTAAAAAATGATTTTAATGGGAACACATTGTTGTTCCCTTTTGTTGACTAAAAAGTACGGAGTGTTTTTAGTATGTTTTATATTATACTTGCGGCGATTATTCTCATAGCCGATATTATAACGAAGATAGCAGCGGAAAGATTTCTTATGCCCATTGAAACGCTTTCTGTTATAGATAATTTTTTTCATTTTACTTATGTGGAGAATAAAGGAATAGCCTTTGGTATGTTCAGCGGCGGCAGGGTAATTTTTATAATTATTTCGGTCATAGTGCTTGCCCTGCTGCTTGCCTTGCTTATAAAGACCAAAAAAGAACTTAGGACAGTATGGATGAAATGCGGAACAGCCCTTGTAATAAGCGGTGCAGTCGGAAATCTGATTGACAGATTGCTTAGGGGCTATGTTGTAGATTTTCTGGATTTTCGTATTATTGATTTCCCTGTGTTCAATATTGCAGACATTGCGGTATGCGTGGGCGCGGGAATGTTGCTTATTCATTTTTTATTTGCGGAGGAAAAGGCGGCTGCCTGCGAAGAAAAGCTCTGCGAAACGGAGGATGTTGACAGTGAGTGAGCCTATTTATATTAGCGTTACGGCTGAGGATGCGGGCGTCAGGATAGACAAGCTTTTAAGTGACAGAATTTCCTCTATAACGCGTTCTCATATTCAAAAGCTGATAGAGGGCGGGGATGTAACCGTTTCCGATTTGTCGGTTAAGGCCAATTACAAGGTAAAGGCGGGAGATGAAATTATAGTAACTATCCCCGAGGTTGATGAAACTGAAATTTTGCCCGAGGACATTCCCATAAATATAGTATACGAAGATGACGATATGCTTGTGGTTGATAAGCCCCAGGGAATGGTTGTTCACCCTGCGGTAGGAAATTATACAGGAACACTTGTAAATGCTCTGATGTATAGATGCGCAGGTACTCTTTCGGGGATAAACGGAGAGAAACGCCCCGGAATACTGCATAGGATAGATAAAGATACAAGCGGGCTTTTAATGGTTGCAAAAAATGATGCGGCGCACATAGGGCTATCTGAGCAGATAAAGGAGCATAGTTTGACACGTGCCTACAAGGCACTCGTGCATGGGGGCTTTTCTGCTGATACAGGTACGATTGATGCGCCGATTGGCAGGGATTTAAGTGACAGAAAAAAGATGACGATAACAGACCGAAATTCAAGGGAGGCAGTTACGCACTACAGAGTTTTGGAAAGGCTGGGGAAATATACCTTCATAGAATGTGTGTTAGAAACGGGGAGAACCCACCAGATAAGAGTTCATATGTCGCATAACGGACATCCGATAGTTGGCGACAAGACCTATGGAGTAAAAAAGGACGAGTTCAAGCTTGTGGGGCAATTGCTGCACGCGTATAAAATCGGATTCATTCATCCTATTAAAGACGAATATATGGAGTTCGAGTCGCCCCTTCCCGATTACTTTGAAAGGGTGCTTGAAAGTTTACGGAAAAGATAAATTAAGGAGAGGTAATATGAAGAGGACAATTTGTTTTTGCATTTGTATTTTGCTTACAATATCAGCCTTTCTGGGGACGATTGCTTTTGCTGAAAATACAGAGCAGACCGAGGCTGAAATAATTGCCGATACATTGAATGATATTGATGAAAAGGAAGAGGATAAAGTTCAGGCAATAGAGATTGCTGTGACAATGATACCTCGTATGCAGGTTATAGATTCTGTTGCTGTATTTGAACTGTTTAACGAGAAAGGAGAAAAACTCGGACAGGCAGAAGAATGGATAGGCGGGATAACCACAAGCCTAGACTTGAAATTTAATGTAAACGAGCTGAAAGCGGGCGAAAAATTTATACTCAGATTAAAAAGGGGACTTGTTTATCTTAAATATTATGATGATACATATGGGATAGGAGAAGATATTGTCCTTGAAACCTACGGATATCTGGATGAGAGCGGTGCCCCGCAAATCGCGAGCAGCTTTGCATTAGATGGTTGTCCTATGTACGAGCACGCAATTGTTGTATATGCAGAAGGACAGCAGCTCGACCTCTATCCCAGAGCAAGACTTATAGATGATATAGCAATGGTTCCCGTTCGAGAGGTAGCAGAGGCACTTGGTATAGATGTCGCATATGACGAAAAATATAACAGTGTTGTTTGCTCGGTAGATGATAAAGCTGTGATATTTAATGTAGGAACAGCATATGCAACTATGTTTGACGCAGATACATATTTGCCGAGGCTGTGCGAGGAAATAGACGGAAAAGTCTTTGTTCCTGTACGTTCGCTCGCCGAGGCATTTGGCTCTGAGATAGAAACTATTGATTTTGGCGACCATATAGATGTTTGCCTTGGGGAATCATCTCTCGTACACGAGGAAAGACAAAAACTTTCTGTTAACAAGTGGGAGCTTTCAAGCAGAACAAATTATCTTGTGTGGGTTGATAAGTCTGATTATTTAGTCAGAGTATATACAGGTTCAAAAGGTAAGTGGAAAGAGGTTGATGCTTTCCCTTGTGCAATAGGTGCGCCAAACTCGCCGACAATTACGGGCAGTTACGAGTATCAATACAGAATGGAAGCGTGGTATTACGATGAATATTATGTAGGCCCTTGTCTTGTTTTTCACGGCAATTATGCGCTTCATTCTACTCTTATCGGATATGACGGAAAACCGTTTGACAATCGCACAGGGGTTATGATTTCGCATGGATGTATAAGACTCCGCAAGGAACATATAGATTGGCTTGACCGCAACTTGCCGCGGGGCAGCAGGATATACATAACAGAATAGGGGAATAACTAAAAAATACGCACACGCAAGTGTGGGGATTTTTTCTGGGCGGGGTTGCAGGATTCGAACCT